>PTKE01000078.1 GCA_002937585.1 Alphaproteobacteria bacterium MarineAlpha9_Bin6 | reverse complement strand
ATTATATATAAAATATTAAATATTTAACAATGGTTATTAATTACTATTATTTGTAACAAACATTTTTTTTATAGAATAGTTTGCCGTCTTATAATTGAATACATACACGATATGAGAAAAATAATAGTGATGTATTATTTTTTTAAACTAGAGTGTATATCTGATATTGATCAGTTTTATTTGCGAAATAATAAAAAGGCGCAATATGTATATTTTTGCATACGGGGAGTATTTTCGTAAAATCTGCATAAATTGAATATTGCCTGTTGATTGATTGCTCTTAATAGGTGAAAGTTTCTGTCTGAGGGAGGCTAACTGACTTTATTTTGGCGCATCGCCCTTCTGGCGGCCTTTTTGGTCGCAGTGGGCGCTGTGGGTTTGTGGCTGCGTCTGGCCACGAACCTCGGTTTTCCTGAATATTAACTTTCCACAAACCCCTGCAGGGAGGTAAACAAAGTGGATAAAAGTTGGAACAAACCGGCGGTAGGCTTGTTGGTAGCCGGAGCTTTGGCTCTGGGGACAGCGGCGACTGTGTCGGCACAACCAGCTGGTGAGTTTGGGGCTGATCCGCAGCATAAAAACCATGTATCTGATTGGATGCTGGAACATGCGGATAAGGACCCATCAAACTGGCTGCACTATGGTAAAGACTATGAGAGCACTCGTTATAGCCAAGCGGCTCAGATCAACCGGGGCAATGTAAAAGACCTGGTGCCAAAGTGGCAGGTCTCGTTTGGTAAGCTCGAGGGCCAGGATAGTGAAGGCGTGGTCGTCAATGGTACCGTTTATGTGACGACGTCTTTCAACCGGGTCATTTCGATCGATGGCAGAAACGGTGACATTGACTGGGTCTACACACGTGACCTACCTGCCGATGTATTTCCGGTACTCTGCTGCGACGTGGTGAACCGCGGTGTGGCGCCTTACGGAGACAAAGTATATCTGTCTACCCTAGACGCACACATCGTTGCTTTGAACAATGCAACTGGTGCCGTCGAATTTGACGTCGCTGTTGGCGATTACACCTACGCTGAGACAATGACCATCATGCCGATGGCACTTGAAGGTAAGCTCATTATGGGTACCGCTGGTGCTGAGTATGGCGTACGTGGTTGGGTTACTGCTCGTTCGGCAGAGGATGGTTCCGAAGTCTGGAAGACCTATACAATTCCAGAAGGCGGTATCGTTGATGGGCAAGAAACCTGGAAGGGTGATTCCTGGAAATATGGCGGTGGCTCGGCTTGGGTGACCGGTTCTTATGACCATGACTTGAACCTGCTTTACTGGCCAACTGGCAACCCAGGTCCTGATTTCGATCGGCATGTTCGTTGTGACGATCCTACGGTTCATACCAATCTTTACAGCAACAGCACGATCGTAATGGATCCGGATAGTGGCGAGATCAAATTCCACTTCCAGTACACGCCTTGCGATCCTTATGACTATGACGGCGTTAACGAGGTCATCTTGGCCGACATAGCCGGCAAGAAAGTTTGGTTGCATGGTGATCGCAATGGTTATTTGTATTCGATTGACCGTACAAACGGCCAGTGCAACTGGGTTGTTCCGTTGGGTACCGTCGATTGGAACAGTGGCTTTGGCGATAACTGCACCCCAATCATGGATTGGCCGAAGATGGACGTCACATACGACAAAGTGACGCGTGTCTGGCCAACGCTTGATGGCGGTAAAGAATGGCATCCGATGTCCTATAGTAAGAACAGCGGATTGGTCTATGTGCCGACCTATAACTTCTACATGGACCTGCAGGCTGGTCTCATGGAGTGGCATAGCGGCGAATGGTATCTCGGATCCTCGATCCTCCGCTTCGGCAGTGGCAATGGTGCGGTTAATGCGTACGATGCGGCTTCTGGCGACATGATATGGACCCGTCCGTCGGCAGCGCCGGCGACTAGCGGCATCCTGTCAACTGGCGGTGGACTGGTCTTCTTTGGTGGTCCGGATGGCAACATTCAGGCAGCTAATGATGCGACCGGTGAAGCTCTGTGGTCGTTCCAGACTGGCAGTGGCATTCATGGCAACCCGACTACCTTTACGGTTGATGGTACACAGTACATTTTAGCCGTATCGGGAGCTGGTGGTGGAGGTCTCTGGCCACTTACCTATGGTGATTGGCTGAACACCCACACTAAGGGCGGAATGATCATCGCCTTTGGATTGCACTAAAGCTTATTGTTTAGAATAAGGGGAGGGGCAGGCAGTTCGTCTGCCCCTTCTTTTTTTGGAGAAAACATGCAAATTAGGATGTGTCTTGGCACGGTGGCATTGATACTCGCGTCTGCCGTATCGGTGACGCCGGCAAGTTCCCAAAATACCCGTGATGCCTTGGCAGATGGGGTGATGAGCATCTGTGCTGACCCATACATTTACCCCTCCTCGTCGCAGGGTTATCCTCCGGGCTACGATATAGAAATTCTTGAGGCGATTGCGCGCACGGGCGGGTATCGCTCGGATCGGTTTTGGGTCAATTCAGGAACCATTGGTGGCCTCGGCAGGGCGCTACGTAATTCGATTGCAGGAGGTTATTGCGACGTATTCATCGGCGTTGCGGTTGACGACAGACAAATCGATGAGTTGGCGGAAAAAGATCTGGTTTTTACACTTCCGTATATGGCGCTTGCTTTTGTTCCGGTCGTTCAGGGTCCGGCCGCCGATGCAAAGTCGTTTGAGGATTTGAAGGGCATCAAGATTGGAGTTTCAAGGACGACCCCTATGGACGGCTATCTGCTGATGCACGGTTTTGACCGAGAGATTTATATGCGAAATGATCTGGTTATGGAGGGCATGGTGCGGGGTGAGGTTGACGCTGCTATGCTATGGTCGCCGTCCCTTGGCCTAGCACACAGAGACTTTGCGGATGCGGAGTTTCATCCGATCTTGAATTACAAGCCAGATCCACTTTTTACGTGGAATGTGGCTATGATAGTTCCGAGGACAGATACAAAGCTAAAAACGTTAGTGGATAACGGGATTAGCCAGCTTCTTGACAACGGAGAGATCCAGGCAATCGTGGAAAAGTACGGGGTGCCCTATTTTGCCCCGGTGGATAAACCCGATCCGATGAAATACCGCACACCGGAGTGACGCAGGGGAGGGCTCGTAAGGTTTAGGGCCGCGAATTTAACCAGGTAAGTGAGGAGTGCAAAACTTGTCTAATAACTGGAAGGCTCCACTGATGCAGGCCCTGGTGGCATTTGTCTTGATGATTGGCATTTCTGTCGGGCTAACGCTAGCGTCGGCAAATGCTCCTGCCCAAGCGGCTCACGAACACGAAGACTACGACGACATGGAAAACGAGTTTGAGGGCGATGCGGAAGCCATCGAGTACGGGAGGCAGCGGTTTGCCCGGCGTTGCGCATATTGCCATGGGGGCGGTGGCATGGGTGCCAAGGGGCCTTCTCTTACCAAGGGGAAGTTCAAATGGTCGCGCAAGGCTCTTACCACTGACTTGGTTAACATCATCATGGGCGGTATTCCGAATACCCAAATGGGAGCATTTGGAAGAACTCTTGACGGTGATGAGGTGCTGAAGATTATCGCTTATATCCGTCAGGAAACGGAACGTGTCCGGGTTGAGGCTATACGGGCCGCGGCTGAACAGGCCGAGGCTAAATGAATCAGGGTTCGTGCTGCTAGTGGAGAATGGGTGGGAGAATAGGGCTTCTCCTCTCTCAGCAAAAAGGCACGAATTGCTTCGCGTTTGTATGTAGTCTCTTATTGCATCGTCCATGATACGGGTAAGAGGATGGCAGCATCTGCTGAAATAACGTGAGATTTAGCACTACTTGTTAGCGGGTAGGATTCCGAGAATATTGGCCCATATGGTAGGGGTGACGCGAGGGGAGGCCCGATCTCTCTGATTAGTTTTCGCAAAATAGCCGTAGCGAAGTCGTCATAATCCTCAGCGCGCATCAGAAAGGCGCCTGACCCTCCGATCACTTTGTCACGGAAATAACGATCCACAAAGGGTTCCTCGTTTATTATCGCCAGGCCATTGATAATCACCCCTTCATCAACGGCACGGTCGCGGATCGTACCGGGACGTGCACCAGAATTGGCCTGCCCGTCTCCGGAAATATCGATAACCTTTCGCCAGCTCGTATAGCCGCTGTTTTTGAATTGGCGTATTGAAAAATCAATGGCCCCGTAAATACCTGTCTGACCGCCACCAACCATTCGCGGCATGCGCTTTATTTTTCGTGATAAAGCTCGGCCCGACGCTGCATCGCTAACAAGCGTCCAATCGACTGCAAGGCTTTGGGAGTTGTTGCTGGACCATTGGACCACTGCTACAGCAATACCATTCGGTGCTGACGATTGGATCGTTTCTATGAGACTTGGATTGCGGAACGCCTCCGCTATGCCGATCGCCTGAAGTTCCCACTCATTTTGATCAACGCTTGATGATAGATCGATCGCGAGAACCAGCTCGAGATCGACCCACTCACCTTCCTGTGCATTGACGGATGTGCTAGTTCCAAGAAAGGTTATCATGACTAGCAAAGACAAAAGGTGTTTGAAGAAAGCGTTTTTGGGGTAGGAAAAGGCAGTTAGGAATTTCATAGGTGTGTTACTCACAAAAAATTTAAGGCGTCCGATCTCCAAATGTTGGATTGGAGAATATGATGGTACGTTGACCATGAGGTATGTCATTTCTCACTTCACTGACAAATTCGTATTTTTCGTTGAAATTGGGGACCGTTGCTATGTAAGTGGTGAGAGGATTACATCTTCCAGAAAAAGCAAAGGCACCAGTAACACACAAAGAGTAACAGGTTTCTGGGCATTAATCAGAGTCCGCTACGTTATACCTAGTCTATCATAATGGCGTTAAGACCATCCAACATAAGGGGGTTAGCTATTAGCTTACAATGAGAATCCCAAAAAAAGATCATCGTGTGGAAAGGCAGTTTCAGATATATTTCGTTGCTCCATCCATGGGCTGGGCGTAGCATTTTTCTTATGAAATATCTGATTGCATTGTTTCTCGGCGTGTTGCTATTGCAAGACATTAGTTCGGCAAACGCGGATTTTGATGATGGCTTGGCGGCGTATGAGCGGGGCGACTACGCAGCTGCTTTGAACGAGTTTCGTCCCCTTGCCGAGCAGGGGGATGCCAATGCTCAGGCTATGCTCGGGGGGATGTACGGTAGTGGCCGAGGCGTCCCGAGAAACTATTTGGAATCAGTGAAATGGGGGAAACTTGCCGCTGAGCAGGGGAATGCAGAAGCTCAGTTTAATCTAGCTATGTTTCATGCTTTCGGCCTGGGGGATTTAGCCATTGATGCTGTAGAAGCATACAAATGGGCAGTCATTGCGGCTACCAATGGAGTCGAGGAGGCTGTCAACTTTCAAAAGTATATTGAAGAAGCCATGAGCCCACGGGAGATTGAGAAGGCGCGGGACCTTGCCAGGGAATGTGTAAAGAACAACTATAAGGCCTGCTTCGGCGAATTTCGAAATGAAAAATTCCTCCGCGACGGGCCTGCAGTAGGAGAACAATCCGAAGCGAGCGATGTTTCTCTCTTAGAAAAAGCAAAAATTGATTGTGAAGAGCTTGGATTTACCCCTAAGACGGAGTCTTTTGGGAACTGCGTTTTAAAGCTAATGGATTAAGCTATTAGCTAGCTAACTGGTCGTGAGTCAAGATCTGGGACTGGTGAATTAGGATCATCTGCAAATTGTGGGATTTTTACTAAGGCGCGTACGCAAGATTACATGCGGGATCTGTGGCGCTTACGATTTTGTGCATTGTTACCTTTCAATATCACTTGGATTTTGAAATTTCCTCAATCGCTTCCAAAGCGTAGGTTGCGGCAAGGCGAACTGCATGATCGTCATCATGCAATGCTTGGGAAAGTGCTGGAATCGCCAACACTGCTTCGTTGCCAAGGTTTTCTAATGTGGCGGCGACGAGCAATCGAACCGAGGGGTCCGGGTTTTCCATAGCCTTTATGAGTAACCGCACGGAGGCACCCCCCATCTTTGTGATTGATCGGGATGCGGCTAGTTGGACGTCGTTGTCTTTGTCGGCAAGGGTGACAATCAGAACCTGCAGTATGTGCTTGGATGGGCCTCCAATATTTCCTAGCGCTGTAGCTGCGGCGCGGCGCACATTTGGGTTTCCGTCGCCCATCATCTCGATAATGAATGGTATTGCGGGTTCGGACTCGCTTCCGATCGAGCTAAGTGCTCTGAGGGCAGCAGCTCGCACAGCGGGTTCCGGATCGTCCAGTATCTCGGAAAGCGCTGGGATTGTGACCTCTATTACCGAATTGTGAAGGCGTGTGTAAAGTGTTTGGCGGATTGGCGTACGCATTGGTCTGGGCCAAATTGGCTTGGGGTCGTATCCTAGGGGGTCCGCAGACCGATCTCGCCACGGGCGAGTTTCCGGCCAAGTCGTGTCGCTGGCGACCTTGCCAAGGGCAATTGCGGCGGCACGACGCATGTCCGCGATGGGTTGGTCGAGGGCGGCCAGAAGTTCCGATAGCGCGCGCTCAGCGTAGATTCCGGTGCCACCGAGAGCAGAGAGGGCCGTAACGCGCACCGAAGGATCGGGATGCTGCTGAAGAATATCGCGGAGGACAAGGACACCCTCGGAGCTTAACCCTCCGAGCGTACTGGCTGCGGCGAGTCGAACTGATTCATCCGGATCATCCAAAAGTTTCCCCAGGGCCGGTGCGATTAAGGCGCCTTTTTTAGGGAATTGGCTTAGGGCGGCCGTTACAGTCGAGCGGACTGCAGGATCTTGGTCTTTCAAAGAAGAAATTAGTGCCGGCACCGCCGCGTTGGCATCTGCACCTATTCTTCCCAGTGCATCAGCTACGGCGGCACGTACGTCTGCTACCTCATCATTGAGTGCCCTGACCAGGGGCGGAATCGCTGGCCTCGCACCTTCGCCTAAGTCTCCGAGACTTTCGGCGGCGAGTCGCCGTTCGTGTTCTTCTTGATTATCTAGCTTTTCGATTAAGCTTTGGACTTCTGCCTGGAGAATCTTATGCGAAGTATCAGCCCACGCCGACTCGGGCCAAAACGAGAGGCCTATAAGCAAAGCTATTATGACAGGCAGTGTTGGAATCATATTTCGTAACGGGTTTTCTTATTCTTTTTCGTGATCTTCATTAAAGAGCGTGGTTGGGGTAACCCTGTTTTCCTATCATTCGGGATCGGAGAAGGTGCATTGAACGTAATTCAGGGAAACGAACAATAATCGTTGGCATGCATGTCATTGTTATTAGCACCTTAAAAAACGTTATGCCCAAGACAATCTTGTAAGTCGTTCAAAGCTTGGGTGGAAGAGACAACTTTAATCGTATGCATCCCCAGTGCTCTGGCTGGCTTTAAATTGACACCCAGGTCGTCGAGAAACACGGCTTCCTTGGGTGTGATTACGAGCAACTCGCAGGCATGTTCATAAAATTTAATTTCGGGCTTGCGAAACCCAAGCATGCTTGATTCGATAACCACGTCGAAAAGTTTCATGACCTCTTTGATTGCATCGGAGTCAATCGATGTATCGTCGGTGGATCCAAAGTTGTTGGTCAAACATGCTGTCTTGTACCGTTTCGAGATTACCCGCAACGCGGTGACCATTTCCTGACGTAACTCTCCGTGAATACACTTTAGTACGGCAGCTCCGTCCACCCTTTGACCGGCGTCTTGCGCCTCAATCTCAAAACTCCTGCAAAATTGTGGGATGCTTACCTCGCCACGCTCAAGTTTTGCCCAGGCGTTTGACGCACTGTTTATTGAATTCAAGGTGCGAATGAAATCTCGTGGCAAACCGGCTTCCGCTTCATAGCGATTAAAAGCTTCAAAAGGGCTGGCTGTAAAAACACCTCCGAAATCCCAAAGTACAGCACGAATGGAAGTGCGTGGTCCCACTTGTTTAGTCATTCTGGGGCATGGCCGGGAAACCTCTCACGCAACTCGCGTTTCAGAGCTTTGCCGCTGGGGTTTCTCGGGATCACGTCAATAAATTCCACCGCCTTGGGCAATTTGTAACGGGCAAGTTTGCCGACGCAATATGTCATTATATCGTCGCTGTTAAGGGTTTCTTCGCCGCGAACCACGACTGCAAGCGGAGATTCACCCCAGGTTTTACTTTCTTGGCCAATCACTGCGACATCGCTAACGTCTGGATGGGCTAGAATCACATTCTCGATTTCTGCGGGATACACATTTTCCCCGCCAGAAATAATCATGTCCGTAATACGATCTTGGATATAGATGAAACCGTCCTCGTCAATGGTGGCGACATCCCCCGTGTAAAGCCACCCATCACGAAGGGATTTCTTGGTTGCATCCGGATTGTTCCAGTATTCTTTCATGACATGTCGGCCGCGCACAATTACTTCCCCTGGCTCTTCCGGCTTAACATTTCCGCCCTTTTCGTCAACTACGCGAATGTCCGTATGGAAGAATGCCTTGCCGCACGAGCCCGGGTGGTTGGCTACGTCCATGCCGGTAAGTAGAGTTGCGGGGCCGCAACATTCAGTCAAACCGTATGCTTCGTTGATTGGTATGCCGCGAGCGGTATACGCTTGGATGAGAGATACCGGCACCGGTGCCGCACCACTCATAATCCAGCGCAAACGTTCGTGTTTGTACTGGTTGATCTCAGGTGCCTGGATCATAAAATTCAGCATCGCTGGTACGGCTAAAGAAGTGTCAATCCGTTCTTCTTCGATCAGATGCCAAACCTCAGCGGCATCAAAGGTACGCTGAACGACGTTGGTGACCCCAAGGTAGACATTGGCCGTTACTGGCGTGAGTGCACCAACGTGATAAAGCGGCAGAATGAGCAAGTAACGGTCGTACAGTTGCACGTCACCGGTTGCTGACCAGGTGATGCATGCCCACATCGCCGAGTTGTGGGTATGGACAACACCCTTTGGCAAGCCAGTCGTTCCTGAGGTGTACATGATGTAAAGCATGTCTTCCTCGTCCGCTGCCAGTTCGGGCTCGTCTTGGGGCGATTGCTCACGCAAACGTTCGTAATCGGATGCGAAGTCAGCCTTCGCGTTGGGGTCTCCACCCGGCGCTGATACAAAAATCCAGTCTTCTACAGTAGTGCCTTCTTTTCCCTTAGCTTGGAGGTCTGTGACTGTTTCGGAGAAATCCTCACCATATATAAGTAACCGTGAACCCGAGTCCTGAAGTATGTATGCAAGCTCGGCTGCAACCAGGCGGGTGTTGAGTGGCACGGTTACAGCACCAATTTTCGCGAGGGCGAAAAATGCTTCAAGGTAGGCAGGACAGTTCAGCATCAACAGCGCAACCCTGTCACCTTTTTTGATGCCGCGGTCACGGAGCATGTGGGCAACTTGGTTAGATCGTTCGTTCAGTTCCTTATAGGAAAGTCGGAGGCCGCTCGCGATATCGACAAAAGCTTCTAGGTTTGGGCTTAGAGAAGCCCGCTTGCTCAAGAATAGGCCTACATTGTCACGCATTTTCGTTTCATCCTCTTTGCCGGCGATGGTTTAGGATAGGCCAGTCTCGGTATCAAGGAGAAGAATAAATGAAACTTTACGCCACTTCACCGTCGCCATTTGTTCGCAAGGTCTTGGTAATGGCAATAGAGACTGGGCTGTCGGGTCGAATAGAGCATGTTTCGCTGACAACAACCCCGGTGGCCCCAGATAGCGAATTGATTCGATCAAACCCGATAGCGAAGATGCCGACGCTAATCACTGACACTGGCACCGCGCTATATGACTCTCGCGTAATATGCGAATACCTCGATAGCCTTCACGATGGCGCGCGAATGTTTCCTGTAGAGACAACAGCGCGGTGGACCGTATTACGCCGTCAGGCCTTGGGCGATGGCGTTCTCGATGCCGCGGTATCGATCCGTTATGAGACAGTTCTTAGACCTGACGAGAAACGCTGGTCTGCGTGGATTGAGGGTCAGATGGGGAAGGTCCGCCGAGGGCTGGATACACTGGAGAATGAAGTTGCGACTTTCGATGACGATGTAAACATTGGCATTATTACGGTTGCCTGTGCGCTTGGGTATCTTAATTTTCGCTACCCTGAGGAAGATTGGCGCGCCCCTCGACCAGGTTTGCGCGATTGGTATGCGAAATTTGCTACACGTGAGTCGATGGCAACAACTGAGCCTGTCGTATTCTAATAACGAATAGATTTGGGAGGATCGCACAATGGATTTGGGGCTCAGGGGAAAGAGAGCAATCGTGACTGGTGGCACAAGGGGAATTGGGCGTGCCATAGTGGACCGCCTTGCCATGGAAGGTTGCCACGTAGCACTTTGCGCACGTGGAGCAGATGAAGTCGAGGAAACCGTCGAATCGGTAAAGGCGTCGGGTGTTGATGGGTATGGCGAGGTGGTCGATGTTTCGGATTCACGTGCGCTACGTGAATGGATTGAGGAGGCGTCGACCATGTTAGGTGGGCTTGATGTGCTGGTCCCTAATGTTAGTGCGCTTGCAGTTGCCAATGATGAGGAATCGTGGCGGGCTGGATTTGATACCGACATATTAGGGAGTTTTCACGCGGTAGAGTCAGCAATGCCTCACCTTGAGAGTTCCGGAATTGGATCGATCGTTTTAGTGGCAAGTACAGCTGCGTTAGAAATTTACCTTGGGCCACGTCCCTACAATTCGATTAAAGCCGCACTGGTGGCGTATGCTAAAGGGTTGAGCAGAGAGCTCGCCCCTAGGGGAATGCGCGCAAACGCGGTGTCTCCAGGATCCATCTATTTTGAAGGTGGTGTATGGGGGGAAGCAAAGGCAAACGCACCCGAGCTCTACTCGACAATGTTGGAACGTAACCCGATGGGTCGGATGGGGTTACCAGAAGAGGTTGCCAATGCGGTTGTGTTTTTGGCCAGTCCCGCTGCCAGTTTTATTTCTGGTGCTAACCTGGTGGTTGATGGTGCATTGACACAGCGTGTGCAATATTAATTCAGGCTACCGCGGTAGAAATTAAAGAGAACTGATGGG
>PTKE01000077.1 GCA_002937585.1 Alphaproteobacteria bacterium MarineAlpha9_Bin6 | reverse complement strand
GAAAATGCAAAGCAATTCCTAATTGACCATCCAGACGTAGCAACTGCAGTAGAAAGTACACTTCGCTCACAAGCGGGCCTAACTGAGCCTAGTACAAGCAAATCTGACATTACAGGAACATCTGAAAAAAAGATTGCTGCCAAAGCCTAGGCTATAGCCCTAATTTAATCTACTCCATCAACCCAGCCCTTTTCGAAGCACTTTCTATACTATTCTACGGGTGTAAGAGAGCAGACTTCCAAACCAAGATGAACTACGTTTATGAGCGTGCCGTTCCTTTGGAAACCCCTAAATTGTTCTCTAGGCGGATCGACACTTCGTACGATGACGGAGAGCCGATCAGGGCCCAATCGAATCGCTTTGCCAATAGTTCCCTTAGCTGACGACAACCCCAGGGAAAAACCCGTAGAGGTTATGCGCTACAACCATCGCTAGACACCGCTCCGGCCAACCGTTAAAAGCGGCCTTTGGCCAAGTTTGCGGGAAGAGTTACAAGTTCCACCGTTGAATAGAGAACAGGAAATGTTTTGGGCTTGTTACGTTGCCTCGCCAAGGCCATGGAGCAGTTGTCGACATGCCGAGCACCAACGAAATACGCGCGGCCTTTTTGAATTATTTTGCGAATAACGGGCACGAAATTGTGGCCTCGGGTCCGCTTGTGCCACACAACGACCCTTCTCTTCTTTTCACAAATGCCGGAATGGTTCAGTTTAAGAATGTCTTCACTGGCAATGAGAAACGCTCGATCCCACGTGCCGTTACAAGCCAAAAATGTGTACGCGCGGGTGGAAAGCATAACGACCTAGAGAATGTCGGTTATACGGCGAGGCACCACACATTTTTTGAAATGCTCGGCAACTTTTCCTTTGGGGATTATTTTAAGGAACGAGCGATACAGCTTTCATGGAACCTAGTTCATAAAGAATTTGGTTTGGACCCAGACCGACTTCTAGTGACGGTTTTTCATAGCGACGATGACGCCTTCAATTTGTGGCGTTCAATATCTGGGCTACACGAGAGCCGTATCATTAAGATAGATACGACCGATAATTTTTGGGCTATGGGAGACACTGGGCCGTGCGGCCCGTGCTCGGAGATTTTTTATGACCATGGGCAATCCATCGCAGGTGGTCCACCCGGTAGTATAGATCAAGATGGCGATAGATTCGTCGAAATTTGGAACTTGGTCTTTATGCAGTTCGAGGAACGCTCTGGCGGGGAACGGGTTGATCTTCCAAATCCTGCCATCGATACGGGGATGGGATTGGAACGAATTACTGCTGTTCTTCAAGGAGTCCATGACAACTACGATACAGATCTTTTTAAAAGATTGATTGCCGCCTCAGTCGAGGCGAGTGGTGTGGCAGCAGACGGGATCCACCTATCTTCACACAGGGTAGTCACTGATCATCTACGTGCGGCTAGCTTTCTACTTGCCGACGGCGTTATGCCATCGAACGAGGGTAGGGGCTACGTGCTTCGGCGTATCATGCGACGCGGCATGCGGCATGCCCACATGATGGGTGTAAAAGAGCCTCTCCTGTGGCGCCTCGTCCCAACCCTTGTCAAAGAGATGGGTCAAGCTTTTACAGAGCTAGAACGTGCGCAACCGTTAATTACTGAAACTCTGAAACTGGAAGAAGCACGTTTCCGTGAAACTCTTGGCCGGGGGTTACGGCTCCTAGATGAAGCGACCAAAACTCTTTCCGATGGAGCCAATCTGCCGGGAGAAGTGGCTTTTAAACTTTATGATACCTATGGATTTCCTCTGGATCTTACGGAGGACGCGTTGCGCGCACAAGGTCGGACCGTAGACCGGACAGGTTTTGATACTGCGATGGCCCATCAACGGGCAGAGGCACGGAGAAATTGGACTGGTTCGGGTGAAAGCGGAACTGATGAGCTGTGGTTTGAGATCCGTGAGGCCGTAGGAGTAACCGAGTTTCTTGGCTACAACACCAACGATGCTGATGGAGAAGTGGTCTCCATTATCAAAGAGGCACAACAAGTGGATCACGCCGAGGCAGGTTCGGACGTAATGGTGGTGGTAAACCAAACACCATTCTATGCGGAGTCTGGTGGCCAGGTTGGGGATGCCGGGACTATAACAGCTCCAACAAGCCTCCACGTTGAAGTCGCTAACACGATAGCTATGGCCGATAACCTCTACGTGCACTCAGGCCGAGTAACTTCTGGCACTTTAGCGCTCGGAACGGCCGTACATCTTGAAGTGAATGCCGAACGGCGCTCGGCCGTACAGCGCAACCACTCTGCGACTCATCTCCTTCATGCCGCGCTTCGCCGGCATCTAGGTGAGCACGTAAGTCAGAAAGGATCCTTAGTTGCCCCTGATCGTCTACGGTTCGATATCAGTCACACAAAAGCTATTCATGGCGAAGAGCTTTTGGTCATTGAGACAGAGGTGAATCGCGAAATCCTTGGCAATAATTTAGTCACGACGACACTAATGAAACCCGAAGAAGCAATCCAACACGGTGCACTTGCCTTGTTTGGAGAGAAATACGGTGACGAAGTCCGCGTAATATCGATGGGAGGCAGTAACGGGAAGCACTATTCGACTGAGCTTTGCGGCGGCACACATGTTACGCGCACAGGGGAGATTGGCCTTTTTCGGATCGTCAGCGAGGGCACCGTTGGCGCTGGCATCCGGCGGATTGACGCGTTGACTGGTACCGGAGCACTTACTTATAGCCAACAACAGGATGACTTTTTGCGTGCTTCAACCGATGTGCTTAAGGTGAGGCCAAGTGAACTTTCCAAGCGTATTAGAACGTTGCTGGCGGAACGTAAACAACTGGAAACTGAGTTGGCCGACGCACGGAGACTCCTGGCGATTGGTGGAAACGCAACCGAAATATTTGCGGACACGAGAGAAATCGGCGGAATCAAATTTGCTGCGCGCCGGCTCCACCGTGTACCAGCGCGTGACCTGCGCGGCCTAGCTGACGATCTCAAAAAGAAGATTGGCTCGGGCGTGGTCGCGTTGGTGACGGAAAGTGATGGGAAGGCAGCAATTGTTGTTGGCGTAACGGACGAACTCACCGACCGAGTTGACGCCGTCAAATTGGTCCGTTCAGGCGCAGCCGCACTTGGCGGAAAAGGTGGGGGAGGACGTCCGGATCTGGCTCAGGCTGGGGGCCCAGATATTGGTTCAATAGACAAGGCCCTGGAGTCAGTGGCGCAGGTACTCACAGATATAACTTCAAGTTCGAATGGCTAACCTGTCACGTTCGAGTCCTTGGCTGGGTGGCTTTTCTCTCGCAGTCGCAAATAGGCGTTTCGACAATCAACTTGCACCTTCAGCCAAAGGCTGATGGCACGATAGCCGTCACGTGTTTCTTTTTCTCAACTCATTGCACCTTGCAAATTTTGGTCGAGTCGATCCAGAAATTGGCTGGTAGTAAGCCAATCTTGTTTGGCCCCAATCAGAACAGCGAGATCCTTTGTCATCATCCCCGATTCGACAGTTTCAATACAAACCTGTTCCAACATCTCAGCAAACTTTCTAACGTCGAGTGTATCATCGAGGCGCCCTCGATGGTAAAGCGCACGGGTCCAAGCAAAAATCAAAGCCATTGGATTAGTCGAGGTTTCCTGGCCTTGTTGGTACTGTCGAAAATGGCGGGTAACAGTTCCATGCGCTGCCTCGGCCTCCACAGTATTACCATCAGGTGTGAACAGTACCGAAGTCATCAAGCCTAATGATCCGAAACCTTGCGCCAGAGTGTCGGACTGCACGTCTCCATCATAATTTTTACATGCCCAGACGAACCCCCCTTCCCATTTGAGAGCGCACGCGACCATGTCATCAATTAACCTATGCTCGTAAGTGATTTTCTTTTCCTCAAACCTTTTCCGAAATTCCTTTTCGTAGATTTCCTCAAACAAATCTTTAAAACGACCATCATAAGCCTTGAGGATAGTGTTCTTTGTCGACATGTAGACCGGCCAACCAAGTTCTAGACCGTAATTGAATGTTGCATGGGCAAAACCTCGAATTGAGTCGTCCAGGTTGTACATACTGAGCGCAACGCCTCCGCTTGGAAAATCATAAACTTCGTGCTCAAGCACTTCGCCACCATCTTTGGGTTCGAATCGGATGGTCATTTTTCCGGCTCCAGGAACAACAAAGTCCGTTGCACAGTACTGGTCTCCGAACGCGTGACGACCAATAACGATTGGTTTTTTCCACCCTGGCACCAAACGAGGAATATTTTTGCAAAGAATTGGTTGTCGAAATATGGTACCTCCAATGATATTTCGGATCGTCCCGTTAGGTGACTGATACATGCGCTTCAGCCCAAATTCGGAGACGCGCGCCTCGTCAGGGGTAATGGTCGCACACTTGACCCCCACCCCATGCTTTTGGATCGCCTCGGCGGCCTCTATCGTGATTTGGTCATCCGTGGCATCCCGCGACTCTATACCGAGATCGAAATATCTGAGGTCAACATCAAGGTACGGCAGTATTAGCTTATCCTTAATGAATTTCCAGATTACACGGGTCATCTCATCTCCATCGAGTTCAACAATGGGATTAGAGACCTTAATTTTCTGCATATACATTCTCCTGGGGGGAAATTCTGTTTTTATGTGACTCAATAAATGGCGACCGGGGCGGCCAAATACGGACCATAGTATCGCACCTTGATCTGTACCAAACTGTTACAGGAAACCATGAGGCAGACATCGTTTATCACTTCCAGAGTCGCAGAATCAAAGGCCTTACTTAGGAATTAGAGATCCCCATATCCGACACGTAAATGGCAAGCAACACCAACGTCAATGATGTCAATGATACGATCAACATCGTTTAGAATCGTAAACAGTTTTTCAGTTTTTTTGGGGGCAAATCCTTCTGCCACAAATCGGCCTATCAAAGCCAAAAATGGCGCCCAATAGTGATCATTATTCAGTATAGCAATAGGCTTGTCGTGCAACCGAAGTTGGCACCAAGTAATCATCTCAATAGCTTCATCTAGGGTCCCCAAACCACCCGGCAGAACCGCAAAGCCATCTGATAGCTCGAACATGCGCTGCTTACGGGCGTGCATGTCTTTAACGACCACCATTTCGGTAAGATTTGGATGGGCTATTTCCGGCTTCATGAGAAATTCAGGAATTACTCCTGTAACCAACCCACCGTTTGAAAGCACAGAATCAGCCAGTATACCCATCAAACCGATTCGACCCCCACCAAACACCAATCTTACGCCCCGCGCAGCCAGCCGCGTGCCCAACTCCCGCGCGCAGTCACCATGAACCGATTTAAAACCCGGGCTCGATCCACAAAAGACACACAAAGTGTTCAAAATCAGGGCTCTACATAAATCTTCGTCGAAGGATTGGTGCCGGCGGATTCAAACATACTTGGTTAGCACTTGACCAAAATATTAATAGCACAGGAATATTAACCTCGCGCGCTGTACAGACCCTCACGCTTGCCTGGCAATAGCACAAGGTAAAAATGCCATATGTCCAACATACTGGCCCACCCTATTGGGCAAAGTCTCATTCTGCCCTTTTCCGTTTCCATTCTTTGCTCCTTTCTAATTCAATCTTTACTAAATAACGAGAGAGGAACACGTTGGGCAGTCTTGGCTATTGCGGCCGGCGCTTTGGCGAGTTATGTGGCAATATTGGGCCTACCCCCTTTTCCACCGCGAGTTTCTAGTCAGAAATTTTTTTACATTGTCGTTTTTGCAACACTTGTCGGTATTACGTTAAAACCCTCACGGAAACTATCAACTCGGACTCTATTTTTTCCTACAGCATTGGTCGTCGTCACTTGGTTCGCCATCCCGACGCTTACCTGGCGTTACCCAGAAACTTTTGTACCCCCGATACTTTTGATGGCCGTTTGGCTCGTGACTTTACAACAATTTGATAGGTTAGGTGATCGGGGGTTGCTTGGAATTTTTGTTCTGATTTTTGGCGCTACGGGCATTGCTATCACCGCCGGGCTTGGCAATTCTGCATCAATTGCACAGGTCGCGCTCGCAATAGCGGCAGCGGCTGCAGGATTTTGTTTTTTGGTCTGGCGGAATCACCAATTTCGCTTTGACCGGCTCGCCATTTTTACCGGCGTAGTGCCGCTGCTTGCCCTGATTAGCCAGTTAATTTTATTCGGGGGCGCCCCAATCTTTGCAATGCTGCCACTCCTAGCGCTCCTTTTCGTCGACCAAGCCGTTGCTTACACCTTTCCAAGCTGGAAAGGGTCTACGTTGGCGGTTGGGATGATATGCCTTCTCCCATTAGCTATCACCGCCGCATTAGCCTTACATCTCGAAGCCAGCTACGACCCCTATGGGCATTTGCCAGTGACTCCAATTGCGCACGGGACCAGTGAGGGATAAGTTAGGAACGCTGTGGCCGACTCAAAATTACAGAGAAATCCGGGATCCGAGGGAGACCGGAAAAAGCGATCATCGGTTACTTTGACCGTAGTAGTTATCGCTGTGGTGGTAGCGGCCGCACTTGCCTGGTTTTTAGTTCGAAACATCACTACGCCGCCCCAACTCACGGCGCCATCAGAGCAAGCTGTACCAGTGCCGAGTAATAATTTAGATGACTCAAACCAGACCGGAGATCTGGAGAAGACCGAGCCGCCTAACACCTCCGGTGTTGAGGGGCACACCACCTTAGTAGAAACTGAAGGAACTGACGGTGGCAAAGGACCCGCTGATGACCAGCAGTCTGAGCTTCAGGTTCCACCGGCCGAAACTTCGGCATCAGCCGAGCCAACGTCTAACGCAGTGTCAAATCTTGCACCGTCCACGTCCAAAGGAGAACCGGAACAGGGAGACCACACAAGTTCGGCAGAAATTAAAAGAACTGACGGCGGCAACGGACCCGCTGACAACCACGAGTCTGAGCTTCAGGTTCCAGCTAGTGGCGGAAACCCCGCGCAAAATGATGCCGCGGCAACGCCCATCGTACGTGAGAGGCTAGCGAAAACGCCAAAAGATTTTATTCCCCCTAGTTTCGACGTAGTGACCGTTACTCCAGCCGGAGACGCTGTAATTGCCGGACGTGGAGAACCCAATGCAGAAATCACAATCCGAGATGGCGAAACGGAACTGGGAACGGTTCAAACTGATTCCAAGGGGACGTGGATATTCGTTCCAGAAGTACCGCTTCCTCCAGGAGTTCGAGAGTTGGATCTAGTAACAAAGACACCTGAAGGTGTTGAGGTCCACTCGGGGGAGGTAGTGGTCCTGATGCTACCTTCGCGGAATTTACCACAAGAAATGGCAGTCGATGACAAAACACCTGCAACACCGCTAGCAGTACTTATGTCTCGCGAAGGTAGCGGCTCAGCTCAACTATTACAGGGCAAGGAACCCATTCACGGGCTGATTGCGCCGGAAAGCCTTACGCTGGACATTCTCAACTACGAGGCTAGCGGGCAAGTAGATTTTTCTGGACAGGGGAAACCTAATAGTCGGATTAGTGCGTACATTGATAACGAGTTAATAGGTATAACGACTGTGATGCCAGACGGCACATGGCAGCTCGTACCTACAGTACAGGTGGCACTAGGTTTGCATACCCTAAGAATTGACCAAATCGATCTTACCGGCCAAGTCATCTCTCGCCTTGAAACTCCATTCTCAATGGCGTCCTTCGAGCGCCCACGCACAGGGGAAGGATTAGTCATCGTACAACCTGGAAATAGTTTATGGCGAATCGCCCGGCGACTTTATGGCCAAGGAATTCGCTACACTATGATTTTTGTCGCCAACCAAGACCAGATTCGCGATCCAGCTTTAATCTATCCGGGTCAAATTTTTATTGTCCCCAACGAGGGGTGAGCGGTGAGCCGCAACGGTCCCTCCTCCGTGCACCGCACACCACTCCCCGCTCATGAGAACGGCCTAACTCCACGGCTAACATGGATATTGAATTGATAGCCATCTTCAGCTTATAAGGCGCCCATCGGTACCACTGGACAGATCGAATTTCCGTTCGGGACCTTGCCGCGACCACACCGAATACCGCTTATTCTGACCCGATCATGTTTTGAAATTAGGCGCCGATGCGGCGATATATGAAATCGGGGGCGGCTGCATTCGACTCCTTAAGCGGCATTTCCAACACGTCGCGATGAGGAGACAACTCGCACGCTGGATCCGTGTTCGCTGCATCACCAGTCAAAGCGAACGCCTGGCAACGGCATCCGCCCCAATCGATTTCGCGACGGTCGCACGATCGGCAGGGCTCAGGCATCCAACCAGTCCCCCTATACAAATTAAAAGAGGCCGACTCTTCCCAAATCCAAGCAAGCGGTTTGTCCTTTACCGAGTCGAATTGAAGACCGGCAATCGATTCCGCGGCATGACATGGCAAGACCTTACCTGACGGCGTTATATTGAGAAACTGACGTCCCCATCCGCCCATACAGGATTTAGGCCGTCGTGCATAATAATCGGGCACCACATAATCGATTACCAGTACACCTTTATGTTGTGAGCGGGCCTCCTCCACTTGCCCCGTGGCCTCATCAAGCTGTTCTCGGGTTGGAAGAAATGCCGCCCTATTGCGCAATGCCCAGCCGTAATATTGAACTTGCGCTACTTCGAGGCGTTCAGCGTCAAGCGCCACCGCCATATCGATCATATCAGGAAGTTGGTGAAGATTCTGGCGGTGCATGACTGCATTAACAGTGAGCGGCATATCCAATTCTCGAACCCAGCGAGCAGCTTGAAGTTTCTTTTTATGGCCCGCAAAACCGGCGACTCTGTCCGCTATATCCGGCGTGGTGCCTTGGAAACTGACCTGCACATGATCAAGGCCCATATCACGCAATCGTTCAAGACGATCACGGGTTAAGAGCACGGCAGAAGTGATCAGGTTACTGTACAGTCCCACCCTTCCTGCATGCTCCACCAAAACCTCGAGATCCTTGCGAACAGTTGGCTCACCACCTGAGAAATGAATATGCAGGATTCCCATTTCAGCCGCCTGATCGATAACTCGCAACCAATCTTCAGTCTGAATCTCGTTGCTCGACCTCTCCAATTCGAGAGGGTTAGAGCAGTAAGGACATTGTAGCGGGCAACGGTGTGTTAGTTCCGCCAACAGGGCGTAAGGCACCACTCTATCAGCGACGGGCACGGTTGCGGAAGCCTTAGTCCCTTGCTCAATCACATCGCTCATGTCACTACGAATCCCTTATCAGCCAGATCCTGCAACATATTCGTGACATCGGTCATAATCACCTCGCGGCCTACCTGGTCAAATTTCTCGCATAAACTATCAATAACTTGCTCTACGGACCGCCCACCATCACAACGACTGATCACCTCGTAAGCGACGTGGTCAAGCTCAAAGACCCTCTCCGGAGCCAAAATAATCCACTTGTCACGGGCCTTGTCGAAACGAAGTTTCGCGTGCCGTGGTAGCTTAGGGGTGGATTCTGCAGAAACGATGAACCGTTTGCTCAAATCATTCTCCGCCTATTCACCGGGCACAAATGCGCCCGGCGGTATATGTCCTGGCTCGACGTATGCGCTGTAAAGGGCATCTAGTTGTGCCCATAATACATCAGTCTTGAATCGAATCGCATTGAGCACCATTTCCTGCTGCTCACGAGTGCTAGCATTACGAATCACATAGTCACGGCCAAATTGAGCATCCTTTGGTGCCTCGGACAATCGCTTTTTGAAGTACGCTAAAGCCTGGTCATCCGCCCAGTCATAATGCCTACTCAATCCAGATATCCGTGCCTTGTGAATTTCCGGCGCAAACAGCTCTGTCAACGACGAAGCAATCATTTCAAGCTCAGAACGGGAAGAAACGAAATGGATATAGGCATCAACCGAGAAACGCGTCGCGGGCAAGATACCACAGGTTGAGATCACGTAATCACGATCAAGGTCTAGCGCTGCAGTTAACTGCAAATAGCGCGCAATACCACCGTCCTCAACCTCGTAACCGTCGTGATCTAGCACCCGACTCCGCCAAGCACACCGTAACTCTGGGTCCTTTAAACGAGCCATCAAGGTCAAATCTTTTCGCGGGATACTAGCCTGATAATAATACCGATTGAGGGCCCATGCCTGCACCTGCCCGTGGTTTAACTCTCCGCGATGGAGAAGATTATGAAATGGATGGAGGCTATGATAGCGCTCCGCACCAATCTGCTCTATTGCGGCCTTAAATTCCTCCGAACTGAGCAGACCCTCATTATCAACTCTAATTTCGTACCATTGGGTCGGCGTGACCAGGGGGGAATATTCGGGCGCTGGGTTCATATTATTATCTCCATGCCGTCGTATGACACTTCCCACCCCGCCTTGGTCGCGAGCGCCCGCTCCTCGCTGTCCTCCAATAAGACTGGGTTAGTAGTGTTAATGTGAATAAACACCTTTCTGCCCACCTGTAGATTTTTAAACGCTGCGATCGTGCCATCCTCTCCGGAAAGGCTCATATGGCCCATTCGTTTTCCAGTCTTAATGCCTACTTCATCACGGATCATTTCGTCATCACGCCACAAGGTACCATCGAAAAACACTAATGGCGCATCTCGCAATCGCGCAGCCAAATCATCGGTCATCTCTGCACAACCGGGCACGTAAAAGAATTCGGTCTCTCCAGAAGAATTCCGTACCTCCAATGCTATCGTATCCTCGCCGACTGCCGACAAAGCAACATCCTTGTTTTCATCCTCTAACCAAAGCGCCACCTTTCCTGGAACAGCAAAAGGCACAACCACAATGCCACTCCGAACCCCATTGGGAAAACTAAGTTCAACTGACTCACCAAGTGTAAGGGTGTTCCGTTTGACAAATTTAGGATTGAGCACATTAAAGATACTGTTCGCCTGCAACACATCCAGCACTTTTT
Source organism: Alphaproteobacteria bacterium MarineAlpha9_Bin6 (assembly GCA_002937585.1). Classification (GTDB taxonomy): domain Bacteria; phylum Pseudomonadota; class Alphaproteobacteria; order UBA7887; family UBA7887. The sequence goes on along the minus strand of PTKE01000077.1, from coordinate 500 downwards.
TAGTAGCATACAAACATAATGGTTGAGACTCGCGAAGATTTAACAACCCAGCAATATGGTCAACATCAGCGTTAGTTAACACCACGCCTTGGATGGGGCTATGTCGAAGCCCCTGGCTCGGGTGCAATACATCGTTGTCGGTAATTTGCTGGCGCAGGTCCGGCGAGGCATTGAATAGAAACCAGTGTTCGCCATCACGGTTTATCGCTATCGACGATTGGGTCCGTTGGCGCGCCGCCGGATCGCCGCTGCGCGCACGCCGACTGTTGGGATGATTGCAGTTCCACTGGGGATAGCCACCCCCGGCGGCCGCGCCTAAAACTTTGATTCTCATGGATATACCTCCAGAAAACCACTAGCACGATCCGCCGGCGAATGACCTATTATTGATCAATCACTGATCAAGCTTAGAGATCGGCGCAAGCGTAGCAGTTGATCTCTAGGCCAACAGCGATCTCACGTACGACAGGAATTGTCCACATGGTTTTGTCCTTTCCAAA
>PTKE01000076.1 GCA_002937585.1 Alphaproteobacteria bacterium MarineAlpha9_Bin6 | reverse complement strand
AAAACCCGGCCGCGATGGTTACAAAAATGCGCAAGATTGTGGCGGAACAAGGACGGGACCCAGAAGGGATCAATCTTTCCGCCTTCTGTCAAAAAAATCGAACCGCAGATTCAATTCAAAACTTTAGAGAAGCTGGCTTCACGCGGGCCATCATTGCTCTCCCGAACCGTGATCAATCAACCGTTTTAAGATTTATTGATGAGTATATAGGGTTGGGTGAAAAAATTGGTTGATGTGTAGATAGCCAACTAGCCCACAAAAAAAGCACAGCACCTGATGTAATGTCCATAAACGATCAGAGGCGTTCTTTCCTCCTGATACGGATGACATGACCCAAGTTCGCCGGCGGCGGTGCCTTAGCGTGAATCTCGCAGACTGATTTAATTTTAGCAAATATTTCAGGCGGAAATGGAGTCACTCTCCGGGTACTTAAGCTCACGTGGAGCATGATTACTTCACACTGAGCTGCCAAATATCCTTTTGTCGCGTGGAACATCTCCTGCCAGTAGTGCACTTTTCTCTCATCGCAATTGATGATTAGATGAGTAAACCGCAAGGGATCTCCTTCGACCACTTCTCGGGAATAGTGAACGTGGTAATCTCCGACAAAAATGCCGCTGCCAGCGTTTTTTCGATACTCCTCTGAAACACCGAAATATCGGAATAACGAGGTTCCCGCTTCGTCGAATGCGAGCACATAGTACGCTGAATTCATGTGACCGTTATGATCGATCCATTCCGGTCTTACTATTTCGGTATGGAGTTCCAGAGGTGTAGAAATTTGGAGCATATCTGACACAAAGAAACCTTACTTTTTGTCCCTACATTTAGGTGGTTGAAAGGAGTTAAACACACCATTGATCAATTTACGAGCATATGAAAAGGACCACCGTTCCGAACTGGAACTAACTTCAACTCTTCTTATTATTAGGACTTGATGACAGAGGAAAATTCATGACCGAAGAAATTAGGATGCCAATCGAGGCAAGCCACATCATGATGTTCGCCCGAGCCATATGCGATGATAATCCGATCTACCGTGATCCAGAATATGGGGAAGAAAACAAACCCCATAGTATCATCGCGCCACCGACTTTTGTTCGAGCCGTAGCACAATTTGATCCCCACCATGAACTGCGTCTGAAGTCGGGTAAAAAATGGTTTGGGTCGGGCAAAAATGCGAGCGGGTTGGCAGGAAAAGCCCCTTCATCCGGCGGACTGCACGCGGAACAACATTTTGAGTATCACCGCCACTTAAAGCCGGGTGACCAACTCTCCGTAACTTCGCGCAACGGGGACACTTGGGAAAAGGAGAGCCGACGCGCCGGTAAACTTAAATTCGCGGAAACAGTGCATGAATTCCGAGACCAAAGCGGTGAACTTGCTATCACCATGCGTTCGGTTGTTATGCACACCGAAAAACCAGTCGAACAAGATTGACGGAGAAGGAAATGCCCCTTAGCGCGAGTAAACTACACGTGGGAGACACCTACGAAGAAGTCGTCGTGGATGATCTAACCCGCACACAACTCGTCATGTATGCCGGCGCATCCGGTGACTATAACCCTCTACACACAGACGAGATCTATACGACCGAAGTAGCGGGTTACCCCACGGTATTTGCTCACGGGATGCTCACCATGGGACTTACCGGAAAAATGTTAACAAATTACGTAGGGGACGGTCGGCTGACGAAATTTGGTGTCCGATTCACTAACCAAGTGTGGCCCGGTGATACATTGACTGCCACAGCAATGGTCAAAGAGATTAACGAAACGAAGGGGACACTGCTCATGGATTTGGACGTTAAGACCCTAAACCAGAAAGGTGAAACCGTGGTCAGCGGATATGCAACGGCAAAAATTGATCCGTAACCATTTCCCCACGTAGCTTTTGGGTTAATAAAACCTGCACAACAAAAAATCAAAGATACCGGATAAAATATACTTACGACCACTCCGCTCCTTTGGCTTTCTTTAATCGTGTGTTGCGAGTAACAACAAAGTCAGTAACAATTCCAGCTATAAGATGGAAGGAACGTACAATGCGCGTTGTGAGTGTCCTCGTCGCTCTGCTGTTTGCCACAGGTGCGCCTGTAACTGCCGCCGAATCGACGGTTTGGAATTTCAATGTCTGGGGCGGGAAACGCGCTTTCACCATCGGTATCGAAACAATAAAAAAAATTCTCGAGGCTGAAGCACCAGGGTCATTCGAACTTAGAATCAACTATGGAGACGCCTTAGGACCACCAAAAAAAAACCCGGAAAGTGTGCGAGTTAACGCATTCGAGGCGGCACAATTCTGTGTGGGATACTATCCGAACAAATTTCCTCTTTTATCGGTATTGGAACTCCCGTTCCTATTGCCCACTAAGTTGCGTCAACGAGCCAATATCGAGATGGAGGTGTTGGCACACCCGTTAATCGTCGAAGAGATGGCCAAACGCTGGAATATTAAATTTTTTGGCCCTTCTTTCTTACCGGGGTACGAGTTTATGGGTAACAAACGTATTGAAACGGTCGAAGACATGAAGGGCGTCAAAATGCGAATCTCGGGCCTCAACGCCACAGCGTTGGAATTATTCGGAGCCGTTCCAACAATGGTGATAGCCCCAGAAGGGTACACTGCCCTTGATCGTGGAACGATTGATAGCTTCGGATTTCCTTACACATATGGGTTTGGTTCATTCAAACTCTACGAGGTTTCCAAATACGTAACTGATGGCTTCAATATGAGCGGATTCATGTGCTTCCAAGGCGTGAATATCGATGCCTGGAATGCTACTCCAGAAAAAATTAAACAAGCGTTGCCAACAGCACAAAACGAAGCCATTGATGCAATGATCAAAGCCTACAAAGAGGCCGATGAATATTGGATTCCAATTTTTCGAGAGCACGTCGAAATTGTAAAAATTGCCCCGTCTGAACGAGTGAAACTACAGACTGTTTCTGGCAAGATTTGGGAGGAATGGGCCGACGGTCAAACAGCAAAGGGTCGAGCCGGGAATGAAATATTAGATTTCGTGAAGGCTACCGTTGCAAAGTACACAAATTAGTTCGGCACTAAATTCGATAACTCCATCATGACAGAATTGTTTGTTGTAATATTGTTGACGTTCGCAGTCATTGCATTGCTGGCGCTAATGGGAGCCAGAGCCGAATTCCTACAACGGCGCATGGAATCCCTCCTAACGTACCTTTCTGCGGCCATCATCCTCTTTCTCATGGCCTACGTACTTGCGGAGGTTTTGATGCGTTACGCCTTTAACTCGCCACTTCCAGGTCATCTTGAAGGGGCAGAGTTATTGCTGCCCATGATCGTGTTCCTAGCGGTTTCGTACACACAAGCGAGGAATGGACACGTTGGTATGAGTTTAATCGTCGACCTACTACCGGATCGAGCACGACTACTTACAGATATCGTTACCCTTATTCTCTCGGTACTGACATGTGCAGTTTTAGCTTACTTCGGTGCGAAGCAAGCGTACTTTTCCTGGCAAATAGACGACGTAACGATGACACCGCCTTATTGGTCAATCTGGCCATCGGCAGCCATTGTTCCTGTTGGTTATTTCTTATTGTCGGTCAGAATGTCTCTGCAGGCTTTGCAACTAATTATCCCTCACAGATTTCCGGAACCGGTGGCGGACGACCTTGAATCACCGTCAACAACGTAATCATCAATAGGTGACAAATTAGCGTCAGACAACCAATAAGATTGGTGCTCCTTTGGACCCGGTAGATCTTGGACTATTAGCGTTACTTTTCCTGTCGGCTGCATTGTTGTCGGGCATGCGCATCGCTTTTGCCACGGCCTTCTGTGGTTTTATCGGGTTATGGATTTTACGGGGCTACACACCCGCGGCGACCCTTGCCTCGATGATCCCACACGGACATTTGGCCGTGTACCCGCTTCTGGTCCTGCCTCTATTTATCTTGATGGGTTACTTCGCGTACTACGCTGGCATTACAAAAGATCTCTATTGGACCGCCCGACAGTGGTTAGGTCACCTCCCAGGTGGATTAGCCATCGCAACCATCTTTGGATCTGCCGGCTTTGCAGCTGCCTGTGGCGCATCCACGGCATCTGCGGCGGTCATGGGACGGATTGCGCTCCCCGAACTCAAACGATTTGGCTATGACGACAAAGTGTCCGCAGGCTGCGTAGCAGCAGGTGGGACCATGGCGACCATGATCCCGCCTTCGGTTTTATTGGTTATATATGGCTTTATCGCAGAGGAATCGATCGGCGCTCTGCTGTTGGCCGGATTTCTTCCCGGTCTTTTGGAAGCATTCAGCTACTCCCTAATGTTGTTTCTGCGGTTCAAGGTCAACCCTTCACTAGGCCCATCTATGGAGAGGGTTCAATGGGCTGGTCGAGTTAAGTCCCTGAAAGGCGTGTGGGGCATGGTTACCCTTGTTGTCCTGGTGATGGGCAGTATCTACGCTGGCATTGCAACTCCAACGGAAGCTGCAGCTGTAGGCGCTGGCGGCGCACTACTTCTCGCGTTACCCCGGTTGTCAAAAGGCAATTTCAAGTCCGCCATGTTGGAGACAGCTAGAACAACATCCATGATTTTTGCAATCGTGGCCGGGGTTCTGATTTTCGTACACTTTCTTGGCTTTACAGGAATGCCGGCACAGTTGGCCGAGAACATCGTACAGATCGATACAAAACCTATTGTGATCCTGGTAGCAGTTCTCGCCCTTTACCTGGTGCTCGGAATGTTTCTTGACGGCATTGGCATGCTATTGCTGACAGTACCAATTATTTTACCGGCGATAAAAGCATTAGGAATTGATCCAATCGTATTCGGAATATTGGTCGTACGAATGGTAGAAATCGGCCTGATCACTCCGCCAGTTGGACTCAATGTTTACGTTTTAAAGGGAGTTGCACCCCATATTTCCATGTCTAATATTTTCCGCGGGTGCGGTTGGTTCGTGTTTGTTGACTTAATAAACGTGGCAATCCTCATAACGTTCCCGCAGATTATTTTATTCATTCCGCAGACCATGATTAATTAGGCGGCTGCTACTAACTCCTCAATCGCACGGGACAGTTTTTTATTCCAATTTGCTATTGAGAGTGCGGAACAACTCGCGATCATCGATCACACGACGCGCCTTATGATCTGTCCGCGGAATTATGTTGGCGTTGACTACTTCGGTCTTGGCGCGAACTCCAAGAACCCGCCGCAGAGTTTCAGACGCCCGTTGGTTGACTCCACTCACAGCCTCCGCGCCTTCCGAATAAATATCCTCTGAAACTTCAAACTGAACCAAAAGCTCGTCCATAGCGCCTTCTCGTGAAATAATGATGCGATGTTCGCCTCCATAACCTGCAACTTGATTTAATGCCGCATCAATTTCAGACGGGTATATGTTCTCACCCCGCACCTGAAACATGTCATCAATCCGTCCATAGACGCCATCTGGAAAAATTGGATACGTGCGCCCACATGAACTGGGACCCTCGATCCAGTGCGTAAGATCACCGGATGAAAGCCGAATCATTGGTTGGGAAGTTCGCTCCAGATGAGTGTAAACCGGAGTACCCCGTTCTCCCCAACCAACTCGAGAAAACGATTTAGGATCGCATACCTCGTGATAAACCATGTCCTGAAACAACACCATGCCTGGCCCAGAACCATTTGTACCTGAAGCACTCATGTATGGCGTCATCTCCGCCATCGTTCCACAATCAAATACCTTTGCACCAAAGGCAGATTCAATTCGCTCGCGGATACCAGGAATTGATGCACCGGGCTCGCCGGAAAAAAACATAATCTTTAATCGGAAATCACCTGGATCAATTCCCTCGTCACGTGCCACCTCAGCCAAATGAAGGGCGTACGAAGGCGTGCTGTAGAAGCCCTGGGGTTTCATGGTTCTTAACCATTGTACAGCACGGGCCGTCATACCAGGTGCCCCTGCCCCGAAAGGAAAACATTTACCTCCCAAACGCTCCGTGGCCAGCATGGCACCCCAAGAACCCAAATAAAGCCCAAAAATTGCCGCCACAAATACCATGTCGCCCGGCCGCAAGCCCATTGCCCAAAGTATGCGGGCCTGGTTTTCCGCAATAGTGCCCCAATCCTCACGCCCGATTGCAAACACTGTTGGTCTCCCGGTAGTCCCAGAAGTACCGTGGATATGATGAACTTCGCTATCGGGAACGCACAAATAATCACCAAATGGCTCAGTGCGTTCCTGAGCGGCGCGCAATTCCTGCTTTGTAATCACAGGCACGCGTTCAAAATCTTCCAGAGAATGAATGTGTTCCGGATGAATTCCAGCGTCATCCCACCTGTTTCGATAAAAAGTAGAATTCTTGTAGGCGTAAGCCATGACCTTCTGCAATCGAACAACGATTTCTCGGTCTCGCTCACCCGGATCCATAGTCTCTCGCATCGGCAACCAATAGTTGCTTTTCGGACTCGGCATGTATGTGCGATCGTAAGCCGGTGGGAACGACCAAAACTCCATTCCGCTCGTCACCATGTAGGCCCCCATAAAGAATTCAACGAGGACCCCGCTCAGCGACCAATCGGCGAACCGTTTCAACGATTAAATCGGGCGGTGTGTCCTGCAGAAGCACCTCTGATACCCCCATTTTTTTTAGGGACTCCGCATCATCGTCGGACATGACTCCGCCTCCAAGCAAGAGTATATCTTCCGCCTCATTGACTTTTAAAAGCTCTATGATCTTGGGAAAAATAGTCATGTGTGCACCCGATAGTAGGCTCACACCCAGCACGTCTACATCCTCTTGAACCGCGGAGGTCACCACCTCCTCCGGAGTACGATGAAGACCTGTATAAATTACTTCCATGCCAGCATCACGTAAGCACCGCGCAACTATCTTTACTCCTCGGTCATGGCCATCAAGCCCCACCTTCGCTATCAGAACTCGGATGACCTCTGTGCTATCATTCTTGTCAAAAATGCTTTTCACCGTGCAAGCTTCCCTATTGTGTCAAGCCAAAAGCAAAGCGATACGTGTAGTACCAATTTTCGTTGATCAATTCTCCTCAAAACGAGCCCTTTCCGCGTTGTCCCAACTGGTTAGTGGCTGAAAATCAGGAACCGAAGCCAGCCCCGAAACAGCATCCGGCGAAACTGCATCCCTTGTCACTAAGACATCAAGAAGTGCCGGTGCGCGATCAAAGGCGCGTGTTAAAGCCGATGGTAACTTTCCTGGATCATAAATTCGCTCCGCATATAACCCTAAGGAACGTGCCATCGCAGCATAATTTGAAAATCGAAGTTCTGAACCTTGGATACGACCGCCGTAGTTATGGATTTGGTCAGTACGTTCGATATTCCAACCCCCATTATTAGCGATTACGAACAGGGCGCGTGCACCATGGCGAAGAGCAGTATCAAGCTCCATGCCATTGAAACCAAATGCACCATCACCGATGATTCCGATTACCTTTCTGGACGGACAGGCCAAACTAGCTGCGACAGCAAATGGAATACCCACCCCCAAACAGCCAAAAACCCCAGCATCAAGATATGTACGTGCAGGCAAACAGATACGAGCAAAACTTAATATGTCGCCACCGTCTGCTATCACTATTGAATCGTCATCTATCCAGTTACGAACCGCTGCAAGCAACCGATATGGATGCATAAGACCATCAGCCCCTGGTTTTTCGGTTGCCATCCTTTCCACTAGTTTGGTGGAGCGTTCTAGATGTTTGGCCCGCATATTTTTGGCCCAGGCGCGATCAGTTTTTGATTCACGATTCCCCGCAATCTCAAGAATAGCGTCACAGGCAAGATTCGGTGTCGCGAAAACCTCAATTTCTCCCCGTCGGCCGTCCCGCAATTCATCTATGTTATCCGCAATACGAAGAAAACGTGCATTGGGAAACACTGCTCGGGAACCATAGCCCAACTGGTAATCGAGTTTGCGACCAATCGTAACCACCAAGTCGGCCTCTCTCATAACAGTGCCCCGTACGGCACTTACCACGGAGGGGTGCTCTTCTGCGACCAAGCCGCGGCTCTCCTGAGTATCCAGATAAAGTGCACCCGTAACATTCAAAAGATTGTTGAGTGAAACTGTTGACGAACGCGCACCGCGACCCGTGATTACTACCGGTCGAGATGCGCCCCACAGTATGTCAACAGCCCGAGCGATGCTTCTCGGATCGGCAGGTTGGTCTCGTACCGTAGTTAATATAGAGCCATCTTTCGGGATCAGATTATTGGATGTCCGTTCACGCAGCACATCCGTCGGAACTTCAAAAAAAACAGGCCCAGGAACACCCCCCTCGCCTACCGCTCTTGATAGCACAGCATGGAGTTCAAATGAGAGACGTCGTGCATTCCAGATGCTCACTGCCGCGCGCGTAATGGGACGCATGAGGTCTATTTGAGGAAATTCCTGTAACGCACCGGAACCAGCTTGTGGCCGTGGAACTGCCCCGCCAATTACTAGGACCGGTGCTCTTGCCTTATCTGCATTCGCAATCGCAGTTACGGCATTAGTGACCCCAGGTCCAGCTGTGACCAATGCCACACCAATCTTTCCTGTAACTTCGGCCTCGCCATGGGCCATATGAACGGCGGCACGCTCGTCTCTCGCATCTACCATTATTCCGCCAAAACGAGTAATCGCGTCCCATATGGGTTGAATATGACCACCTTGAAGGCCATACACCCGTTCAATTCCAAGGCTGAGGAGGATCTTCGCAATTACTTCCGCCCCGACGTCGCTTGAATTATCGTTGCCTCGAGCCATTACGTTTTTATTTTCCATATATTGATCTGGCAGTCTCAAGACAACGCACAGCTCCGTTCGATTGGAAGCAAGTATAATAAATCCTTAAAAACTTTTTGTTTCGACGATTTCGCGGTAAGCAATATTTAAAACATGACAGTGTTCAAAAACCATGTCGGGAAATACTTTTTTAACTTCAAGGATTCCTAATTGTCATTCCTTATTCCTCGGAATACCAAGAAGCCAAAATACCTCTGAGTGCCGTCACGAAAGCGATTGGCTGATCTAACATTAAATGGTGGTGCGCTTCGGGAATGCCAATCACCGGTGCATCTTCACCAATCAGGCTTTTGATAAAAACAAGCGTTTCCTCGTCCATCAGTTTTGATCTCTCGCCGTAAAGGAATGCTTTTCTGCATGTCGCAGCCGCCAGATATTCATGGAAAGGCTCGCCAAAGCGATGATTCCCCATAGCACCACCATCCCACTTCCAGCACCAACCTTTCGAAACTAATTTTAAAGAATTCCGACCAATATGCTCCACAAGAAATTCATTTTCACAGGGTTGTGACGGCATCAAACGAAAACGTTTTAGCGCTTCGTTAAAGTCCGAATAGTACCGTTTATTACCCACCCTTGGGCGGCGTTTCTGATCTTCTTCACGTTTCTGCGGTGCCCAAATCGGGGAGTCCGCAATAATGATACCTGTGAGTTCATTGCCATAAAGCTGACCAAAGCGGGTCGCCATAAACCCGCCGAAACTATGACCAAGAACATAAGTCGGCCCACTAAATGCCGCATCAGAGATGACACCACGCATGTCCGCAACACGGATATCCGAATCGTAGCACGATCGCGAACCGCTATCGCCCATACCGGACAGACACAACGCTGCTACATTTAGATCTTTTGCCAGCATCGGCGCTAAGAAACTCCACCAGTGCGCGTGGCCACCTCCACCGTGTACGAGAAGCAAATTTCCCTGAGCCATCCGCTTAGACGGCCAGTAGAGGTAGTGAACTGCACAGTCTTTAACATCCACAAAACGCGATTGCCCCGCATCGGCCATAGCGGCGTGAAACCAATCAGGCGCAGGAGACTGAACTTTTAGATGTTTGATCATTTCTTGCTTCATCGAAATTTTTCTCAAGTTCATTACCACGGCTTAACGCGTTAACAAATGTTGATCGATAGGAGAAAGGACTCAGTCGTTTGTGATTGAGTCTTTTTCAAACCTGCAAAGTAGCTGACCATATTAAGTCGGCCGCGCAGTAGATAAAGACAATACGCTTCCCTTTAGTGTCGATATCTATTCAGACTTGTTCGGGCCAAAAAACCTTCAACACAATAAATGCTACTAAAATATTATCTAAAGGGTACCCTTAAAACCTTGATTTGCAATACCCTGCGCCTAACACAACCTTCCACATTGGGGAGGTCGATACTACATTGCCTGACCAAAAACTACTGTTTTACTTAGTTAGCCGAGCAATGAGTTTTTCTATGAAAACATCGTGTGAGTTATGGGGAGAAGGGAACGCCAATACTCAACGAAATATTCGGATTTGCCCAAGCGACTATTTGGCCGGCCGGCGACCGTTGCCGGATCTCGCGCACAAGTTTCTCTAGAACCGCGCGTGAAAAATCATGGTAATCCTTAGCTTCCAAAACAAAGGAGTCCAGACCACCAATCACGTTCTCTTCATAGTACAAATCCACGAATGGTTGTTCATTGACGATCGCAAGGCCATTAATTGTGACATCGAGAGAAAGCGCCCGATCACGTACACTGGTAGGTAAAGGACCGTCATTGCCACGTCCGTCACCCATAACGTTGATGACAGAGTGATTACCATTAAAATTGTTGGTTTGGAGTTGCCTCAAGCTAAAATGAATAGCACCACTAATCGAAGTCGCACCGCCGGAGAATGCACGGGAGGTTGCCACTATCAGATCGGAGAACCGTGCGGCGCTCTCGCCGTCCGATATTTGGCTCCAATCAACGACAACTTCCTGTGCCCAGGTGCCGGACCATTGAACAACCGTCATAGCAACTCCACCAGAGTTCAAGCTCTCAATCGCAGAGATCACTTCAGGATGGCGAAAAGCCGCGGCCAGACCAGTCATTTGTAGATCATATTCCGCATCATCAACGCTGGACGAAATGTCAACCGCCAGAACCATCTCGATATCGACCAATTGAGGCTCCGCGCTCATGACTGAGCAAGGAATCAGAGAAACACTTACGGCACAGCACAAAACCAATAATACTCGATTAATCCTCATGGTAACGCCCTGACAATTCTAAAACCGATATAGTCGCTTCTGTCATCCATACCCAGACCGGCGCGGCTAGCAGAACGTGCTTCATCAAGGCCACTCTTCCAATGGCCACCGCGATAGACTTTTTGGTTACAGTCCCCCACAGGACCTGGTGCCAACGGCTCCGGCCTTTCCGTCCTCAAAGATGGCGTTCGCGCGCTACCGTCAGTGGGAGCCCATTCGCAACCTTCGTACCAACAGTCCGCCACCCATTCTGCAACATTGCCTATCATGTCATAAAGGCCAAAGGCATTTGCTTGGTATGACCCAACTGGCGCTATCCCCTCATAACCATCCGCACAACCATTTGAAACGTCGAGATTGGCAAACTCACAAACCGTATCCT
>PTKE01000075.1 GCA_002937585.1 Alphaproteobacteria bacterium MarineAlpha9_Bin6 | reverse complement strand
GAACGGGTGTCACCAATAGATTTAGCTGCGGCAAAACAAGAGCTTGCCAGGTTGCTCGCTTAGAGGAAGTGCGCAGAGCATGGCGGAAATTGTGTACTTGGTTTCGACGTGGCTATTTCCGGTGTTGATTGCTATCACCATGCATGAGGCGGCGCATGGTTACGTGGCATGGAGGTTAGGCGATCCGACGGCTAAGATGCAGGGTCGGGTGAGCTTCAATCCATTAAAACATATTGATCCGGTAGGCACGATACTGCTCCCCGGCTTACTTTTGTTGATTCGTGCCCCGTTTCTATTTGGCTTTGCTAAACCGGTCCCAATTAATTTCGCAAAACTTCGCCATCCACGTCGCGATATGGTCTGGGTAGCGCTCGCCGGGCCTGGGGCAAATTTTGCTCTCGCACTACTCTCTGCATTTTTAATTCACTTCGCGTTTCTTGCACCTAGTATTGCGGAAATCTGGATACAACAAAATCTAATAAATTCTATTTTCATCAACCTGGTATTAGCGATTTTTAATCTGATTCCTTTGCCTCCATTGGATGGGGGAAGAGTAGCCGTCGGACTATTGCCGCCGCCGTGGGCGGGTCGCTTGGCACGAATGGAGCGTTACGGGTTATTGATCTTGATTGGATTGATCTTCATCATGCCGCTGATCTTTGCGGAGATTGGAATCGAATTTAACCTTTTTGGTTGGTTGGTTCTCGTTCCGGTAGAGACATTGTTTAACCTAATCACGTTTGTTGCAGGGTTCGAATGAGATGGAGAAGAATCCTGTACAAGTGATAGATGTTGGAGCTTCAACATCGGAGTTGAGAGAACCTCAGCCACTGGTTCTTGATCTGGATGGTTTCGAGGGTCCCATCGACCTACTGCTTGCTTTGGCCAGGGATCAGAAGGTTGATTTAACGCAAATTTCTATTCTTGCACTCGCGGATCAATATATCGCCTACATTGAGGGTGCGCGCCAGTTGCGCTTAGAGTTAGCCTCTGATTACCTCGTTATGGCTGCTTGGTTAGCTTACTTGAAGTCCCGACTTCTGCTGCCGCGTTCGGATGATGACGAGGAGCCAGATCCAGAATTTTTGGCCGAAACATTGGCGCTGCAACTGCGTCGGCTGGAAGCCATGCGCGAGGCCGGGCAACGTCTTTTTGCGCGGGATTTACTTGGTCGGGATGTGTTTGCTCGCGGCAATGCTGAAGGCGTAACGGTCATCCCCAGAATATTCTACTCACCGTCCCTTCACGATTTGGTCAAGGCTTATGCAGATCTTCGTAGACGTGCCCATCCAAGTACGATGTCAATTGAACTTAGCGAAATTTATGGTGTCGAAATGGCGTTGCGCCGGCTCGCGACCATGGTAGGGCAAAATTTGGATTGGATGAATTTGCAAAGCTTTTTGCCCGTTGATATAGCGGATGGTTTGATTGGACAGTCCGCTTTAGCATCGACGTTTGCGGCATCGCTTGAATTGGCGCGCGAGGGTAAAATTGAGCTGCAACAGACGGAAACATTTGGTCCCATATATTTGCGTTACCTGCGGGTGGAGATCTGATTATGGAGGAGCGTCACCGCCAGCTTCGCGTTATTGAGGCATTGTTGTTTTCAGCGAAGACTCCTTTGCCTGCACAAATAATAGGCGAGCATATCCCCGAACTAGAAGATGTTACTGTGCTACTTGCTGACCTCGCAGCCCATTATTCAGAGCGGGGCGTAAATTTAATTAATGTTGCGGGTGGCTGGACATTTCGCACTGCGCCGGATTTAGCGCCAGCTTTGCGCCGTGAAGCAGAGGTTCAACGGAAGCTGTCGCGCGCGGCACTCGAAACATTGGCGATCGTGGCGTATCACCAACCGGTCACCCGGATTGAAATCGAACAAATCCGAGGTGTGACAGTCAATAAGGGTACATTAGATATCTTGTTTGACGCGGACTGGATTGCGCCCAGGGGTCGGCGGCGTACGCCAGGTCGGCCGGTCACCTGGGTCACGACTGATGCTTTCCTTAACCACTTCGGCTTATCTGAGACTGATGATCTTCCAGGCATTGAAGAGCTTAAGGCGGCAGGTCTGTTGGATTTGTCAACTCCCCCTTTAATTATCGCGGAAGCGGCGCAGGATTTTGCGGATGAGGATGAAGACGGTGAGGTGTTTGAGTTCGAGCGAGAAGAGGACAAGGAGTAGGACATGCGGGTTCTCCCACCGAACGTGCCTTTGTCTGGACTTTGGGTACGCATCGTTTCGCAATCCAGACTAATCGTAGGGTTTTCGGACCAAGTGACTTGGGGTACCGGGAACACTGTATAGGGAAGGATTAGCGGGAGCGATTGAGTTATGCTGTCGGTGACGGTACAAGTGTCTGCGAACAAGAATTAGTTGCGTCGTAGATTATGAGTTCAGTCCTGAAATCCGTGTATCGCGATAGTTTCTTTCGGCTTGTATTGCACGGTTTCTTAGTAAATCTGTTGGTTATGCCGTTATTGCTGGGGCCGAATGTACTCCAAGCAGGGGAGGTAAATGTCTACTCTGGACGTAAAGAGGCACTTATTAGACCGGTCCTCGATCGCTTTACAGAGTACACTGGTATCGCGGTCAATCTAGTCAGCGGGAAAGCGGGTCAGTTGCGAGAACGCTTGTTGGTCGAAGGTCGTAATACGCCTGCTGACGTGTTGATTACAGCCGATGTAGCTAATCTCTACCAGGCCATGGTCGCCGGGTTGCTGCAACCCATCGAATCCGAAGTGCTTGAAAAACGAATTCCGGTAACCTATCGCGATCCAGGCAAATATTGGTTTGGGTTTAGCTTGCGTGCGCGGGTCTTTGTGTATGCTCCTGATCGCACCGGATCTGAAGAGCTATCGACGTACGAAGACTTGACTGCACTCAAGTGGCGCAATCGAATTGTCGTTCGCTCTTCTAGTAACGTGTACAACCAGTCATTGATCGCCTCTATGATTGCGGTCCACGGAGTTGATGCTGCAGAACTTTGGGCTCGCGGGCTCGTTCAGAATTTTGCACGTTCTCCGAAGGGTGGTGACACTGACCAAATTCGTGCCGTAGCGGCAGGCGAAGCCGATATAGCTATAGTAAATTCCTATTACTACGGGCGATTGGTGGCTTCTTTAAAAAAGAGCGACAAAGAGGTAGTTAAAAGAATAGCCTTATTTTTCCCGAATCAGGACGGGCGTGGAACACACGTCAATGTCTCCGGCGCAGGTGTGACCGCGCATGCCAAGAATCGCACGGAGGCAATATTGCTATTGGAATTTCTTGCTTCTTCTGAGGGACAGCGTTTGTTTGCGGAGCTTAACCACGAATTTCCTGTAAGTAAGGATGTGGAGCAATCGCCCATCGTTTTTAGTTGGGGACCGTTCAAGGCCGATCAGTTAAATTTGGCGCTTCTGGGTGAGCATAATGGTGATGCAATACGGCTCGCCGATCGTGCCGGTTGGAGGTGAAATATTCACGGGCGGAACTACCGGTCCCCCAATACGGCTAACGAGTTTTCGGCTTAGATATGGTGTAGACAGTGGTCCTACTCGGCACGGGGTATCATTCAAATGCGTTAATGGGCGTAATTTAGCCACGTGTGCTGGTTCGGATTTGGTTTAGTGACAATATTTTGACCCACCAAGACAAATCTCTGTCGGTTGTATTTGCAACGCGCAGATGGCGGGTCAATTTATGGCAGGTTCTGCCATTTCTAATAGCTGTTCTGGTGTCTGTGCCAGCACTAGTCGTTCTTGTTCACCTGGCTTATCCCATGGGCGAGGTTTGGCAGCATCTAGCCGATACCGTCCTTTCCCGATACGTAATCAATACAGTTTGGCTTGCTCTTGGAGTTGGAGTGATTGGACTTTTCATAGGTGGCGGCACAGCTTGGTTGTGCGCTAACTGCCGCTTTCCCGGGCGATCATTGTTCGAATGGGCTTTATTACTTCCTCTTGCTGTCCCCACGTATGCGATCGCATACAGTTATGCAGGATTACTCGAGTATGCCGGTCCGGTTCAAAGTAGTTTACGGGAGGTTTTTGGTTGGTCCCGCGGTGATTATTGGTTTCCCGAAATTCACTCGCTTCCCGGTGCGATCCTAGTAATGGCTTTCGTTCTTTATCCTTATGTCTATTTGCTCGGCCGCGCGGGGTTTCTCGGTCAATCGGGAAGCGCTTCAGAAATTAGTCGGACTTTAGGGCGAGGGCCGTGGAGAACCTTTTTTGCAATTTCATTGCCGCTAGCGCGACCCGCTATGATTGCTGGTATAGCCCTAATGATAATGGAGGCATTGAGTGATTTCGGCGCGGTCCAGTACCTCGGCGTCGATACTTTTACGACAGGTATATATCGTACGTGGTTTGCGCTTGGTGCTCCACAGGCAGCAGCACAGCTGTCCGCTATCCTCCTATTGTTCGTATTCGCTGCTATGTTGATGGAGCAGTGGTCTCGGGGGAGGGCTCGCTATTACCAGGTTACCGGCCGTGATCGATTGTCTCGCGGTATTCAGCTACGCGGGATGTCTGCCGTTCTGGCTGTAATTGCCTGCTTCGTTCCTTTGGCGCTAGGTTTTCTTGTGCCGTCTGCGCAATTAGTGCTCTGGACGGTAGAGAGTTGGTCTGAGGTGATTGACAAGCGATTTATTGAATACGCTTGGCATAGTGTTTCGCTTGCGGCTCTTACTTCCGCGCTGGCATTGTTTTTGGCGTTGGCGCTCCGTTACTCGCTCCGGATTGGGGGCGGGTGGGGGAGCCGGTTATGCATCCGGTTTGCGGGTTTGGGATATGCTGTGCCGGGCTCGGTGATAGCAGTTGGTGTCTTATTACCCTTTGGATTCGTGGACCGAACGGTGGACGAATTCGCACGGGAGTGGTTCGGTGTTTCAACTGGCCTAATTTTTACGGGTGGAATCGCAGTTATGGTGTTTGGATATTTAGTTCGATTCTTGGCCGTTGCTTTGGGTGCTGTTGAATCGGCTATGGATAAAATCAGCCCTCAATTAGATGATGCTGCGCGAACACTCGGTTGCGGTCCGGGGCAACGGTTGTGGCGTCTTCATGTTCCTTTATTGTTTAATGGGCTGGTAACAGGGGGCCTGTTGGTATTTGTTGATGTCATGAAGGAACTACCAGCAACACTGATATTGCGGCCGTTTAATTTTGACACATTGGCTGTACGTGCATTCGAATTGGCTTCTGACGAATTATTAGCGGAATCCGCCTGCGCCTCACTTGCCATTGTCGTGGTCGGATTGATTCCAGTAATCGTTCTCAGCCATGCGGTGGGGCATTTTAATCATGCTATGCCGCGTGTAGGTGATGCCGCGTGAATACGTGCTTGCCTGGCTTGGAGTTCGCTGGTGTTAGCCACGCCTACGCAACCGAAACAGTAGTTCAAGAACTGAACCTAGTTGTTCCAGTTGGTTCGTTGACCTGTTTGTTGGGTCCTTCCGGTTGTGGCAAGACGACGGTATTGCGTTTGGCCGCGGGCCTTGAAACGCTCCAAATCGGATGGATCAAAATCAACGGTACGCGTGTTGCCGATGACACTGACACGTCCCCTCCTGAAGTACGGGATGTCGGCCTTATGTTTCAGGAGTATGCCTTGTTTCCACACTTGACTGTGCTTGGGAATGTTTCGTTTGGGCTTGATGCCCTGCCAGCGGAGACACGAGAAACCACGGCAAAGGCCGCTTTGGCGCAGGTGGGAATGGTGGGTGCCGCTAATGCGTATCCGCACATGCTATCGGGTGGAGAACAACAGAGAGTGGCATTGGCACGTGTTGTCGCACCCCGTCCTAAAATTATGCTCCTCGATGAGCCTTTTTCGGGCTTAGATACTGAACTTCGTGCTAGTTTACGCGAGGACACCTTACGTTTAATTAAAGAAACAGGAGCAACCACGCTCATGGTGACTCATGATCCAATGGAGGCCATGTTGATGGCGGACCATGTGGCACTAATGCATAATGGGAGAGTAATACAGGCGGGGTCTCCAATGGATCTTTACCGTCAGCCCGAGAGCTCATTCTGTGCGAGATTTTTGGGCGAGGTAATCGATTATGTAGGTTTTGTGAGATCGGGAGAGGTGGTTACGCCACTGGGTTCTGTGCCCGCCGGTGGCGCGGAGGATGGTGAGGAAGTGCAGATTTTGATACGCCCAGAAGCCCTGCATCTGGATCAGGAAACGGAAGTGGGTGGTGTCAAAGCAAAGGTCAGTGATCAGCGAGATTTGGGGCCGCACACCAAACTTGCACTTCAGCTCGAGGAAAGCGGTGAACAGTTTCATGTAAACCTATCGGGGCGAGATTTACCATCAGCTGGCAGCAAAGTGGCGGTGCACCTTGATTTCTCAATGGTATTTGTATTTCCGGTCAGGGATCGCTAAGTACTATGATGTAAATAGGCCGTCAGCATTAAATACAGCTGTTCGGGTTAAAGTTATCATACAGGAGGCCAGGAGGCGCGCCTCCGGGTTTTTCGGGAGAGCATGTGATGGGTGGTATTGGTGTTTGGCAGATTGTTCTGATCCTCGCGATCGTGTTGATCTTATTCGGCGCCGGGAAATTACCCCGCGTCATGGGTGATATTGCCAAAGGGGTGAAAAGCTTTAAGGCTGGTTTAAAGGAAGAGCCGGAAGAGCAGGCCGTAAAAGAAGTTCCGAAGGCTCAGGCCAGGACTGAGACGCCGTCGGCAGAATCCGTGACGGAACCTGTACCGGCTACTGGCAAACAAGACGAGCCAGCTAATAGTTAGGACTTTTCTGTAGACTGTCGGCGGACTAAACTTTAGGGATTAAAGAGGAACGGCAGTGTTAGACCTCGGCTGGAGTGAAATGGCGATAATCGCTGTGGTGGCGTTGTTCGTCATTGGACCAAAGGACTTGCCTAAGGCCCTGCGTACGCTAGGGCACTACGGTGGCAAGGTGCGTGGGCTTGCGCGCGAATTTCGTTCGAGTGTCGATGAGGTTGTGCGTGAAGCTGAATTGGATGAGGTCAAAAATCAAATCCAGTCAGTGACCAATATGGATTTGGATACCGCGCTGGACGCTACCGAGCGATTAGCCGACAACAGCCAAAGCCCGGATACGGAATCGACTGTTGGCGAGGGAGAGGCTCAGTCGAAAGTGGAAACGGCAACCGATCGTATTCCCGTAAATAAACATTTCGCGCGCTTCGGAGAGCACTACACAAAGACCGGTGATAGCCCACCCGCTGGTGTGTCGACTGGTTCTTTGCCTACAGAAGATACGAGCCAGGCTCCGTCAGTTGCCCCACCCCCCAATCTTCCGACTGCGGTGGCGCAGGTTGTTGAAGCTCGGGAGAGAAGCCAAGCTAGAGTTCAGGTTGAAGCTGAAGAGGCGAAAGAAACCGAATCAGCCGTACCCGAACGTCAGGCCGAATCCTAACTTTTTCCGGTGTCGACTTTTCAAGAGCCCGACGAAAAAGAACTCGGCCCAAAGGCGCCGCTTATTGAGCATTTGATCGAATTTCGCAATCGTCTGATGTATTCGATAATTGCGTTATTTGTGTGTTTTATCGCCTGTTACATAGTGGCCCCGGATATTTATGCCTTTTTGGTGCGGCCGCTTGTGAAGGTTTACGCGGATATCGGTGTTGAAAATCCGCGTATGATTTATACGGCATTGCCAGAAGCATTTTTTACCTACCTGAAGCTCGCTTTTTGGGGGGCCGTCTTCGTGTCGTTTCCGGTGATGGCCATTCAGGTTTATATGTTTATTGCTCCCGGTCTTTACAAAAATGAGCGGGGCGCGTTTATGCCATTTTTGGTTGCGACGCCGGTCTTATTCACAGCGGGGGCGGCGTTAGTGTATTCATTTATTTTTCCACTGGCTTGGCGATTTTTTCTTGGATTTCAGACGTCGGGACTCGATGGTGGGTTAGCGATTGAGCTACAGGCCAAAGTCAACGAGTATTTGTCTTTGGTGCTCAAGTTGATGTTTGCGTTTGGTTTTGCCTTTCAGTTGCCTGTGGCACTTACGCTCATGGCTAGGGCGGGGCTGGTAACCTCGAAGGGACTAGCCAAAAATCGTAAATATTCGATTGTCATCGCATTTATGGCGGCTGCTATTTTAACCCCGCCCGATATTATCAGTCAGATAGGGCTCGGTTTACCGATTTTAGTTTTGTATGAGATTTCGATTGTGCTGGCGCGATTTGCGGAAAAGAAGCGTGCCAAGCGGGAACAGGAGGAAGAGGAAAGATTAAACGAGGCTTTGAGGGAGGGTAATGGAGAGCAAACGGCCGCGACGGATCCAGGAGATGGTGACAATTTTGATGAAACGGATTTTAACGATACGCGCTGAACTTGAGTTGCCAAACGATGTATCAACTGTTGGGCAAAACGTGGAAGGCTAATGTTTGACGTTAAATGGATTCGTGAAAATCCTGAAAGTTTTGATGCCGGCTTAGGACGCAGAGGAATCACGCCTAAGGCGACTGCTCTGGTAGAACTTGACCACCGTCGCCGTGTTTTGGTTACGGACACGCAAAAACTTCAAGGACAGAGGAATCAAGCCTCAAAGCAGATTGGTGCGGCAAAAAGAGATGGTGAGTCCGCCGAGCAATTGGTGAAACAAGTTGTGGCTCTAAAGGCTCAATTGCGGGAGTGTGACCGGGAAATACGTGACATTGAGCACGATATAGAGAAGTTCCTATTGCAACTTCCGAATCTACCGGAGGAAGAGGTTCCTGATGGTGCAGACGGGACGAGCAACGTTGAAGTGCGGCGGGTCGGGGAACCACGCGTTTATGATTTCACAGTCAAGCGGCACTTCGAACTGGGTGAGGCACTTGGGCAGATGGATTTTGATGCAGCAGTTCGAATGGCTGGTGCACGATTTGTAATCTTGAGTGGTGAGCTCGCCCGTCTTGAGAGGGCATTAGCTGGGTTTATGCTCGATATTCACACTGAACGTCATGGTTACCAGGAAATAAGTCCTCCTTATATGGTTCGTGGTGCTGCTTTAACTGGTACTGGACAATTGCCTAAGTTCGCGGATGACTTGTTTCGTACCACTGATGATCGTTGGCTGATCCCGACAGCTGAGGTTCCTTTAACTAACTTGGTGTCTGGTCAAATTTTAAATGAGTCGGTTTTGCCTTTGCGTGTCACGGCGCACACACCTTGCTTTCGTGCTGAGGCTGGCGCTGCTGGTACGGACACCAAAGGAATGATACGCGTTCATCAGTTTTCCAAGGTAGAGATGGTATCCATTACCACGCCCGGGAAGTCTAATGATGAGCTTGAGCGTATGACCAAGTCTGCTGAAACCGTACTTAAAGAATTGGAACTGCCTTATCGCGTTATGTTGCTGTCTTCCGGTGACATGGGGTTTTCGGCGCGAAAAACATATGATCTCGAAGTTTGGATCCCTGGTGAGGGCAGGTATCGTGAAATTTCTAGCTGCTCAAACTGTGGTGACTTCCAAGCGCGTCGCATGGGAACTCGTTTTCGCCTACACGGAGAGAAAGACTTCCGTTTTGTGCATACGCTCAACGGGTCTGGGTTGGCTGTTGGGCGCACGTTGGTCGCCGTAATGGAGAACTACCAGAACTCCAATGGCACCATTAATGTTCCTGAGGTCCTGAGGCCTTATATGCGGAATATTGAGGTTATAGGTGCAGCCTAACTTTACTGTGGTGGACCTTGCTGGCATGCGAATTTTTTTATCCAACGATGATGGCATTGATACGCTTGGGCCGGATTGCCGAGAACGGGTCGCGCGCAGACCTAATGATGACATATGGATCGTGGCACCGGAGAAGGACCAGAGCGGTGCATCTCATTCACCGTCATTGTCAGAACCGGTTAGATGTCGCTCGCTCGGGAAGCGTAAATTTGCGGTGCAGGGTACCCCCACGGACAGCGTTCTTATGGGGATTCTGGACTTGGTTTTTGCACCGAGACCTAATCTGGTGCTATCGGGTATTAATCGGGGGGGGGCAACCTGGACGATCACATAACATATTCTGGCACTGTGGCTGCTGCTATGGAGGGGACACTGCAAGGAATACCGTCGATTGCTTTCAGCCGATATACGGTTCGCCGCGACCGAGCAAAATGGACTACGGCCGAGCGTTATGCTCCTGATTTGATCAATCGTTTGGTGTTCATTGGATGGGCATCGAACGTTTAAACAACGTAAACTTTCCGGATGTCTCCGAGGAGAATGTGGGCGGTGTGTCAGTTACCTATCAAGGACGAGGGAAGCTGGGTTCAGTGCTAGATCGCCGAGTGGACCCACGTGGTCGCACTTATTACTGGATTAACTCTAATCTCATCAATGAGGCAAACGCGGATGGTTCGGACTTTTCGGCAATTCAGGGTGGAAGAGATTCGGTGACACCGTTGCATATCAACCTAACCGACCGAGACTCTCAAAATAATTTGAAGGAAGTACTTAATTAATTTGGTATGGAATGAATAGGCCTACGGACAAAGCACGACTTTTATTACAAATTCGCCAGGAGGGTGTAACCGATCTGCGAATCCTTGCGGCTTTTGAGTCTGTTCCACGGCACATGTTTGTTCCAGAAATGTTTTTTGAGCATGCGTGCGACGATACTTCTTTGCCGATACCATGTGGGCAAACTATTAGTCAGCCAAGCTTAGTAGCAGTAATGACGAGTGCCCTTGATGTCGGAGATCGTATGAAGGTCTTGGAAATCGGTACGGGGTCAGGTTATCAAACGGCGATACTGGCATACTTATGTCGCCGCGTTTACACTATTGAACGTCACAGGTTGTTAAGCTTAGAAGCCAACCGGCGTTTTCATGAACTTGGTATTCATAACATAAGTACAAGCGTTAATGACGGATATCAGGGTTGGCCAGCGCAAGCACCATTTCAGCGTATCTTAGTTACAGCTGCTGCGCCCGAGCCGCCACCCACACTACTGAAGCAGCTCGCCAACGATGGCATCATGGTAATTCCAATTGGACCTGCGGATAAAAAACAGACGCTGTACCGGTTGCGTCGCGAAGGAGAAAGTTTCAGAGAGGATCGTTTGATCGATGTGCGTTTCGTTCCTTTAGTTGAAGGGGACATAAGCGAAACGTAGGTCAGTTAGGGCTACAAAGAAAGGTTATGAACGGGATGCGGGGCAAATCTCGCGTGCTTATTCCTCTGGTTATTGCAGTTCTTTTGGCTGGTTGTTGGAGACCCGCGCCGGTCTGGGTGCACACGGCGCCCTCGGATGCGACTTTGGGAGCGCGGTCATACAAATCCTTTTATGTAGTAAAAAAAGGTGATACCGCTTATCGAATTGCCCTTTGCCATGGAGTAGAGCTAAGAACCCTGGTTGTACTCAACAAGATATCAGCTCCGTATTTAATAACAATCGGCCAACGGATTCGCTTGCCAAGGCCGACCATGATGTCACCTTGTTTGGTTAATACACCTTCGCCGTCTGAGCAACTAGATGCTGACTCATTCGATTCGGGAACTAAGAACGCTTCTGTAAGTTTGGTAGTTTCTCCGCCAGCGTTGCCTGCTAATAAAGTTGTTGCACTGAGCAAACCACCG
>PTKE01000074.1 GCA_002937585.1 Alphaproteobacteria bacterium MarineAlpha9_Bin6 | reverse complement strand
CGGCGAGGATCTTTCCATCGCCTAACCGTCGCACCTTGCAGGCATTTGCCTTGATCACGGTTTCGCCAAAGCTTACCTGGCCGTCACCAGCTATCACCACGGCACCACTCTTACGGACAGACAGGATTGTAGTAGCATGCATGTTTTCTGTGGGGGAATAGGACATGGCAGAAATCTGGTGAATAGGAGGACTGGCGTTCTAACACAGTAGCCTTAGATCTTGGGTGTCATGGCGCCAACGTCAAGAACCTTGTGTTTGGAGCATGTGCGAGTGGAGGTGAACACAAGGAGGATTGCGGTTATGCCAAATAGAGGGTAAGTGCGGTCTAGAGACTGACTGGTCTCTGCCGGCGGTTCTTGCTAAAACATAGGAGGACTCCGGAAATTCGCGGGTAATGCCATGCGCCAAGCCACGATAGAACGCAGCACAAACGAGACTCAGATCCGTGCAAGCGTAAACCTGGATGGCCAGGGGATCTACGATGTCGAGACCGGCATAGGTTTCTTGGATCATATGTTGGAACAACTTTCGCGCCATAGTTTGATTGACTTAACCGTGCGAGCTAAGGGTGATTTGCATATCGATTATCACCACACAACCGAGGATACAGGTATCGCCATTGGTCAAGCTGTGGCGAAGGCTTTAAATGACCGGCGCGGGATTGTGCGTTATGGCTCAGCACTAATTCCAATGGATGAAACGTTGACCCGAGTTGCGCTGGATCTATCTAATCGTCCCTACTTAATTTGGAAGGTGGATGTCTCCCGGCCTAAGCTGGGCGAAATGGACACCGAATTGTTCAAGGAGTGGTTTCAGGCGTTCTCGCAATCGGCAGGCGCAACTCTGCATGTTGAGAACTTATATGGCGAGAACACCCATCACATTGTCGAATCCTGTTTTAAAGGCTTGGCACGGGCTATGCGTGTGGCGATTGAACAGGACTCGCGGCTCGGTCAAGCGGTTCCATCTACAAAAGGTACGCTAGTAGATATTGGCACCGAGGAAGCCGAGAACTGAGCTGTAGTGCGTGTCTACACAGTTCACGTATGCGGTGAAACGCTGGAGCCAAAGGACATGGTATTGGTCAGAGAAAGCTTCTGTTGGCCCGCGTTCTTGTTCGATGTTTTTTGGGCCCTGTATCATCGCACATGGTCGGCATTTTTGGTTTTGGCCACGGCGCTTTGCGTGGTTGGAGGAATTGGCTATTGGCAACTGATATCGACACCAATTCTATTATTGGTGCTGTTTGGTTGGCGGATTTTGGTTGGTTTTCATGGGAATGACTGGCGACGGACCGTACTTGAGCGGCGCGGTTTCAGGATGTTGGACGTTGTAACTGGCGCCGATGATATGTCAGCGGCACGGCGCTTTCTTGACAGGATTACTGAACGATCTTAGCTGGTTATTGGGGGGGGGAACCGATGACTGTCGCGATAATTGATTACGGCTCGGGAAACCTGCGCTCAGCGGCCAAGGCTTTTGAACGAGTCGCGGCAGAAAAGACAATGCGCACGCGGGTAGTAGTGACGGCCGAAGCCGACGAGATTGCTCGTGCCGAACGAATTGTTTTGCCTGGAGTTGGTGCCTTTGCAGATTGTCTGGCTGGTCTTGATAGCTTGCCGGGGGTGCGAGCTGCACTCGAGGAAGTTGTAATAAATGCCGGGCGACCGTTCCTCGGTATTTGCGTCGGCATGCAGCTGATGGCCAGGTCTGGCCATGAAAATGGTAGCCATCGTGGATTGGGTTGGGTTGAGGGGGAGGTAATTGCGTTACCGAAAGGGACGCTCAAGGTGCCCCATATGGGTTGGAATGAGTTAGTCATCCGACAAAGGCATCCGATACTTAAGGGTATCAAGAATGGCAAGGATTTCTATTTTGTGCATAGTTATCACTTACGATGCGAAGACGAGAGGGAGATCCTCGCTAGTACCGAGTATGGCGGTTCAATCTGCGCTGTAGTCGGACGAGAGAATATGATTGGCACCCAGTTTCACCCCGAGAAAAGTCAGGTTACTGGCCTAAAATTCATTTCTAACTTTTTGTCCTGGCGGCCGTAATGCCAACCCTAACTGTCACACTGGCGGGGGAGCTGCGCCGAGGGGATCTGGTTGATTTGTGTGACGCCACGGATGAAGCTATTCGCGACGGCATAGGTTTTGGGTGGGTGCGCCCACCCTCAGACCAGAGGCTGGAGGCTTATTGGAAGGGTGTTTTGATCGTGCCCGAACGCGATTTGTTTATTGGCCGACTCGACGGCACAGTTGCCGGATCGGCTCAACTCTTAAAGCCCCCACCAAATTTTGAGGCGGGTATCTTCTCGGCTTCAATAGATACGCATTTTGTGGTGCCTTGGGCACGTGGCCACGGTCTCGCCAAAATGCTGCTAGAGGCAGCAGAGCAAGGTGCTCGAGAAGCGGGCCTTAGCGTTATGCGATTGGATGTCCGGGAAACCCAGACGCGTGCGATAGCCCTTTATGAAGGATGCGATTATCAGCGGTGGGGGACGCTCAAGAAATATCATATGGTCGATGGAGAACTGATAGCAGGATACTTTTATGTCAAGGACTTGGTGTAGTTTCTTGGAATGATCCTATTTCCAGCGATTGATCTGAAGGATGGGGCCTGTGTTCGTCTCTTTCAGGGCGACATGACCAAGGCGACGGTGTTTTCTCGCGATCCATTGCGGCAGGCTCGTGTTTTCGCTGCTGATGGTTTTGAGTGGCTACATGTTGTGGATCTAAATGGGGCGATTGAAGGACGGTCAGTCAATGGAAACGTCGTAGGAGAAATTGTTGCCGCGTCCAATATCCGGATTCAGTTGGGGGGCGGCATCCGCGACCTCAAAGCGGTTGAGACGTGGCTCGATGCTGGCATAGAACGCGTCATTCTGGGCACCGCTGCTCTACATGACCCCGCTCTGGTTAAGCGTGCATGCCGGGCCTTTCCGGGACGTATAGCTGTCGGTATCGATGGGCGCGCGGGACGAGTAGCGGTGCGGGGGTGGGTGGAGCAGTCAGACATAACGGTCTTGGAGCTTGGCCAGAGCTTCGAGGACGCAGGTGTTGCAGCAATTATTTTTACTGACATCAGTCGCGACGGCGTTATGGCTGGTGTGAATATTGCTGCGATTAAGGCTTTTGCAAAAAGCATTTCTACACCGGTGATTGCTTCCGGAGGCGTGGCTTCCTTAGACGATTTGCGCGCGGTCAAAGCGCTTGAACAGGATGGTGTAATGGGTGTGATTGCCGGACGAGTTTTTTATGATGGCCAATTGGATGTTGGGGCTGCGCTTAAGTTGATGGCGTCGTGAACAATACGCTCAAGACCCGCATTATTCCGTGCCTCGACGTTAACGATGGTCGCGTTGTTAAGGGAGTCAATTTTGTAAACTTGGTCGATGCAGGTGATCCCGTGGAGCAAGCAAGCGTTTATGATTCGGCTGGGGCAGACGAACTTTGTTTTCTCGATATTACGGCCTCCAGCGATCGTCGCGATATCATCCTCGACGTAGTTGCGCGGACAGCTGATGCCTGTTTTATGCCGCTGACTGTCGGTGGTGGTGTGCGAAGCATAAACGATATCCGTAAACTCTTAATGGCTGGTGCAGACAAGGTTACTATTAATACTGCGGCGGTTAGAGAGCCAGCACTTGTGACTGCGGCATCAGAGAAGTTTGGCGCCCAGTGCATTGTTGTTTCAATTGATGCCAAGGCGTGTGGATCTGGCCGCTGGCAAGTATTTACACATGGTGGTCGAGAGGTGACGGGACTTGATGTTCTTGACTGGGCTCGACGTATGGCCACTCTTGGTGCTGGGGAAATCTTGCTGACCTCGATGGACCGTGATGGGACGAAGGCCGGGTTTGATTTGGCCTTAACACGTGCAGTCGCTGACTCTGTTACGGTTCCGGTGATTGCATCGGGAGGCGCTGGCAACCTTGACCATCTGGTTGAAGCGGCCCGTGATGGTCATGCAAGTGCTGTACTAGCAGCCTCTATATTTCATTTTGGGACCTATTCAGTTGGGCAAGCCAAAACACACATGCGGAAGGCCGGTCTTTCGGTGCGCTTGTGAAGAAGAAGATGTCGGGCCGTTCTTATCGAGGTCACGGCAGGAGAACTAAGTATGCTGGGGCACGCGACTTGAGCGTCCCAATTTGGTACCCCTTCGAGCGGTTAGGAACGATGTGGCGGGAAAAACACGATGAGCAATAAATTTCTTGATTTAGTCAAGTTTAACGCTGATGGATTGGTTCCAGTGATCGCGCAGCAACATGATTCTGGTGAGGTGCTGATGCTGGCTTGGATGAACTTAGACGCTGTCAGTGAGACTACTGCGACGGGTCATCTATGTTATTTTTCGCGCAGTCGTGAAAGGTTGTGGCGCAAGGGCGAACAGTCGGGTCAGGTGCAGCGCCTTATAGAGCTGTGTGTCGACTGCGACGGAGATACGCTTTTAGCGTTAGTCGATCAAACAGGTGTTGCTTGTCACACTGGCCGGCGAAGCTGTTTCTTTACGTCGATGACGAAGGAAGGGACTACCCGAGTGCGTCAGGTTCTGACGGAGCCGGAGCAACTTTATGGCTAAGTCAAATGGGGAGATATTAGATCGGCTGTTTGCAGTCATTCTGAGTCGTCGCGAGGTAGACCCTGCGGAGTCATATGTTGCCCAGCAATTTCAAGCTGGCACATCGAGAATCGCGCAGAAGGTCGGCGAGGAAGCGGTCGAAACGGCACTGGCGGCGCTGAGCGGCGACAAAAGAGAGTTGGCTTCGGAAAGCGCCGATCTCTTATTCCACTTGATGATATTGTGGGCGGATGGCGGACTCTCTCCATCCGACGTCTATGCAGAACTTACTCGTCGTGAGGGGATTTCGGGTCTTGATGCCAAGAAGGTTGGCAAAGGTAACTAAACGCATTCGCTTTGCTTCCAGCTCATAGAGAATAAAAGCTAAGAGGAATGGCGATGGCTTACGACAACGATAATATTTTCGCATGTATACTGCGGCGGGAAATTCCTGCAGAAAAGGTTTATGAGGACGAACATGTGCTTGCCTTTCACGACATCGGCAAATTAGCACCGGTTCACGTATTGGTGATTCCGAAAGGTGCATACATATCGATTGATGATTTCTCTGAGCGAGCCAGTGATGCCGAGCTGGTGGCCTATGTCCGTGCAGTTGGTAGGGTTGCGAGGAAACTCGGCGTTGCCAAGACCGGCTATCGTGTGGTGACCAATTGTGGTACGGACGCCAACCAGGAGGTTTCGCATTTCCACAGCCATATATTTGGTGGCCGCAAACTCGGGGGAGTCAGGCCACCACATTCTGGGTAAATACTTGCGTGCGGTCGGGACAGGCTGCGCTAGTGTTTGGGAGCTTTGGGTATAAAAGGTTAGAGGGCTCTGGGGATGGAACGGAGCTACAGTTCGTTATGCTCCAAAGCAATACGGACAGAGGAATTGGGTAGCAGAATGCGCGATTATGGGGCGGGACAATGGGGAAAAGATTAGAGGGCGCGGTCGCAATCATCTCCGGTGCCGGATCGTCGGGGCCGGGTTGGGGGAATGGCAAAGCCTGCGCGGTTCAATTTGCGCGTGAAGGCGCGCAGGTGTTCGCAGTCGATATAAATACTGAGGCGGTAGCCGAAACTAAAGCAATTATAGATCAAGAAGGTGGTGACTGCGTTATTTATAATGCCGATGTGACGGACAGCGATTCAGTGGGCAGGCTGGTTGCCGCGTGCGTTGAAACTTACGGTCGAATTGATGTGCTCCACAATAATGTGGGTATTGTTGAGCCCGGCGGGCCTGAAGAGATAAAAGAAGAGAATTGGGATCGGTTGATGAATGTTAACGTCAAGAGCATGTATCTAACTGCTAAGAATGTCTTACCGCATATGGTTGAGGCTGGAAGTGGGTCGATTATTAATGTGTCGTCGATAGCCTCATTCTATTCCCTTGGCTATCCTTGTGTGTCGTATTGTGCTTCAAAGGGGGCCGTCAACGCTCTCACACGCAATATCGCTACTCAATACGCAAAACATCAAATTCGATGCAATGCAATATTACCCGGTCTTATGGATACACCTCTAATCAGGGGCGCGGTGTCGCAAGCCTATGAGGATGTTGAAGCCATGGTGTCTGAACGCGATGCGCTATGCCCGATGGGCAAGATGGGAGATGCATGGGATGTTGCGCACTCAGCGGTATTTTTGGCTTCGGAGGAATCTCGATATGTCACAGGTATAGAACTGGTCGTTGACGGTGGGTTAACCCTCACCATGAAACTCTGATAATGGTTTGAGTTTAAGGCAGCCTTAGTTAAATTTGTCTTGCCTCGATCGATTCCCAAATACGGGCTGATAGCGAGGTCCCGGTAAAGCGTTCGTACTCCTGAAGGCCCGTCGGGGAGGTAACGTTGATCTCAGTAAGGTAACCTCCAATTACGTCGATTCCGACAAATATTAGCCCTTGCCTTTTTAGGCTTGGACCGATGGTGGCGCAAATTTCGCGTTCTTTATCTGTTAAATCTGCTGGCTCTGCGCGCGCGCCGACATGCATATTGGCGCGCGCTTCACCCGCTGGCGGCACTCGATTAATGGCGCCGGCTGCCTCACCATCTATCAATATGATTCGTTTGTCGCCAGCGCGCACTGCTGGAAGGTAACGCTGAATGATCATTGGTTCTCGCCGAGTGCTAGTAAACATCTCGAATAAAGCGCTAAGATTTTCGTCGTCGGGGCCTATATGAAAAACACCTGCGCCGCCGTTACCGAATAACGGCTTTATAATTATATCTCCATGTTCCGCTCGAAATTGCGTCACAGAGTCACGATCGGAGGTAATTAATGTCGGCGGCATGAGGTCGGGAAACTGTGTGACAAATAATTTTTCTGGCGCATTGCGGACTGCGACCGGGTCATTTACTACGAGAGTTTTGGGGTGGATGTGCTCCAGCAGGTGAGTAGCGGTGATGTAGGCCATGTCGAACGGCGGATCCTGACGCATAAGGATCACATCCATATTTGACAGATCGAGAGTCTGCTCAGGCCCAAGCGTGTAATAATCTCTGGACTGCCGACGCAACTTAAGGCCTCGGCCTTTGGCAGTCAGGCGACCGCAGTGTAACTTGAGATCGCGCGGCAAGTAGTGGTACAGCCTATGGCCCCGAGCTTGACCCTCTAGGGCAATGGCAAACGTTGAATCAGCGGAGACGTCAATATGTTCGATCGGGTCCATTTGTATTGCGACCGAAAAAGTCATTGAATGATCTCCATCCACGGCTGGAGTCTGACGCTATTGCGCACGGCGTGGGTCCTTGGACAGCAATACATAGTTAACCAACTTGCGAACATATCGGACCTCACGGGCATGCGCGACCACTCGATCCATTTCGTTTCGGCTTTGAGCTACCCCAATAAGATAAATTGCATGATTATAAGTACTAATTTTGTAGTTGATTCCGGAGATTTGCTGGTCACCAAGGATCTTACTGCGCAATGAGACTGTAATAATTCTATCGCGCGCCGAGTCGGCAACATCTCTACCGTCGCCCACTTCTAGTTCGTTCAGCACTTCTCGTACCCCACCTATCCCCCACACGATTTCGCTTGTTTTGTCGCGGAGATTGTTTCTTGCTACGCGGCCTGTCAGCAATACTCGGCCCTCGAAGACGGTGGTTTTGACGGTCCAAAATAAATCCTGGAACGAGGCTTCTAATAGTTGTGTATTGATCGCCACCTTAAGGGCAGCGTCACTTACTACCTCGTTGATCGGGCGGTCCTCCGCTAATGCTATGCCCACCCTTGCACTTGCTCCGATGGCTGTGCCGACAGGTGTGCAGGAGCATTGCGACGCCATTGCAATAACGCTGCACAATAGCAATGCACTTTTACCTGCACGGGTCAGTGTTTCCTTGTGCACCGAAGTCATTGGCGCTCCTTGTGGTATGGCTTGGTGATGTGATTGCCAGGAGGGCCCGTAAATAAGTTCCGTCTCCAACAAAATACTAAATCCAACAAAACATGCGCCGAAGGCAGGGCATTGTGCAAGAAAGATATAGGGGGCGAAGAGACTAGCATAATGGTGTTAATTTTCAGACGCTCGCGGGAATCTTGAAGGAGGTGTCGCGAGCCACGGTTTACTCTCGCGCATTTATTAATATTAGGGCACGCGCGTAAAGGCTGCGGCGGCTTAGGCCAGTGGCACTTGCGACGGTTTCTGCCGCTTTCTTAGTGCCCATACTTTGGAGTGCCACTCGGAGTAGTTTGTCTGATTCTCCAATAGCACCCTGATTCAGAACGCCCGAATGATCTTTGGAGGGCGGACCAACCACGATCACTACTTCTCCCCGCGGGACTCTGCCGGATTCAGCCTCACTTCGATACCGGGACGCGAATTCTGCCAATGAGCCTCGGGAGACTTCCTCGTGTATTTTGGTGAGTTCGCGGGCTATTGCGACTTCTCGTTCACCTAAAGTATACGCCATGTCTTCGAGCGTGGCCGCAAGTCGGCGTGGGCTCTCTAAGAACAACAATGTTACTTTGAGGTCGGAAAGCTGCCGGAGAGCGTTTTGGCGAGCTTCCGATGCCTGGGGTAGAAATCCAACAAAGAAAAACCGGTTGCTCGGTAAGCCAGAGATTACAAGGGCGGCGAGCGGAGCGGACGGCCCCGGCACTGGAATTATCGATACGCGTGCGACAATCGCCTCACTTACTAACCTATATCCCGGATCGGAGATAAGAGGTGTCCCCGCGTCCGAAACTAGTGCAATTGCGGCGCCATCTCGTAGCAACCGTAGGAGACCGGGTAGCGCACGTCGGGCATTATGTTCGTGATATGCGGTGCGCCGGGTACTGATGCCGTATCTGGTGAGAAGTTTGCCAGTGTGCCGAGTGTCCTCGCAGGCGATAAGTTTCACGCTGTTCAGCACTTCAAGTGCACGTAAAGTGACATCACCCAGGTTGCCGATTGGCGTCGCAACAATGTAAAGACCGGGTGTAAGTTTACTTGTGGTACCGCTGTCACTACTGTTAGCGAGTACATCTGTTGCGGGTTGGTCCACTGGACGGGATTTTAGCCGTGGTGAATTGTTTCGCACTTTTGCAGATTTTGCGCCGCGCCTTGGCGCTGGTCCTCGTGCCATTGCTGTTACCACTACTCGGATGTGAGCCACCCAGGTTTATGCCGCATCTGACTGAAGTTCAACCTTCGCCTCAGCAAAACGACAACCGAAAAAAATTAAATATTGAGACAGACGTAGTTCACGTGCCGCTTGCGTCTGATCCCGACGTTAGTGATGCAAGTGTGGGCGAGGCTCCAGTTTCCACTGTCACATCAGGTGGTGAAGAGCCTTTGTCGGCTGAGGACATGCTAAAGTTGATGGCTGAATCCGAGCGTGCAGCCATCGCCGTTACAGACCTTAACGTGCCACCACCGGGGATTGTAACACCTATAACCCGCGTTGAAGAGCGGCCAATGGTTGCACCGGGTGATGGGGGTGATGAGTTTCCGGGTGTTGGATCGGCTACGTCTATTGTAGCGTTGCTGGTACCCCTCACTGGTCGCGACTCAGAGTTGGGCCAAGCAATGCTGAATGCAGCCCAATTAGCTCTGTTCGACAATCTTGATTTAGCTACAACCTTGCTTATTAAGGATACCACTGGAACGCCCGAGGGCGCAGCAAACGCGGCAAGTGAAGCGCTCGAGGAAGGTGCCCAGTTGTTAATTGGGCCACTTTTCAGCGAGTCAATTCGTGCGGCAGCGCCGGCATCGCGTGAACGTGGCGTGGCGATAATCGGATTTTCAAATGACCGCGCGGTGGCTGGTGAAGGAGTATACGTATTCGGTTTTACTCCGGATCAGCAGATTAAGCGCATTGTTACTTATGCGGCTGCTTCTGGCGTCCGCCGCGTCGCCGCGTTGGTGCCCCACAACGACTACGGTCATGCGGTGGTGGCGGCACTCGATGAGAGCGTACAAGATGCCGGTTTGTCAGTTGGACAAATAGAATATTTTGCAACTGATGGATCTGATGCGGAGGAAGTTGTGCAGCGTATGGCCGGGCTTTACAAGTCATCCGATTCCCCTAGCCAGCAACCCATAGACGGTGTGTTAATTGCCGCCGGAGGTAGGCAGTTGCGATCACTTGCGAGTTTTCTCTCTTTTGATATCGAGACAACAAGGGTTCGATTATTGGGCACGGAACTTTGGCATCATGAAAACATTCCGGGTGAGCCAGCCCTGAAAGGTGGTTGGTTTGCGGCCCCGCCGCCAGGCAAGTGGGCCCGCTTTGAGCAAAAGTACCAGGTCAGCTTTGACTCCCAGCCGCCGCACGGTGCTGCACTTGCCTATGACGCCATTTCGTTAGCGGGAATGTTAATTCGAACCCGGCAAATTGATTCGGTTCACTCCACCGAGGCCGGCGCGTTATCAGCCACCAACGGTTTTGCCGGGATTCAAGGGGTGTTCCGCTTCGGACTTGACGGCGTTGCTGAACGAGCCCTTGCGATTTATGAGGTGTCAGCGGACGGTTTTAAGGTCATCGACCCACCACGGCCCGGCTTTGACGGTGGGCCAATGCAGTAGTTCAATTAGCGGAATTAGGGCAAAAGCGTAGCCAACACTGTGTCGAGCAATGTGCGACCGCGTGCACTTAGTCGGAGGCTGGCTGCATCGTTCACGATTAGCCCCGCGTTCTCCATACGTTGAACGGCGGGAAGATCTAATGCGTTATTAAGGTCCACGCCTAAGCGACGCATAAACCATTTTCGGTCAATGCCACCTCTTAAACGCAAACCCATCATGATCATTTCACGAATACATTGAGCACGGGTCAAACTTTCATCGCGTAAACTCCCGCTATTGCGGCGGATAGTGGCGTTCAGCCATCGTGCTGGTGCCCGGATTTGTTCAAGTGCGTGAATCTGTGAGTCGATCATGATGCGGCTATGAGCACCCGGTCCAATCCCCACGTAATCTTGATAGCGCCAATAGGCTAAATTATGCTTGCTTTCGCCCCCGGCCTTGGCGTGATTTGAAATTTCATAAGCAGGGAGACCTGCTTCATCCAGCAATTCTTGAGTGGCTTCAAAGAGAGATAGGGCGCGCTCGTCTTGTGGCAGGGTAAATTTGCCGAGACGGTGGGCATCATAAAAGGCGGTACCTTTCTCGACCGTCAATTGGTATAATGAGATGTGATCGCTGACTAGCTCAAGGGCTTGCTCCAGTTCAAGACGCCATGCTTTCACCGACTGTTGTGGGCGGCCATATATTAAATCAACCGAGGTCCGTTGGAACACAGTTTGGGCTATCAGTGCCGCTGAGATTGCCTCTTTGGAATTATGACCACGACCGAGGAAACGCAGTGCGGTGTCATCCAATGCTTGGATGCCAAGTGACAACCGGTTGATACCGGCCTGGCGGAAGTCTCGAAACCGTCCAACGTCGGAAGATGTTGGGTTGGCCTCCAGTGTAATCTCAGCCTGGTTGTCGATGGTCCAATGACACGCCACTAGGTCGAGTATTGCTGATACTGTCTCGGGCGCCATCAACGAGGGCGTGCCACCGCCAAAAAAAATACTGCTGATCCGGCGTGTGCGAAGCTGTGGAGC
>PTKE01000073.1 GCA_002937585.1 Alphaproteobacteria bacterium MarineAlpha9_Bin6 | reverse complement strand
GAGTACGATATCCGGAGTGTCCGCTTCGATTATAGCTTGCGCACGCATTATGGCATCGGTGACCAGCCACGCAAACTGGTCAGGAAAATCAACCTGTCCCAATAATTGTAAATCTCCAAATTGATAAAGAACTCTAAAGTCTAGGGAGCCATAAGCTGTAAATGGACCATCGCCGTTAAACGCCGCCACCGCGTTTGAACGGGACAGTAACATTATCTGCATTTGCTTCGTAGAAAAGAGACTGTGTACTCTCTGAAAGTGCTTTGCTCGTGCTGGGCGTGCCCTTGCATGCGGCAATACCTCGTTGATTGCGGCGACCAGTTTTTTTGAAAAAGGATAAGTTGCCTCATCCTCGATGGTCGACATGATCAGCAGGTGTTTTTGACGGTAGACTTGATATTGTCCCCAGGGAGAATGCGCAGATAAAACAAAAGCTATTAAAATAAAAATGGGTAATCGCAGACAAAACTTCATAAGAATGCTTATCACAAAAAAGGTGGGGTGGGGCCTTGCAGTCCCCACCCTCAGTATTAATTAATGGCGATATTTGTCGAATACATCCATGTTTAGTACTGCTGTTACAATATAGTTTGGAACATCAACAACTTGTCCAACACGAAGATCAACAGCCACTGAGCACAGAATATAGGCTTGCTCACGAGTCAAACCATGTTCTGAAACCAAATAATCAATCATTTGAATCAGTGCGTGACGAGCCGCTACCGTGAGATCCTCATTAAGGTTCTCAAGATTTGCGATCGGCTCACCACTCAAGTACTGGTGCGAGGGCGGAACTTCGCCCTTGCCTTTCAACGGTATTCCGAGCGTCTGATAATAACGGGTTGGTTCCATGTCAATGATCTGGTCGTTGCCAATTGTGGCTGGCATGTCCATCGAGGCAGCTTTACCTTTATGGATCTTCGTGACACGGAGCGTAGTAATAGTACCCATCTCAATAGCTGTACCAGAGACCTCTCCGTCCCCTTGCGCATAATGGATATCCCCGGCGAATAGTCCACAGCCATCAATAAAGCATGGGAAAAGTATCCTTGTTCCAAGTTGCATCTGCTGGACATCCATGTTTCCGCCATTTTCGCGCGGTGGAATGGTGCGCAGACAGTCATCCGCGTGAGAACCATTTTCGCCACAAATATTGGCAGGGAGGGCCCCACCAGGTGATGGAGTAAGAACCACCCCGCCGGCCCCAGCCAGATCCGCTTCGCGTTGCTTTATCGACTCTATTTCAGGCTGACCAGGCATTACACCGATGGAGCCAGGGAAGGCTTCATACGGAACAGTGATGCCTGGCATCTGTGGTGAAGTGGCACCAATGCGCGTGAGACGCCAATTAACGATAAATGGTTCAGTATAGAGGTCTCTCAGAAAACCAAATCCTGGGATTATAACCGTGTAGCCGTACTCATCAGGCACAATATCCACGATTTCAACTTCAATGACGTCACCCCGCATCGCACCATTTATATGCACCGGTCCTGTCATCGGATGTACCAGGCCAAGATTAACAGCAGCTAGGTCATCAGGAATTGAACCTAGTGTGAACTCGGAATCAAGAGCATCACGGGTATGGAGTATAATCATGTCCCCCAGATCTGCCTTCGCCGCAGCCGGAATTGCCGGATGATATCGATTGAAGCAGTTTTTGTCGTCGATACAATGCTTCCCGGTCTTTTGTAACTCGACCTTGTTCATCCAATTCTGGTCGGTGGTGTCGGCCACTGCAACTCCGACCCCAAACGCACTAGTCACAATTGCAGCAATTAAGACTCTATTCATCCCTACCTCCCTTGCTAGACTTTACCGTTCATTTAGCTCGTGGCTTACGAAACGTAATTGTACCACAAAGCTCTAATAAACATGTGCCGAAATTTGTCGAAGTGCCGAAAAGACAAAATAGACACCAGCAACAACTGAAAATACTCCACACACACGAAGCAAACTAAGCAGTCGATTAGATTTTCCTGATAACCATCCGATGCTCAGGCCACTCAGGTGAATGCCCGTGGTGCCAACTACAAAGCCAGCCACATAATACAGTGGCAAAGCTCCTGGCGGGATTTCCATTCCGTGCGCATATCCGTGAAATAAACCAAAACTAAAGACCAAGGTCCAGGCGAGTCTCTCTCCGATTACGTGAATCCAGAATATCGATAGCCCAAACAAAAAAACAGACAAACCAATCGCTATCTCAACAATTAAATCGCTTATGTAGTACTCGATCAAACCAGCATCCATTGCAAACATATCGAGGTCCAGCATCCCCAGCCCGCCGCCTATAATCATTGATAAGACAAACACCGATGGCACCCGCCAGATAGCCGCTCCACCAATTAGTGCACTTACGATTCCTACTGACAACATGGCTAGAAAATGGTCGGGCCCGAAGACAGGATGAACTAAACCGTTTGCAAAGCTAAAATTATGAACTGTGTGGGCATAGGCTGAAAGAGATGAAACAACGAGTAGGACGATTGATAATAGAAATCCCGACATGAGGATTACCAGTTCCAGAACGCAAATGTTTACACTGTCGATAAGTAACTGAAGACCCTTGTAAACCTTCTGCAAGTTGGGTATCCGATTAACCAAACTTGCGAAAAATCTAAAATGACCTCCACCATCACTCTGTACATCGATTTCAAATGTCCGTACTCGTATTTATCTCTAGAGCCTGAATTCCAACTGGCAGAGACCCATGACATCGACCTCCAAACACGGCCCTTCGTGAGTGACATTCCGGGAGCCTATGGCGACCTGAAATCACGCGACGAGTTGCAATCGAGAAAAGTGCGCTACCTCTACCAAGATGTCCGACGTTTTGCGAATTAACGTGGTGTAATTATTTACGGGCCACAAAAACTTTTTCGATTCAACCCTCGCCGGTATCGGAATGTTGTTCGCACAACAGAATGAAAAGTTCAAACGATAAGGAACACTTGTTCTCGAGCGATTTTAAAACGTAAACTTGTTATCGAAAACCAAGATAAAGCGGCGGACGTCATCTCGAAAATTGGTCTAAGCCGGTCTGCGTTCACACAATTTTGTAATGGTTACAGACGTAAGGAGCTTGAACACATCGTATCCGAAGGAATAGAGCGCAGCGTATTTAGTATGGCTAGATTCGGTCATGGCGAAGACTTACTATTGGGGCCACGATCAAATCGAAATGCTTCTCAGAACCTTACAAATACAGAACTGAGTGTGGCCCTTTAGTGTGTCTACCCGATTCAAGTAATTTTTATCAGTCCGCGCTAATCACATTAATAGTCGTTTCAAATCGTCGCGCCTGAACCCAGAACCAATGTAGATTGGCTTGACAGCACTCCACCATTACCATGCGCCAGCGCTACGTCGACGTCGTCTATCTGCCTTTCTCCCGCCTCACCGCGAACCTGACGCACCGCTTCTATTACGGGAAAAATGCCATACATACCCGGATGGCAACACGATAAGCCACCACCATTCGTATTAACGGGCAAACTTCCACCCGGTGCAATCCGGCCGTCAGCAACAAATTCTCCTCCCTCACCTTTCTTGCAATAGCCCAGATCTTCCAGAAATAAGATCGTGTTGATTGTGAAGGCATCGTAGAGTTGAGCTACATCAATATCGGTCGGCACCAAACCCGCCATTTCGAATGCACGGCGACCAGACTCACTTGCAGCTGTAATTGTAAGATCGGGAAGCTGTGCTATTGATCGGTGCCAGTGTTCCGTCGCATGACCTAGCACATAGACCGGCGCTTTTGGAAGATCCTTTGCACGATCCGCGCGTGTCAGCACAAGCGCACCTCCGCCATCGGTGACGAGACAGCAATCGAGCTTAGACAATGGATCGCTGATCATACGCGAACCCAAAACGTCCTTGACTGTTAACGGCTCACGCACAAAAGCTTCTGGATTTAGCGCAGCCCACCCTCGAGCGGCGACTGCCACCTCAGCCATCTGCTCTCGAGTAGTGCCGTATTGAAACATGTGACGCGACGCCGCCAGTGCATACGCCGTGATAGGCATACGTGGGTTGTATGGTGCCTCATAAGGATCTGGCAGGGAATTGCTGATTAAACGACCAGTGGCACTCCGTTGATTACTGCCATAACAAATTAGCACCACGTCACACAGTCCAGCCTGTAAGGCAAGCGCTGCTGGCGTAACATGAAAAACAAATGAAGAACCACCAAGCATCGTTGATTCGGTGAACCGGGGTCTAATTCCAAGATACTCTGCGGCCGTCATACTCGCCATGTTATAAACTGGCGAAGCGGATATCACGCCGTCTACATCGGATGGTTTCAGTCCTGCGTCCGTCAACGCGGTCAACGCTGCACGAGCCATTATCTCTACCGATGACTGGCCTGGTGTCTCCCCCAAACCGTAAACCCCGGCCCCAACAATTGCCGCAGCGCCTCGCAAACTATTATGCATGGTTGTGTTTCCTCAGACGGGTTTAAAGATGAGCACTGGATTGGAACCACTCAAATCTATTTCAGCAACCACATCCATACCGATCACTACGGACTCCGGTGCACATCCTTCAACTCGGCTCATTAGACGAGGCCCCTCTTCCAAATCAATTAGTGCAACATTGTATACTCCCCCCTTTTCGGGCCGTTGCCGTACTACGCTCGTGGCATATACAACTCCCTTTCCCGATGCCCGAACCCACTCCAAATCCTCAATGCCCGATTTCGGCAGCGCCACACGCGGGTAAAAAATGTATTCGCCAGAACTTTTTGAGCGTTGAATCATAAATTCTCCCTGAGATAGGAAATCAAAAAATTCCTTTTCCGGCCCATTTCCGGGTGCCTCAATATTCATCCTGTTCTCGCTCTCCAAGAGACTAAACACGAAAGACTAAGCGGCGAAAGAGGCCTTGGCAAATGCCGGACACTCGTAAATAGTCGCCATCATGCTGGAGAAAATTGACACACACATGAACACCCTTAATTCATTAATCGACGCCCACGCACACAAACAACCGGATGCACCAGCACTTATCTATGACGAACAAGTCATAACTTACTTAAAGTTCAACCAACGCAGCCGCACGGTCGCAGCCAGTCTCGCGAAACTAGGTATTGGCGAGGGGGACCGAGTAGCAATCTGGTTACCAAACATACCCGCTTGGCTCGAAGTATTCTTTGCTTGCGCACAACTTGGAGCAATCGCGGTGGCCGTAAATACTCGGTTTCGCAGCTCTGAGGTTAGTGATCTATTGAAACTATCTGGCTCAAAACTTCTCGTTTTTTGGCCAGACTTTAAAGGAATAAATTTCACAAATATACTTAGCAAAATAGACATAAGCTTCCTCACCACTCTTAAAACCGTAGTCGCATACAGCGAGGGATATGAATCCGCTCCAACAAAAATCGATCAGCGACCGATCGTCCCTTATAATTTTCTATTGCGCTCCCAGAACCCCTTAGCCGTTCACGCTGCAGCCGATACTGGCTGCATAATTTTCACTACTTCTGGCACCACCAAATTGCCAAAACTCGTTCTCCATAAGCAATCTGGTGTTGTTCAGCACGCGCGCGACGTGGCAATTCGTTTTGGCTACGATCAACCAAAAGCAATGATACTCCAAGCAGTCCCTTTTTGTGGTGTATACGGATTTTCTCAGGCAGTCGCAGCATTCGCTGGAGGTGCCGGAATGATTTGTGTCCCAGCGTTTGATGTCGACGATATTTTGAAATTAATCGATAAACATCGAATTACTCAGACAAATGGTAGCGACGAAATGTTTGCGCGCCTATTAGAGGCTCGACCAGAGCTAAATCCCTTCCCGACAATGAATTTTTGTGGCTATGCAAATTTTACACCTTCCCTTGGTAATGTCGTAGACCGGGCGGACCAGCAAGGCCTAAAATTGGTTGGTTTATATGGCTCAAGCGAGCTGTTGGCACTTTTTGCCATGCAGCGTCCGGATGACACGGTGGATGCCCGTGCCCGCATGGGCGGATTCCCCGTCTCTGATCTGACCAAGGTCCGTGTCCGAGATCCAGAAAACGGCAGGTTATTAAAAGCCGGACAAATTGGTGAACTGGAGTTCAAATGCCCAAGCTTGATGCATCAGTACTTCAACAATACAGAAGCAACAACTGCCGCTGTCACCGGCGACGCTTTTTTCCGAAGTGGTGATCTAGGCCGCATATGCACGGACGGTAGTTTTGAGTTTTTATCGCGTATGGGCGACGTATTGCGGTTGGGTGGATTCTTAGTCAATCCACAAGAAATCGAAACGTATATTCGACAGCATCCGGACGTTGATGGCTGTCAAATAATCGGCGTCGATGGTCCCCGAGGGACTCGCCCAGTAGGCTTCGTGATGATGCAAAAGGCCGCAACTACTTCAGAGACGGATTTGCTTAACCACTGCCGAGCTGGGATGGCTAATTTTAAAGTGCCAGCCCGCATATTTTTGATCGACAAATTCCCGACCACAACCGGGCCTAGTGGCACCAAAATTCAACGCACCAAACTACGAGAGATGGCAATAGAAAAATTGGGGGCGGTTAACAATACCTAACCAGCCGCAGGCGGACTATTCTCACCTGACTGTGCGGCAAAAATTGAAGTGTACCCTGCAGACCAATCCGGCGGAATAAGGCATGGCCGTGGGTCATGATGAGCCCAGCGAGCGGCCTTCCCTCGCACTAAATGCCTGTAGTGTCTGGTGGATGCCGGATTAGGTGTATAAGCAAACGCGT
This sequence comes from Alphaproteobacteria bacterium MarineAlpha9_Bin6, assembly GCA_002937585.1. GTDB lineage: Bacteria > Pseudomonadota > Alphaproteobacteria > UBA7887 > UBA7887. The sequence goes on along the minus strand of PTKE01000073.1, from coordinate 5,008 downwards.
CAGCAGATGTGAACGCATTGATTAGCAAAGGTCGACCATCCGCAATTTTGCTGGGCGGCGAACCATGCACAGTACGGCAGTTATGCACCGTGATAGACCCAGCAGGGGCCGTAAGATACACCGCCTTAACAAGATCAAGCCCTGAAGTGTCCGTTTCGCTGAGACCACCGGTCCAATTCCCATCCTGATCATATTGATCGTAAAGCGGTCCCTCGTGGGACCCTGGTAGGATTGCCACCGGCCCGTCATCTAGACCCGTGTCCGTTAAATAACAGCCAATCGCAAGGGGGCTATAATTCGTGTGCGGGTAAAACTGAATATCCTGGTGCCACTGCACTGTATCATCTCCCTCATGCCACTTGAAATTGAGCTTCGAGTGATGGAACGACACGTCCGGTCCCACAAGATCGGCCGCAACATCCGCAATGACGTCATTGGTAAATTCCCAATATGTCTCATGCTGAGCATCAGGCTCTTTAAGACGACGCAACCTAGGCGCCTCCCGAGAGTGAGCAGGTGCGATATCGAAAACACCATTACTGTCACTCACTGCCCGACTTTGATCCAGAAAATCATCCGTGACTGCATGTAACCGCTCCAGCCACTCCTCTCTGATCAATTTTTCGACACATATATAACCGTTATCGAAGTAAAATTCTCTTTGCGCTTGACTTAGTACGCGAGAAGGTTGAGACAAAATCTGTTCCGGCGTCATTGTTAAGCTCCAGATCAAATTGGACTAATTCCGTTTAGGATCCTGCCTCGTATCAATTGGGTTGGCAACTGTTTCAGATAGATTTTGGACTTCCCACAGTTACGCATCTGGCTTAATCCTGTTAAAGGATAGGTGCCTTGGCCGTATTTTTTGCCATCCCTGAATTCCCCTACGTATTTGTCTCCGCTGTATGGTCCTGAGGTATACCGATAGACTCCCTCACAGTTGTGAAAATAGTTGCCAGGGCCTGTTGTACATGGAGGAGAAGCTACAGCACTGGTAACATTGACCAGCAACAGTAACAACACAGCTCGAAACAGGTTACGGAACATCTCTCTGGCTCCTCTAATACGGTCAGCTTAGTTTAGCAGAAGTGACCAAAGTAGATGATTAGCAATTAGCAGCCTCCAAAGGTGCTGGAGTATGGTGTTTTTCTACCGTGCTCCTACAGTTAATTTAGTAGTACATTTGTAAAAGAAGATGAGTTAGAAAACAGGGAATTCATCAACCTAATCGATGGAGTAAAAAATGGTAGACATGATGCTAGCCTACAGAAAGTTGGTGATGAACATCTACCACTTACTAGTTTTATTAACCCCAATAATTGTCCCAATAGGCTTTGTTATCTGCACAATGGGGTCTGGCAGGGAGGATAGCTCACTTGTTTCGGTTGCTATCCTCGGCTTTCTTGTGGGGTGTGGGAGCGCTGGTTTTCTGCTTACTATAAATGAAATCGTGGGGAACTTAGAAGCAATGAACAAACAAACATAAAAGTGCAAAAAAGGTATTCCCAACGTTTTTCAGCCATAACCAATCCTCCTTCCAAAGCTACTACTGGTATGCTGTACGAGTAATTATAGCTTAGCCAATGGAGGACGAGATGGGTTGTGCAAAAGCTATAGGACTAGCAGTAGCCCTAATGATGTTGGCTTCTGGTAGTACAATTGCTGATGGGCATGAAAATATAACGGCAGATGAGTCGGAAATTGCTGAGCAATCAATTTAAAAAATTGCACTGAAAGGAAAGTACGTCAGTCCTGCACAATGCTGGAATGCAATGCAAGACGGGAAGCTCGTCCAGACTGCAGCTGGCCGTGGCGAGTTCGAAGATAGAAGTAGATTTTTGCACGGAGGTATCTTGTTTGAAATTTCATTTGAAGGTGAGTCTATGATGTGCTGGACGTGGGTTCCGCGGTTTTCTGATGAAAGGTGATTTGGTCTTGGTTGATGAGAAAAATTAAAGGAGGAGTGAGATGAACTATCCAACAGCGATAGTTATTGCAGCAGCACTGATAGCGGGTGCCATATTCTTTTCTAATCAGAATGGATTAGATGCAGCAGGGAATGGGGAGTGGACAGGTATAGGTGTAGGTATTTCTGGTACTGGTTGGGTGGTGAACACTGAGACTGGAGCAATGAAAAGTTGCAGGAGTTATAGTGGGAAATGTGAGACATATAATTAGATACCCTCCATATTCTCTATGATTGCTGTGCCTGAACCAAATGTATCTACGGACACAACTGGAGGATTGGCTATGGCTGACCCAGATGAATTAGCAAAACGTTTCAATGAAATTGTTGATAGGAAAAATAGGGAACGAGAGCGGGGGCGAGAGATAAACGAGCAAAGGCGAAAGAGTGAAGCAGAAAAGCTAAAAAAGAGATGAAACCCTGAAAAAACAGGATTTGCCCATATCCATAATGCTTTTAAGAAAATAACTAAAGAACACAAAAATAACGAAAATATTAAAATAGAACTTACAGAGATGGAGTTATTTCTCCGAAGAGAAATTGAAGACTATGACGACACAGGGTCGGGACTGTTTGAATGATGGAAATTTCAGTTTGATGCATATGAAAAAGCACTGTTCCAAACTAATTTACTGGCAGCGACAAGAGAAGCACCTGCCGAGATTACAAAACAATATTATTATTCTGGGAACGAATTGGTTGAGGATGTTTTTGAGATTCTAGAAAAATATATTTAGCTCTTAGACGGAAAACAGACTAATGGTTTTCATCGTAACACCGTGCTATCACCTCAGCATTAGCTAGTGATACGAAGAGAGCAAAAGATATTCCTGCAATGCATAAAATGCTCTCCATCAGTTACTCCAGCACTTAATCCAAATCTGAGAACACCACCTTCTCATCCTTGAGCTTTTCAAGCTGTCCACAGATCATCAGGCAAGACGAGAACAATGTGCCGTTTGTTATTTTCTTTCCAAGTTCCCTACGGGAAATAGCACTCTTGGATGCTGCTACTGTTTTGAACGGCTTTTCCTTGGCTTCAGCTGACGGCTTTGTTTGGCACTATCACCAGTGTGGTTCGGCTCTTCCGCTGCCGTTTCGGAAGATTCTTCGGACTTCTTTGGCTGGCAGCAGCAACTTAAGGTCTCCTTCCAAACTGAGCAAAGCAGTCGCATGAACATCTAATCTCTCCTTGGTCCTGAATTCTACCTGTCCCAAGTGATTACCTCAATGGATAGATGGGACACCAATTCGCCGACTGGACAACGTCTCGGAATGCAATCAGAGATAGTGGACTAAGCCGAACCAAAGGTAGGTGTTGTTTGATTTTTTAGCCACGTTTGTGTGTCCGAGTTACCTTTCATTGAAAAGAGTCATAACGTCAGGAGGAGATTCCCCTTCTGTATACTGGTCCCCACTGACCCATTCGTCATCCTTCCATTGGCCTACCCAAACACCTCCGTCATCCCAGAACATAGTGCCTTGGCCGTCATATTTTCCATTTCTAAACCCCCCAACATATTTCGACCCGTCGGACGTTGTGTAAGTGCCCTGCCCATTAAATAGACCGTTTCTCCATTCACCAACGTACTTTGACCCGTCGTGAGCGGTCTGGGTCCCCTGACCATTCGGTAAACTATCTCTCCATTCGCCAATGTATCTGTCCCCGTTGTCGAGCGTGTATGTCCCCTCGCAGCTGTGCCAAGCAAGTATATTAGGCCCGGGACATGGAGGCAAAGCTGAAGCACTGGCCACATTTGCCAGCAACAGTAACGGCACACATAGGAACAGATTACGGAGCATCTCTAGGCTCACCTACAAGTCATCGTGTTCATGATGTCGTCGAATTCACAGGTAACATCAGGATTTGGTGGGCTCAGAAGCTCTTGTGACTGCTGCATAAGCTCGATGGCTTGCGGCACGATCCACACAGGAACTCCTTAGTCGGAAACGAAAAAATTATTATCGGCCGAATCTTTCGGGATATAGCCAAGCACTTCTCTGGCATGGGATATATCACGATAATTCCATTTGTTATCAGATACGGCGAAAAACACGTCGTAGTTGATATTCTGGTCTGCCTCTATGCAAAGCTGAAGCATCTGACATATGTCACTGTGACCAAGATAGATGGCATTCTCTCTCACACTCAAAGGGCGGTTCTCTTTACGTACTGAACCTATCCGCACACAAATGACGGACATGTCGTAATCATCAGAGAAATGCCTACCCAACGCCTCCCCCCAGACTTTGGATGCCCCATAGAGAGCCTCGGGGCGAATCTGGTCACGGGTGATCATAGGAAAATCTTCCGGTACCTCTCCGTAGTTGCCATCAGCGATATCTTTGTAGGGTTTGACCCTTTCAAAACCTCTGATTGTGCTGCCGCTTGAGGCGAAAATGACCCTTTTTACACCAGCCAGACGGGCAGCTTCAAAAACGTTATAAGTCCCTAGCACGTTATTATCGTGCTGCCACTGCCAACCCTGAGAACCTAAATAAGCAGCTAAGTGTACTACAACGTCCTGGCCCCCGAAGGCAGGTTTGATTGCATCTAGATCAGAGATGTCGGCTTGGTGATTCTCGACTCCTTCAACATAGCTGCGGTTTAAAGCTTTCAACTCATACCCACCCTCATTTAACAGATGGTCCTTTAGAAGTCCGCCAATTAGCCCACTCATGCCAGTTATTAGAACCTTTTTCGCCATGAAATCTATCTCCCGTGTTTATATGGTTTGGTAACTTGCTTTTAGGCCGTCCCGCTTAAGCTCGTATATTATCTGCCTCAACTCGGCGTTGATTGCCTTGACCCTCTCAACATGGGGGCGGCTTCTCCGTCCGTGCTTCGTGTTTGCTGCAGCGACCCGCGCCATTCCTTCTGGTGTCGTCGGTCCACGGCTCAAGCCGCCGTGCAACTTGCAGCGGGTTCGACTTCCAATAGTGGGGTTTTGACACATCCCGCTGTCCCTGGTCATTGCACCGCACCTGCGCCCCGGCCAATCGGGACCAAAACGGGTTGCATGGCCAGCTTCAATGAGAGCT
>PTKE01000072.1 GCA_002937585.1 Alphaproteobacteria bacterium MarineAlpha9_Bin6 | reverse complement strand
GTACCAAAACCTGGGCCCGCACCTTTCACGTTCAATGATGCGTGGCCGCCGATAGGTCCTCCAGTTTTGCCGGCAGCGCTCGCAATGGTGCTTAGTGGCATTGGTTCGAAATCACCCGCGTTGTCGCCCGCTGGGCGCGCCTCTCCATCTACCCACTCGACTGCGTCCGCATCGATTTCCCAGAGCTTGGCCGCACGAGCACATAGCTCTGAAATGGCGCCTTTGGCGGCTTCTACGACAGCTTTCCCGCTAGCAAAGGTAACGCGGCTGCCGCCTGTAAGAAAATTGTAGCCAACTGAACTGGTATCCGCGACCGTGATACGTATCTTATCGTAGTCGATACCCAAAACTTCCGCCGCCATTAGTGCGAGCGATGCACGGCTGCCTCCGATGTCTGGATTACCTTCTATAACGGATGCAGTACCATCTTCATTGATGTGAACACTTGCGCTGGAATCGCCGCCAATATTGAACCAAAACCCGGAAGCAACGCCTCGTCCTTGGTTCTCGCCGAGTGGCGCGGAATAATGGGGGTGTTGCTTTGCGGCCTTCAAAGTTTCGGCAAAGCCAATTGGCCCGAAAGTAGGGCCATAAGCTGCTTTGGTGCCCTGGTGAGCGGCATTTTTCTCCCGGAATGCGATCGGATCTATGCTGAGCCTATTGGCAATTTCATCAATGACACATTCGACACCAAACTCGGAGATAGGAGCACCTGGAGCACGATAAGCCGCAACCTTGGGTCGATTAACAACTACGTCGTGTCCGACCACATTGACGTTTTCAATGTTGTAAGGCGCAAATGCGCACATGCATCCGGGACCGATCGGCGAGCCGGGAAAAGCTCCAGCCTGATAAGCCAAGGTCGCCTGAGCGGCAGTGATAGTGCCATCCTTGTTTGCACCTATTTTAATTTTGGAAGCTCCGCCTGAGGTGGGGCCGCTTGCACGGAAGACTTCGGTCCGGCTCATTACCATTTTTACCGGTCTACCCGTTTTCCTGGAAAGCAACCCTGCGGTGGGTTCCAGATAAACAGTGGTTTTACCACCGAAGCCGCCACCAATCTCGGCCGGCGCCACAGTTATTTGTGAAATCTCGATATCGAGGACGCGCGCGCAAAATAGGCGGACCATAAACTGGCCTTGGCTGCTGCAATGGATAAAGAGTTTCCCGTCTTCCGAAGAATCCGCTACACACGCATGCGGTTCAATATAGCCCTGATGGACTGGCTTGGTCGTGAACTCGCGTTCTATTACTATGTCAGCTTTAGCAAATCCAACTTCGATATCTCCAAGTACAAACTCCATGCGTTTTGCAATATTTGATGGCTTATCCGGCTTCGGCGAGACGCCATCGGTGAAGAGGTCGTCGTGGAGCAGCGGAGCATCTGGTTCCATCGCTTCTTTGACGTCGATAACATGTGGCAGTACCTCGTAATCGACCTCAATTAGGTCGATTGCTTCTTCCGCGATCACGGCACTAGTCGCTGCCACAGCGGCGACTGCGTGGCCATCGTATAGCGCCTTATCCCGCGCCATCACGTTCCGCGCTAGATCACGGAAATTCACCGGTTGTTCGCCAGCGGCTTCCCATACGGGAGGCGGTGGCGGCGGGAAATCGTTTCCTGTAACGACCGCCTTTACACCCGGTAGGGCTGCTGCTTTCTCTGTATTGATTGAACGGATCCGCGCGTGGGCATGTGGGCTTCTGAGTACGCGGCCTATCAGCATGCCCGGCAGATGCATGTCTGCGCCGAATTTAGCCCGCCCCGTCACCTTATCAACACCGTCTGGGCGAATCGGCCGTTTGCCAATCCATTTGAATTTCTGAGTCTCATTCTCCATCTTTACGCTCCCCGCATGTCTGCCGCGACATCCATGACTGCGCGGACAATTTTGTCGTACCCTGTGCACCTGCAAAGATTGCCGGCTAGCCAGTAGCGTACTTCGGTTTCCGTTGGATTGTTGTTACGATCCAGCAACGCTTTCGCTGCGACAAGAAAGCCTGGCGTGCAGAAGCCACATTGTAGTGCTGCTTCCTCGAGAAATTTGGTTTGCAAAGGATGCAGTTTGTCACCTTCAGCCATGCCTTCGATGGTTTCGATTTTCTTCCCCTCTGCCTCAACGCCAAACAACAAGCAGGCGCAGACTAAACGGCCATCCACCATAACGCTGCATGCGCCGCAATCGCCTGACGAACATCCCTCCTTAGTACCGGTAAGATGTAACTCGTCTCGCAGCACGTCCAGAAGCGTTTCCTGCGCATCACATAAAAAATCCTGCGGCTCGCCATTGATCTCAGTTGTTACGTGTTGTCTGGTCATCAGTTCATCTCCGCGCGTTGTTTGGCGATAAGAACCGCTCGTTTGGCAAGTACGCCGGCCACATCAACTCGAAATTCAACAGTGCCGCGTTTGTCATCGATTGGATTGCACGCAGCACTAGCGGCGGCTCGGAGTTTGTCGAGCGCTGCATCGTCTAGTGTGGAACCAATTAAGGCTTTTGCGCCAGCTTCGACCAGTAGCACTGTTGGTGCCACCGCTCCTAAGGCTACACGGGCCTGTTGGCAGATGCCTTTTTTGTCGAGTGTAAGATTAACACCAGCTCCAACGACCGCTATATCCATTTCTGTGCGTGGGATGAACCGCAAGTAGGCATCTGCCGATCGAGGCAGTTTTTTAGGCAACTGAAATTGGACCACGAATTCGCTATTTTTGAGGGACGTTTGGCCCGGTCCTGTGACTATTTGTTCTACAGGGGCTTCCCGTTGGCCATTTGGTCCCGCAATCAGGCAGATTGCGCTTGCGGCTACCAATGCGGGAACAGTGTCGGCAGCTGGCGAAGCATTGCATAAATTTCCGCCCAGTGATGCGCGGCCTTGAATTTGAGTGGAGCCAATCAGCTCTGTTGCTTCTACTAAACCCGGCCACGCCGCTTTTACCGCGTCATGCTCGCCCAGTTCTGCACCGGTAACCGCTGCTCCGATACAAACACCATCGTCGGCGACAGAAATTGTCCGGAGTTCCAGAATATTTTTTACATCCACAACGAGCGTAGGTTTGGTAAAGCCAGCCCGGATTTGAACCAGCAAATCCGTACCGCCTGCTAATACATGTGCCTTACCGTTGGCTTGGGCCAACAGCATAACGGCCTCGTCGATTGAACTTGGGGCCTTATATTCCATTGCCTCTTATGTTCCTGCAATAACCATGATTGGCTGTGGGGCACATGCTCCCGCCGGGCTGGGAACCTACCAAGGAGCGCGCGGCAGCGCTAGTCCCCTGTTATCAGTTATCACTAATGTTGTGGGGGCGTTCCACGTGCTATTACTTGTCTGTAATAATAATGCCCTGAGGTTGGGGTCTATAGAGTTCAGGGCTTGAAGGCCTAGTGGGAATACGAAAATCGATAACTGTTGCCATGCCGGTGGATATGTCCAGAGGAGGGAGAGGGGAAATGCGCTGTCATCACCTGTATCGGTTTGTCACAGTAGCACTCGAGGAATGTGCGCCGAGTTTGGCGGGCGAGCGGTTTATCGAAGCATGCGCGCGAGACAAGGTCGGGATAAATACATTGGAGTACGTTATGCATCAGGTCCCCCGAAAACACTGCCTCTGAATCTCCGGACCGAGCCCGGATGCTGACATGGCCAGGAGTGTGGCCGGGTGACGGCTCCAGCCATATTTGATCGTCAAGAGCATGGTCTTGGTCAACTATTAGTGCCTGACCAGCTTCAATTATCGGCAAGACACTATCTTGGTAACAGCCATCATCGTACTTGCGCGGATTTTTGGCAGATTTGGCTTGCCAAAAATCATGTTCATTGCGCGTAAACAAATAACGCGCATTTGCAAATGTTGGCACCCAACGGTCATCCACTAAGCGAGTATTCCAACCCACGTGGTCCGCATGTAGGTGGGTGCATAAGACGTAGTCGATTGACTCTGGCGAAACTCCAGCGGCAGCGAGCTTTGCAATGTAATCTGTATTTTTCCGGAGATTCCAATTAGGGAAACGGGTTCGTTCCTTGTTTTCGCCCACACAGGAATCAATCAGGATGGTGTGGTGATTGGTGCGGAGCAAATAACTTTGGATTGCAAACACTAACTTTCCATTTGTAGGGTCAAGGAAACGAGGTTGTAACCAGCCGAGATGTGGTTTGAGCATCTCTGGAGTACAATCAGGGAAAAACTCGAATGGGGCGAAATCCGGCCCTTCCATTTCTATGATTCTGGTGACTTCTATATCGCCAATTAGAAATTCGCTCATAAGCCCGTTCCGTTTCGCCTGTCGGTTTGGTTCACTTAACGCCTTCTGGACACGTGAACACAATGATTTTATCGGCTCGAGATCTTGGTAAGATTGAAGTTTGTCTACTCGCGAAATAATTTGAACCCAACTAGGCTGGCAGCAAATTTCTAGGGAGTGCAGAAATGGTTGACGCGGAATTCCAAGGGCGAGTTGCTCTAGTTACAGGAGGTTCACGAGGCATCGGGCGAGCTATTTGTGAGCGCTTAGCATCTGGTGGTGCCCGGATTGCGATTAACTACCAACACAATGAAGATGCAGCCTTCGCAACGCTTGGGGCCATTAACGCGGCTGGTAGTGAAGCGATAATGGTCCAAGCAAATGTTGCTGAGCCCGATCAGGTTACGGCCATGGTGGAACAAACAGAACGAGATTTGGGTACTATAGACCTATTGGTAACCAGTGCGGGGATAGCTAAGGCAGAACCACCAGATCAACTAGACTATGCGTCGTTTAAGCAGATAATGTCGGTGAACGTGGATGGGACATATCTGCCGCTTGTTTCGGTTACCAAGGGGATGCGCGCGCGTCGATTTGGAAGGATTGTCTGTATTGCGTCAATCGCCGCGCTGAGGCCACGACCAGCGCAAGCAGCTTATGGTGCGTCGAAGGCTGCAGTGATTGCATTTGCACGCAATCTTTCAGAGGACTTGGCGCCAGAAGTGCGGATTAATAGTATTGCACCAGGTTTGATCGAAACCGACATGATTCAGGAAATGGCACCGTCGCAGCGCCAGGCAATGATAGATGCTACACCAATGAAACGTCTTGGGCGGGCGGAAGAAATCGCCGAATTGGCGGCCTTTCTGTTGTCGGAGCGATCTAGTTTTACAACGGGACAGTGTTACATCGCTTCCGGTGGTCGGGTTACTTTGCCTTAACTAGTACCGAAAAAAAAGCTTGGTTTAAGCCTTTCCTATGTTAGATGAAGGCAGAGCTACGAGAAATTAGACCACCTTAATTTTTCCCCATTAGCCGTTTGTCGAGGATACAAGTGAAGCCTGTGCGGTATTGGAGAATGCCACTGGCTCGCTATTCCAGTGAGGAGTCGGATAATAACTTTTGATCACGGAGGGGCTGTGAATCTCGTTTGTCTAGACCTTGAAAGTGTGTTGGTTCCTGAAATCTGGATTGGGCTTGCTGAGCGTACCGGGATTGATGCTCTCCGGCTGACGACACGCGATAATCCCGATTATCATGCACTAATGCGGGGACGAATGCGCTTGCTTGACGACCATGGTTTAACAATAAGCGACTTGCGGATGGTTGTAGCCGAAATGGTACCACTTGACGGTGCTGTTTCATTTCTGGAGCGTCTGCGACCCCAATTCCAAATTGTTATCCTTTCGGATGCTTTTTACGAGTTGGTAACGCCCCTGATGGGGTTTCTTGGCTGGCCGACATTATTTTGCCACCGGTTGGAAATTGAGCAAGGTCGGATAATTGGCTACCGGTTGCGACAAGAGGACTCAAAGCGACGCGCGGTAAGCGCCTTCCAAGGGTTAAATTTTAAAGTCATTGCCGCGGGTGATTCTCATAACGATATTTCGATGCTCACCCAGGCTGACGTGGGAATTTTGTTTAGACCGCCTGACACCATGATTTCCGATCATCCCGGTTTTGAGGTGGTCAACGATCATGCGGTGCTCGGAGATGCTATAGAAGCCGCAGCGAAGCGGCTGAATAAATTTTAACTCTGCGAACATTAATGAGTGACAGCCAGGGTCCGAAGGTAGGCAATTGCTTCCTCTGAGTCCCACTCTGCCGGTCCCTCGATTCGTGCCATTTCTAGGCCATTTCGGTTAATTAGGAGTGTTGTTGGCAGGCCCCGAGTGCTGAGTGTCTGACCTGCACTCATGGTTGGGTCGAGGTATATATCCAGATGAGTTAGACCCATTCGAGTCCAAAACGGCTCCACTTCCGTTAGTCCCCCACGGTCTAGGCTGAGCGCGAGCACCACGAAATCTTTACTGCCAAGCGCTTGTTGTAGCCGATCCAGGGCGGGAAGCTCCTGGATACAAGGGGCACACCAAGTTGCCCATAAATTTAGCAGTACCACTCGGTTCACAAAACTGACAAGTTCAACAGGATTAGTATCCCGATCGGAAAACGTAAACGTGGGGATTGTTCGCGGAGCGTCGTGTAATTCCAGTGGAAGGACTTTTGGGGGCGCTTGCTCACCTTGACCCAAGGCGTTAGGTGGGGTTGATTGGGTCAGCCAAAACGCAAGAATGGCCACTATTGAAAGTCCTGCGCCTAGGGTCACAGCAATTCGCCAACTCAAACTGCTTGACATAAACTTGCACACCGTATTTTTGGTTGTTGCCAGACAGAGTTGCATACCATGACTGCGAAGTCGCCCGCCCAGAAAAAAAGTGAAGGTTTGCTTCGTCGCCACTTTAAGGGCGACGCAAGCGAAGTTATGAACAAAATTAATGCCTCGATCGACGTTGATCAGCGCCTATACGCGCAGGATATCGCTAGTTCCAAGGCGCATTGCCAAATGTTGGTTGCGCAATGCGTTCTGTCTCCAAGTGATGGTGAGGCCATAGAGAGTGGTCTGGATGCGGTGTGTGCCGAGATTGAGGCGGGCAAAATGAAGTTTGACCCAGCGCTTGAGGATATCCACATGCATGTAGAGGCGCGGCTGACCGAGTTGATCGGTGAACCCGGGAAACGGCTGCATACAGCAAGATCGCGCAATGACCAGGTCGCCACGGATTTCCGGCTTTGGGTGCGTGAGGCATTAGACGGTCTAGACCGAGCTTTCAACGACCTGCATGCTGTGCTGATTGATCTTGCCGGGGACCATGTCAATACTGTGATGCCGGGTTTTACTCATTCCCAACCGGCGCAGCCTGTGACTTTTGCACATTATTTAATGGCCTATGTTGAAATGTTCGGTCGCGACCGCGATCGGATAAAGGACGCACGCGCACGTCTCAATGAGTGCCCGCTTGGTGCAGCAGCTCTGGCCGGCACGTCTTTCAATATTGATCGAGAAATGACCGCGTCGGCTCTAGGGTTTGACAGACCAACCGCCAATTCAATCGATTCCGTGTCAGATCGGGATTTTGCTCTCGAAGCGCTTAGTGTTTCAGCTATTGCAGCGGTGCATTTGTCTCGCCTTGCCGAGGAGTTGGTTCTTTGGTCAAGTCCCGCTTTTGCAATGGTGCGTTTGCCGGATGCGTTTTCGACTGGTTCCTCAATCATGCCTCAAAAACGGAATCCCGACGCGGCCGAACTTGTGCGCGGAAAAACGGGGAGGATTATTGGCTCACTCAATTCTTTGCTCATGACTATGAAGGGCTTGTCCCTGGCGTATGCAAAAGATTTGCAAGAGGACAAGGAGCCAACATTTGATTCCTTGGATACATTGTTGCTTTGTGGTCAAGCCATGGCCGGCATGATCGGTGGCCTTGAGGTCGACAAGGAGCGCATGAGGTTACTAGCTGGTGCCGGGTATTCCACTGCGACTGACCTTGCGGATTGGCTAGTTCGCGTGGGTGGTTTGGCTTTTCGTGACGCCTATAATTCTGTTGCTGCGCTGGTGCGTCTAGCAAAGGATCGTGACTGCGCCCTGGAGGATCTGCCGCTGGTCGAAATGCAAAAGATTGAACCATGCGTAACCGAGTCCGTGTTCGAAGTGTTGAGCCTCGATAAATCTGTTGCTAGTCGGGCGAGCCAAGGTGGCACTGCTCAAGTTAGGGTGCGTGAGGCCCTGATTGCAGCGAAGGCTCGCTATCTATGAGCCGGCATCATCTAGTGCATGCCATGGTTATGCTGCTGCTTGCAATGGTGCTTGTCGGTGACCTTGCTGCATGTGGCCGCAAGGGACCACCGGTGGCACCCGGCGAGGAAGAGCCTGAATCTCGCGGGACCCGCTGACGGTTATGGGGTGGTTTGAGTATCGTAATGGTGTCTTGTATGCCGAATCTGTTTCGCTCGTACGAATCGCTGAGGAAATTGGTACTCCTGTCTACTGTTACTCCAACGCTGCGCTGAAGGCTAACTACAAGGAGTTCGCTGATGCTTTCGGCCATCGCGATGTACTGATTGCCTATTCGGTTAAAGCCAACGCGAACCAGGCCGTGATTACGACCCTTTCAGATTGCGGTGCTGGTGCTGACGTTGTTTCGGGGGGCGAACTCCAGCGTGCTTTGGCGGCCGGCATTCCGGGTACGAGGATCGTTTTTTCAGGTGTAGGGAAGACTCAAGAAGAGCTGGCGGCCGGGCTCGCCGCCCAGGTGCATCAATTTAATCTCGAGTCGAAAACACAACTGGAGTCCTTGTCTGAAATAGCGGCAAAACAGAATGTGAAGGCACCGGTTGCATTTCGAGTCAACCCCGATGTGGACGCTAAGACCCACGATAAAATCGCGACAGGTCGCAAGGCTGACAAGTTCGGTGTGCCAATTGTCGAGGCCCGTGGTCTATATGACTTGGCACGCAGTCTTCCAGGGATTGAGGTGGTCGGTGTGGACCTACATATCGGATCCCAATTGACCAATCTAGAGCCATTTAAGGATGCTTTCTCACGGTTGGCTGAGTTAGTTAACGCGCTGCGTGGAGACGGTCATGACATTAGACAGATAGATCTAGGCGGTGGACTCGGTGTTCGATACCGTGACGAAGAACCGCCGACAGCATCGGAGTATGCTGAGCTCGTTGACACAATATTTGGTGGCTTTGATTGTCAGTTAATATTTGAACCTGGCCGTGCGCTGGTGGCGAATGCTGGGATCCTTTTGTCTCAGGTGATTGAGGTAAAACACGTAAGTGAGCGCCGATTCGTTATTATTGATGCGGCGATGAACGATTTTCTGCGTCCCGCACTTTACGATGCTTGGCATCCGATCGACCCTGTTTGTGAGGCACTGGTGGATGCAACGCGTGAGATTGTCGATATTGTTGGGCCAGTTTGTGAGAGCGGAGATGTACTAGGGATCGGCCGCCCGATGTCGTTCTTGGCCCCTGGTGATTTCGTGGCCATCGGTGCTGCTGGAGCGTATGGCGCAGTCATGGCGTCCAGCTACAACACTCGGCCGCTCGCGGCTGAAGTGATGGTTCATGGTGGGCGAATAGCCATAGTGCGTCCACGTCTTCAACTGGATGAATTGATTGGGCGGGATCGATTGCCTCAATGGTTAGGAAAGCCAACTAACCCATTAGATGAACATGGTGCCACATGAGTCGCGGCTATAAGCCAATTTCGTGGGATGATTTTCGAAAAGCAAGGGCTCTCGATATACATCTAATCCGCCGGGTCTGGCTGAGCGGCGCAGCTTTGCTATGGGAGCAATTTTGGCCGGCGGCATGGCCATTGCTGGGTTTTATTGGTTTGTTTGTAACTGTATCGCTTTTCGGGTTATGGGGCTGGTTACCAGGGTGGCTCCATTTGATTATGCTTTTGTCTTTTTTCTGCGCGTTTGTTTGGGGTGTTCTGCGCGTCTTTCGGTCAGTCCGATTGCCCGACCTTGGTAGCTGCATTAGCCGGTTGGAGCGTAAAGGTGGTGAGGTTCATCGCCCAATAACGAGTTTGCTGGATGCACCTGCGACCCCCCTTGATGAATCTGGCACGCGACATCTTTGGGACTTGCACATAATTCGGGTATCTACCGCTATGAGGCGACTGAAGGTAGCGTGGCCAGCTGCCACGCTCGCACGACACGACAGATTCGGCATACGGGCTGCTATCTTATTGTTTGTCGCAATAGGTTTTGTTGTCTCTGGAGAGGAGGCGCCAAGCCGGTTGGCTGCGGCGATGGACGTGCGGCTGGGAGTATTTGATCCTGCTGAGCCTGGCAAATTAACGGCTTGGGTAACGCCGCCCGACTATACTGGCCTTGCACCAATTTTTCTTACCAACCGGCCTGATGCCGCTAACTTTGCTCAAATTTCTGATCCGTTGATGGTTGCTGAAGGTAGCCGCTTCGTGGCTCGTGTTCACGGCGGAAAGGATCAGCCAATTCTAAAAGAACTACTTGCTGGCCTTGATGCTGCCACTTTTTCCGAGAGCGCTATCCCGTTCCAATCAGTCGATGATACCAACTATAGCGTGGATCACGAAATTCTTGGTGCAGGTCCGATCCAAATCTTTCAGAACCATGCGGTCCTTGGTAAATGGGAGTTTGGAGTGATCGTGGACGAGGCTCCAGCGGTAGGCTTTTCGCGGGCGCCACAGAAGACTCATAAAGAGGTGTTGAAGCTAGGATATCATGCGAAAGACGATTACGGCATCGCAGAAATTGTCACTCATATAAAACGTTCTGGCGGAGATTCTGAGATGTTCACGCTGGCGTTGCGAGTGCCAGGTGGTGTTTCGAGATCGCTAGAGGAAACCAGTTACCATGATCTGACACCGCATCCCTGGGCCGGATTGCCTGTTACAATTCAACTCGTTGCCCGAGACGTTGCGGGGAAATCCGGCGAAAGCCCGTGGATTAATCTCTTGTTGCCAGCCCGTGCATTTAAACATCCTGTTGCTAAAGCGATTATTGATCAGCGACGGACGTTAGCGTTGAGCTTGGGTAACCGAGAAGCTGTAGGCAAAGCGCTTGATGTTATTTCCCAGAGGCCTGAAAAGTTTGGCGATGACGTTGTTGCCTACATGTCTTTGCGGACGGCCGTCACCCGGCTTGGGCTTCACGACGACACCAAAACGCGAGCCGATGTAATTGACCTACTGTGGGAGGTGGCTCTCAGAATCGAGGATGGGACTTTATCAATCGCTGAACGGGATCTTCGCGCCTCAGAGGAGGCGCTTAGAGATGCGTTAGACCGCAACGCATCCAATGATGAGATACTGGAACTTACCCGTGATCTGCAAAGGAATCTCGACCAATTTCTTGAATTGCTGCAGAGCCAGAGCAGTCAAGATGAGCGGGGGCCGTTCGGTGACTCCGAGCGCGCTGCTTTTGATCCAGATAGTGAACTACCTCAGGAAGTCGACAGTGTTGGCAATAGATCCGGTTCCGAGGAGGAAAGCCGACGAAACCGCGAAAAGCGAAACAGACGTGAATTGCAGGAGATGGTGGAGAAAGCGCGTGATCTCGCATTAACTGGGTCCCGCGAAGCTGCGCAGAGTATGTTGCAAGAATTACAGGAAACTTTAGAGAACCTGCAGCGAAGTCAAAGTGAGAAGACGTCCGGTGGGACAAACGGCCAGGAGCAAGACATCGAGGCTCTAGAAGATGTTGCAGAGGAGCAAGATGCTTTACTCAACGAGACTTTTGAACAGCTCCGCGGCGATAAAGGGGAGGCATCTGCGACTGCTCTACAGAATAATGCCCAACAACAGCGTGGAGAAGTAGTGCAGGAGAGGGAGAGCGCAAACAATAAGGAGCTACCAGATCTGAGTGATGATCAGATAGAGCGTATGGACGATTTAAGTGTGGGGGATCCGGCGCCGACTGCGGACCGCCAGAGTAATTCAGCTCAACAAACGGAAG
>PTKE01000071.1 GCA_002937585.1 Alphaproteobacteria bacterium MarineAlpha9_Bin6 | reverse complement strand
TCGCTGCATTGTGGGAAAGTTCTCTCAAAATCGACAACCGCACCATAATCATCGTCGCAGTCGATAACCCCCTGCTTCAGTAATTAGAATTTTTGATTCCGACGGGACAGTCTCAATTTTTTGACGCAACCGGTAAATATGGGTTTCAAGGGTATGCGTTCTTACGCTAGCTTTGTATCCCCACACCGTATCTAGCAAAGCATCTCGCCTCACCACCTGATCGTCGGAGAAATAAAGTAATTCAAGAATCGACGTCTCTTTCTCCGTCAATCTTATTTCTTTGTCCGTCACGGCATCTATCAACAACTTGTTGTCTGGTTCAAAACAATACTGCCCGATAGTCATGATTGAGGTCTTTTTAAGATCTTGATCACACACTAAAGAACGTATGCGTGCCAGAAGCAGGCCAAAACGAAAAGGCTTAATGATGTACTGGCTGGCTCCCAAGCCCAAGCTTGCAATGGTGTCTACTTCTGTATCTACCTCTATGAGAATCACGATCGGCGTTTCCAGACCACTGCGCCGCATCAATTGATATACGTCGCGGCCATCAAAATCTGGCAGACTCATGTCCAAAAGTATTAGATCAAATTTCCGTTTCTTAACAAGCTTTAGAGCATTTGCCCCCGTCGCCGCCTCAACGGTGTCAATTCCCACGTAAAATTCGATCTGTTCCGCGAGGGACTGGCGGATAGGATCACTGCCCTCTACTAGTAGTATGCTCTGTATGCTCTCTACGGCGCGCGTTTGATCCATGGCCTCTAAGACCTGCTCCCCACTCTCTTGGACCAATTCAAACTACTAACGCTCGACTTTTACGCCGCGCCAAAATGCAACACAATTTTTAATGTGGTCAGCTGCCGATTTGGTATCGGGATAATACCAAGCAGCGTCAGGATTAATTGCCCCGTCCACGACAACATCGAAATAACGGGCGGTGCCTTTCCAGACGCAAACCGTGGACGTTGTACTGTCAGTGAAATACTCTGCTATCAGTGCCTCGCTGGGAAAATACAGGTTCCCTTCAACCTCTTGGCACTTGTCGGATTCAGCAATCACAGTGCCGTTCCACAGCGCTTTGGTCATCTGTCTCTACCCCACACATTCAGCCCACATCCAGATTACACGCCTCATCCTAATCCGCGAAGCGTCTTCCTATGTGCCAACCTCTACTGTCCAAAAGACCAATTTTTATGTTTGTAGCCGCCAAAACTAGCGTCGGCCAAAGATCGCTGTGCCAACCCTAACATGTGTAGCGCCGAAGGCGATCGCAATTTCATAATCCGCGCTCATACCCATACTGAGTGACCCCAAATTGTTCCGGAGGGCAATTTCTCGCAGCAAGCCAAAGTGCAACGATGGTTCCTCGTCGAGGGGCGGGATGCACATTAACCCACGCACCGGAAGCGCAAATTCTGTTCGGCATCGATCAATAAAAGCGTCAGCCTTCCCCGGCCAAACACCAGCCTTTTGCGGCTCCTCGCCAGTATTAACTTGGACTAAAAGATCTGGGCAGTAGCCGATCCGATCTCGGAGCCGAGCGATAGCGTCTGCGAGTTTCGGTCGGTCTACTGTTTCGATAACATCAAACAGTGACATTGCATCGCTCACTTTGTTGCTCTGCAGCGAACCAATTAGGTGCAGGCGTATTTCCGGGTACTTAGCTCTGAGAGGTACCCATTTATCAACGGCCTCTTGTACCCGATTTTCGCCAAAAACTCGCTGGCCCGCAGCTAAAATGGGCATGATCGTCGCAGCCTTAAAGGCCTTGCTCACGGCTACTAGTGAGACGTCATCAGGCCCACGGCCCGATCTCTGGGCAGCAGCTGAGATTTGTTCTTTGACAAACTCGAGATTGGCCGTGTTATCGACAAACGCGTTGTGTTGGCGAATTGTATGCATGACGGGGCAGCTCTTTAAGTTTAATAGTCCACCTATGAGCGTATCAAAGCGCAGGACAGCCCTCAAACTCCACGAGCGCTATATTATTAGCCCAAAGACCGTACCACGGCTAATAATGGTCACGGATCAGACTCGTGTGCCAGAGGTTATTGAGGCGGCGCGAGCGCTGCCGCCCGGCTCTGCGGTGTTGTTTCGCGATTACGAAACGCCCGCCCGTTTGGAGGTGGGAATGCAACTACGCGATGTATGTCGACAGCAAAAACTACGGTTCCTCGTGGCTGGAAACGGTCGCTTAGCAGCGGAGATACGTGCCGACGGCTTGCATATGCCAGAAGCATGTGTTCAAGGGGCTCGCTCTTGGCGACAGTGGAGGCCAAAGTGGTTGATCACTGTGGCAGCCCATTCGCCGGCGGCATTGTGGCGGGCCGCACGGGCTGGGGCGGACGCGGCTTTGCTATCACCCGTGTTTGCAACAAGTAGTCACCCGCTCGCAAAGCCCTTAGGCACATTACGATTTGCCAATTTAGCATTCCAATCTCCTTTGCCGGTCTATGCTTTTGGCGGAGTTAACAAACAGACTTTGCGGCGGCTTGCAGGAATACATCTGTGTGGTGTTGCCGCGGTTGCTGGTCTGTCGTCCGTTTAACTTGCTCGGATCCAGTTAATAAGAAATTGTTTATAGAGTCTTACCCTCGACATTGCGTGGCACGACAACTATTCTTGCCTTCTACTGACACTGCGACCTCCGTGGGCAGGGACTTCATGCAGACATGATCAAACCTCGCCAATGCCGCTTCGATTATCGGCCGGCGCAGGCCAATCTATCGTGCACCATTTCGACACTTTTGTTGGCGGTTACCCTGCCTGTGCTCATTGCGTGTGATAAACTCGATTTTGGCACTGATCCAATTTATCCGAAGCAGCAAGAGCAAACCGTGACCGGAAGTTCAAGTCCCGTCCAGAATCGTTCAACTAATAGTTCGTTAATTGGCGACCTTTTCGCTCATGAAGAATCCAACACATTAATGATTGCGGTCAACGGTTATCTGTGGCGCGCCTCGTTGGATACATTGTCGTTCATGCCACTTAGCTCAGCAGATCCGTTCGGCGGCGTTATCATCACCGATTGGTATTCACCACCGGAGACGCCCAGTGAACGATTCAAGGTAACCGCCTATATTCTTGGCCGTGCCCTCCAATCAGATGGCATCCGGGTATCAGTTTTTCGCCAAACACGAAATGAGTCGGGAAACTGGGACAATATGCCAGTTAATGACACCGTAGCTAGTGATCTTGAAAACACCATTCTGACCCGTGCACGGGAATTCAAGGTCCGGACCAGTCCTGGCTAGCGCGCCGGCGAGTGGGGGCTAGTAAGCACCAGTCTTCGCTCGTCATTAGTAAGCCCTTCCGACCCAAGACCACCGAATAAAATTGCATGGCTCGTTACAACGCTCAGGCGACCGAAAAAAAATGGCAGGCCTTCTGGGACGAAAACAAAGTTTTCGCGACCCAGACTAGGGGCAATGCAGAGAAATATTACGTTTTGGAGATGTTTCCCTATCCGTCGGGCCGCATTCATATGGGCCACGTACGAGTATACACGCTAGGTGACGTGATCGCCCGTTATAAGCGTGCAAAGGGTTTGGATGTTTTACATCCCATGGGATGGGACGCTTTTGGCATGCCTGCAGAGAATGCCGCAATAGAAGAGGGCATCCCCCCTGCTAAATGGACTTCGGACAACATTGCCACCATGCGCTTGCAGTTGAAGTCGATGGGATTCTCGTATGATTGGTCGCGTGAAATTGCCACTTGTTCGCCCGATTATTACCGGCACGAACAAAAAATGTTCCTAGATTTGCTGGAAGCTGGCCTAGCCTACCGAAAGGAATCTATGGTTAATTGGGACCCCGTCGACAATACAGTGCTCGCCAATGAACAGGTGATTGAGGGACGTGGGTGGCGTTCCGGTGCTTTGGTCGAACGACGCTTGCTCCCACAGTGGATGTTTCGCATTACCGCGTACGCTGATGAACTCTTGGAAGGTCTGCCGGCGCTGGACCGCTGGCCAGAGTCGGTTCGGATCATGCAGGAGAACTGGATCGGCCGGTCCGAGGGCATGCGGGTTAATTTCTCCCTTAAAGGCCGTGATGACCACTTGACCGTTTTTACAACTCGGCACGATACGTTGTTCGGCGCAAGTTTCTGTGCCATTGCGGCAGATCACCCTTTGGCGAAAGAGCTTGCCTCCGACAATCCTAAGCTCAACAACTTTATCGACGAATGTAACAGGTTGGGAACCAGCGAAGCAGCTCTAGAGAAAGCGGACAAGACTGGTTTTGATACCGGCCTCCGAGCCTTGCATCCGTTTGACGAAAACCGCGAACTGACCGTTTTTGTGGCTAATTTTGTGCTCATGAATTATGGAACTGGGGCAATATTTGGGTGTCCAGCCCACGATCAACGTGACCTAGATTTTGCCCGTAAGTACGGCCTTGACGTCCTGCCAGTAGTTTGCCCAAGCAGCCAAACCGATGCTGAGTTCGTCATCGCTGACAAAGCCTTCACCGGTAATGGCATGATAATCAACTCGGCTTTCCTGAACGGCCTCCGGACTGAAGATGCAAAACGCGCTGTCGCCGAACGACTGGAATCGAACAACCAGGGTAAAACCCATATCAATTACAGGTTGCGCGATTGGGGCGTCTCGCGGCAACGCTATTGGGGCTGCCCCATTCCGGTAATTCATTGTCAAGATTGCGGGATTGTGCCCGTACCCGAAATAGAATTACCAGTGCTACTACCGGATGATGTCGATTTTGACAAGCCAGGTAATCCGCTTGATCGACACCCAACGTGGAAATATGTCCAATGTCCTTGTTGCGACTCTCCAGCTCGGCGAGAGACAGATACTTTTGATACATTCGTTGATTCCTCATGGTATTTCTGTCGCTATGCTTGCCCCAACGCCGAGATGCCACTGGATACCAAGGCAGTCCATGCCTGGCTGCCTGTTGATCAGTATGTTGGTGGGATAGAACACGCAATTCTCCATTTGCTTTATTCGCGCTTTTTTATGCGCGCAATGCGCAAGTGTGGCTACGTCGATTTCGACGAACCGTTCACTGGATTACTCGCTCAAGGTATGGTGTGCCACGACACTTATCGTGATGCCCAAGGTTGGCTATACCCGGAAGAGGTTGAGCGTAATCAAAAGGGTTTGCTAGTGCGGCGCGACACCCAAACACCCGTTATCGCTGGGCGCTCAGAAAGCATGAGCAAATCGAAAAAAAACGTGGTCGATCCAGAAACCATAATCTCGGCATACGGCGCCGATACCGCGCGGCTCTTTATGCTGTCGGATAGCCCGCCGGAACGTGACATCGAATGGACCGAGTCGGGTGTGGACGGCGCCTGGCGCTTTGTGCAGCGAATTTGGCGGATGGTGGATGAGCCGAAGTTTCCTCTGGCCCCAAAAAACATGCCCGCACCAAGTCATATAGATGGTCCATCATTAGCGTTACGACGTACCACCCACAAAATAATTTCCGACGTCACTAACGACATTGATAAATTTAGATTCAATCGAGCTGTCGCACGAGTCCGGGAGCTAACGAATGCAATTGGTGCATTCGAACACAACGACAGAGCAGGATCCTGGGCGGTGAGGGAAGCTTTGGAAACTTTGGTACAACTTATCGGGCCGATGATGCCACACATTGCAGAGGAAATGTGGCACTCGCTCGGCCATGACCCAAGTCTTGTAAATCATCCCTGGCCCGAGCCTGACCCCACCCTTATTGCTGCTGAAAACGTCACAGTAGCCGTTCAAGTGAACGGTAAATTACGCACAACATTAACTTTAGGTCTTAATGTGGATCCGGCCGTCGCGGAAAGCCGAGCCTTGGCTGATCCGACAGTGATCGCCTCTATAGGGGGCCGGACCGTCCGCAAAATCGTAGTCGTTCCGAACCGTGTAATAAATGTGGTGGTTTAAAGCAACATTTGGACTGCTTTGTTTGTCTGCATCCCTTTCTGGATGCGGATTTCAACCCATGTATGGGCACCGCGCAGGAGATTCTGTGCTCACCCACTTAGCGGCGGTTGATGTATCCCCAATGCGTGGCCTTTTGGGCGTTGCAATGTATAATCACTTGCGCGACAGCTTAACACCCGGCGGGAAATTAAGAGCTCCGCGGTATCAGCTAAATGTGGAATTCACGACAAACCGAGCTGCCTTGATTACAGCAAAGGACAGTCAAGTGCGCCGTTTTAATTTGGTAATTAACGCAAACTACAATTTATTGGACATCGGCTCTGGCAGCTTACTCAAGTCCGGGGTCGCACACTCCGCCACCAATTATAATGTGGTTGAAACCAGCAACTTCGCAACATCAGTCGCAGAAGAAGCAGCTCACCTTCGCGGTGTAAGGCAGATTAGCCAACAAATCGTCTGGGCCTTATCAGTATTTTTTAAACAACGATTATCCAGCCCTAAGAAAAGTTATGAAAGTATCCGCCCGACAAGTTAGCGCCCTACTGGAAAGACCCGGACCCAAGCTGCGTGCGGCGCTGATGTACGGCCCCGACCAAGGGCTGGTCCGTGAACGGGCAGATCGAATGGCCCGAGCTATAGTGGAAGATCTGACCGATCCTTTTCGTGTATCTGACCTTTCCGCCGCGAACATTAAAGATAACCCGGCACGATTTCTTGACGAAGCAGCCGCCTTATCTATGACGAACGGCGCGCGGATAGTGCGAGTGCGTGGCGCCAACGAAAAACAAGTGCCGCTTTTTACTGCACTTTTTGAGACAAAACAGTCATTATCGTTGGTAATCGCTGAGGCCGGAGAGTTGCGGCCGCGATCTCCTTTACGGATCCTATTCGAAGAATGTGACCATGCTGTTGCTATCGGATGTTATTTAGATGACACAAGTGGTATTGACGACTTAATCCGGGATCTCTGCCAAACACATAACCTCACAATCACACCTGATGCCAGACGTTATCTTGTAGATAATCTTGGCTCCGACCGTTTAGTTAGCCGCAGCGAACTCGACAAGCTCGTTCTTTACTTAGGCCAATCTCGACAGGTAACCGAGTCCGACGTCTCAGCTGTTGTGGGGGACAACGGAGCGGCCACAATGCATGGCTTCGCCGTAGCGGTCGCAGACGGCGACCACTGCCAAGTAACCCGAGCACTCGCCCGCCTCTCACTCCAGGGAGTGACGTCAGTACAGGCGCTTCGTGGCGCTCTGCATCACCTGCATCGGCTTCATTTAATCGCCATCCGTGTCGCCTCCGGTGAAAGCGTCGCACGGGCGGTTAATAGCCTTCGCCCACCCGTCCATTTCACCGCTCGCAGCGCCGTTCAACGACAAGCGCTCGCTTGGTCAGATATTAAATTAAGAAGAGCCATGAGCACACTACTTGACGCTGAAATCGACTGCAAAAGCAGGGGCAATCTATCAACTGTGATTGCAAACATGGCATTTTTGCGAGTCGCCAACGCCGCTCAGCGGTTAAAAACTCGAGGCCTCACTCACTGACTGTTGATTCCGTAGTTTGGCGATAAGCCGGTCAAGTTGTGATAGATTCCGATAGGCTATACGAACGTCGCCACGTTCAGCATCACCACTGATCGTGACCTTGAGGCCAAGTACAAGGCTAAGTTCGGCCTCCAATGTACGTGTATCAGCGCTTTTCCCCTGAACTCGCGTCTTACTGACATGTAATCTGTTCACTAACTTCTCTGTTTGTCGGACACTAAGACCTTGTTTTATAACCATTTTTGCTAGCCCTGTCGGATCCTTTGCGGCAAGTAGCGCGCGAGCATGGCCGGCTTGCAGCACCCCCTCTTCTAACCATTGCTGGACACGCTCGGGCAATTTAAGCAGCCGTATGGCATTAGCAACATGGCTGCGGCTCTTACCGACTTGACGCGCAATGCCGTCTTGAGTCTCGCCAAACTCCTCGGTTAGATGCCGGTAGCCACGTGCTTCTTCTATAGCACTAAGATCGTGGCGCTGGATATTTTCTATCAACGATATTTCAAGCGCTTCCCGGTCCTTTAACGTCCGAATTACTACCGGCACTTCGTGACACTGGGCAATCTGAGCGGCGCGCCAACGGCGCTCGCCAGCGACAATTTCATACCCACCAGAATGCACCGGGTCAGGCCGCACCAATATAGGTTGCAGCACACCGTTCTCTTGGATCGAGGTGGCGAGTTCATTTAGTTCCGTCTCGTCGAAATGTTTTCTCGGTTGCTGCGAACTCGGTCGAATTAAGTCAAGGGTCAGCGTCTGGGATCCACGCTCTCCATTGCCGATACCCAATTCTTCTGGACGATTTCCGAAGAGGGCATCAAGACCCTGACCAAGGCTGTGCGTTTTAGAGCTCATGCCGCTGTGGCCGCGGCGTCGCGTCGACGAATTTCGGTGACGAGTCGCATATAAGCTCGTGCGCCGCTGGAACGATGATCATAAAGCAGTACTGGCTTACCATGAGATGGTGCTTCCGACACCCTAACGTTCCGAGGGATAACTGTATCGTACACTTTGGAGCCAAAATGTGCCCGCACGTCAGCAGCTACCTCTGCTGACAAGTTGTTTCGCCGATCATACATCGTCAGCAATAAGCCTTCAATTTCGAGGCTGGAATTAAAATTTTGTCGGACCCGTTCAACAGTGCTCACTAATTGGCATAATCCCTCAAGAGCAAAAAATTCACATTGTAGCGGTATTAACAAAGCGTTCACCGCAACCATGGCATTGAGAGTGAGGATCCCCAAAGACGGCGGGCAATCAATAAGCAACTCATCGTAACCCTCGGCAAGACCGGCAAGTCGATCGCGCAGGCAAAAAGCGCGGTCTGGCTTATCAATGAGCTCTAATTCCGCCCCCGTTAAGTTGATATCCGAAGGAACTAAAAATAACCCAGGGACCTCGGTTGGTATAGTTGCCTGGTCTATCGTGACAGCCCCCATCAAAACATCATACGTGGTACGAACCCGTTGCTTTGCCGGCACACCAAGGCCCGTGCTGGCATTCCCTTGCGGATCGAGATCCACAACCAACACTTTCCGCTTGAGCGCCGCAAGTGCGGTTGCCAAATTGATTGCGGTGGTAGTCTTGCCAACGCCTCCCTTTTGGTTGGCGATTGCGACGCGATGCAGTCCCCCAGAGAAATATGTCGTTTGATTATTGGCCATCGGCGCGCGCTAGTTCTCTTATCTCTAACACAACCCCACTGGGGTCAGTTTGGCTCTGGTGCCTAAGAAGTTGCATTGTCCAGTCTTTAACCGCTTGGGTCAATTCCCGTTCTACCGATACCCCTTTATGAAGCAGTGCTACGCCGCCTGGTTTCAACCAGCGAAAGCAATGCCCCAAGAGATCAGACAATGGCGCCACAGCGCGCGCAGTAACGAAATCGGCGAGTGCCGGTGCAGAGACATCTTCCGACCTAGCGTTAGTTATCTGCACGCTCGCACCCGCGACGCGGGCAACCTCACATAGAAAAGAACATTTCCGCGTATTACTCTCAACCAACTCTACATTCGGCCGTCCCATAATCGACAGAACCATGCCAGGAAAACCGGCGCCGCTACCTAGATCAACAAGGCGCGAGCGTTTTAAGGAACACAATTCCCACAACTGAGCCGAATCAAGAAAATGGCGATGCCACAAGTCATCTAAGCTGCCTTTGCCAATCAAATTTATTTGTCGCTGCCAACGGTGCAAACATTCTGCATAGATTTTAAGCTTGAGTAGTGTTTCACGTGAAACACCTGTCTCTTCCTGAAACTCCAGCGGGCCAAATTTGCGAGACAATATTTATCTAGATGCCATTGGTGATTAGGAGTGAACTACAACGTCCTCACGACGCAGATGGACCATTAATGCTGTCAGTGCCGCAGGCGTTACCCCTGGCAACCGCGCGGCGGCGGCAATTGTGGCAGGGCGAGCTTCTATCAGCTTCTCCAGGGCTTCGTTAGAAAGACTACCCACCTTATGGTAGTCTATTCCGCTTGGTATCGTGCGGCCACGATCACGGCGGTAAGAATTAATATCAGATTCCTGGCGATCCAGATAACACGCATACTTCGCCTCTATCTCGATTTGCTCCCCAATTTCGGGCGCTATCTGGCGCAGCTCCGGCCAAATGGATGTAATCCGTGCTAAATTTATGCCAGGATATGCAAGTAATTCCTTTGCCTGGCGAGCTACTCCATCTGAGCGAACTTGCAAGCCATGGATTTGAGCTTGACTCGGGGTCACTGACCGAGCTTCAACAAGCTCCAGCGCCGAACGAAGCGCCGCTTTTTTCTCACGATATCGTTCCGCACGGAAGCTGCCGACACAGCCAGCATCAATCCCTCTTTCGGTAAGTCTCAGATCTGCATTATCTGGCCGCAGCCGAAGACGGTATTCCGCGCGTGACGTAAACATACGATACGGCTCGGTCGCCCCCATAGTAACTAGATCGTCAATAAGGACTCCTATTAGCGCCTCGGCCCTATCGAGAATTAGTGGTTCTGCGTCCGAAACAGCCCTCGCAGCATTCAAACCAGCCATTAGGCCTTGGGCTGCAGCCTCTTCGTAACCCGTAGTACCATTGATTTGGCCCGCAAGATAAAGCCCAGGGAGTCGGAGGGTTTCTAAGCTCGGCTGCAACTCGCGCGGATCAATAAAATCATACTCGATAGCGTACCCCGGCTGGCACAGGACGGCCCGCTCGAGCCCGGGGATGGTTTTTATCATTGCGACTTGCACATCGCGCGGCAGCGACGTTGAAATACCGTTAGGGTAGACCGTACTGTCGTCGAGCCCCTCTGGCTCCAAAAATACCTGGTGGTGATCGCGATCAGCGAAACGCACCACCTTATCCTCAATAGATGGGCAATAGCGGGGCCCCGGGCTCTCGATCCTGCCGGAGTAAATGGGTGCCCTGTGCAGGTTTGCTCGGATAAGATCGTGGCTAGCCTTGGTCGTCCCCGTAATGTGGCAAACCACTTGTGCAGTCGCAATGTGTGTTGTCAGATAAGAAAATGGACGTGGTGGATCGTCCCCATGTTGAACCGTTAGGGTGCCGTAATCTATAGTTCTTCCGTCAAGGCGAGGCGGGGTGCCGGTTTTAAGACGCCCAAGCCGAAAGTTGAGCCTGCTAAAGGTTTTGGACAGGCCTTCTGACGGCGCCTCACCGGCTCGTCCAGCAGGAATTTGTTCATCTCCAATATGCATCAGTCCGCCCAAAAACGTCCCGGTTGTCACTATCACCTTGGCCGCAAAAAGATGGCTGCCGTCGGCACAAATTACGCCTAACAGGCGGCCTGACGGATCAAGCCAAAGATCCTGTACGCCACCTGCTCGTAAAGTAAGATTGGCCTGGGAAAACAATAACTTTTGTACGGCAGACCTATAAAGTTTTCGGTCAGTCTGAGCACGCGGCCCCCTTACTGCTGGACCTTTGCTGGCATTGAGCACGCGAAACTGAATGCCGGCACTGTCAGCCGCACGGGCCATAAGCCCGTCTAAAGCATCGATTTCGCGCACCAGCGTCCCTTTGGCCACCCCTCCAATGGCGGGATTGCAAGACATTTCACCGATCGTCTCCAGTTTATGCGTGAGCAATACCGTGTTGGCTCCGAACCGCGCGGCGGCGGCAGCGGCTTCGCACCCAGCGTGACCTCCACCGATCACGATTACATCGTAGCCCATACCATTACATAGTCTCGGGAGCGCAATCGTCATTGACATAATAACAAACTAACCTTCGTAAGCGGCGGTAGTCAAACTCACCTCTCGCTTCACGTGAAACACTCCAAGGAGA
This sequence comes from Alphaproteobacteria bacterium MarineAlpha9_Bin6, assembly GCA_002937585.1. Lineage (GTDB taxonomy): Bacteria > Pseudomonadota > Alphaproteobacteria > UBA7887 > UBA7887. The sequence goes on along the minus strand of PTKE01000071.1, from coordinate 496 downwards.
TTTAGTGTCGCAAGCACCCAACAATGACTCAATTGAATGATTGGGCGGACTGAATAAGAGCATAGTGCCAAGGGAGGTTTGGGCAATCCTGTCTCTCATCTGCTAAAAACTCACTGGGCACCCATTCATGCCTGCACGGAGAATATACTCCATTGTGTGTTTTAACAGAGAACAATGTGATTAAATCATTATTACCACAATATCCTATTTACCGCATTATTTACCAATGCAAAATTCCTGGAAAACAAGATCTAATATGTCTTCAACATCAACCCGTCCCGTGATACGACCCAAGGCGTGGACAGCATGCCGAAGCTCCTCTGCCGCCAACTCAGACTCGTTTGCAAGCCCAAAACGCACCAATGCTTCGTGACATGCTGCTAGTGACTCACGATGACGTTGACGGCTGATTATCGGGCTTCCATTACCCACCATCATTTGCTCAGCCTTCGACCTCAGTTCTTCCATGAGCCTGTCTAGGCCAGCGCCTGTTTTG
>PTKE01000070.1 GCA_002937585.1 Alphaproteobacteria bacterium MarineAlpha9_Bin6 | reverse complement strand
TTAATTTGCGACTTGTAATTGGAACCTTGGTTCGAAGGCTGTGGCAAACGGTTCAATCGTGATCGTGTTGAACAAAATTGCTTAGGCGCTCTTTCGGCTGTTCAGTTTGATGCTTAGCCTTCCACTCAGAATACGGCATGCCATAGACCAGCTCTCGTGCACCATCATAGTCAATTTCAATTCCTCGCTCCTCGGCGGCCGATACGTACCATTTTGAAAGACAGTTGCGGCAAAAACCCGCGAGATCCATCAGATCAATATTTTGTACCTTGGGGTTTTCCTGAAAATGCTCGACCAACCGTCGAAAAGCTGCGGCCTCGACTTCCGTTTTTCTTGTTTCGTCCATCTTGAATCTCCGTATGCGCTACAGCGGATCAACTATAGTTTATAGTGTGTATGTGTCACTCAGCCATTTGTTTTAAACAATGCGTCGACTGGGCTCTCAATGATCTCGATGCTCCTATTGTCGAAGGAAGTGCTGTAGGCCTGTAGCAGGTCGTTACGTCGACGACGGATGCTTTCGTTGAATATATTTTCATAAATAAAGACATCCAAATTCTTGTTACTTTCAAGCAATTTCCATGCGAGTCGCAACATTTGTTCTTGCGATCTGGCCAGAAAACATGCCTCAGGGGCACTTGTTTCAGATCCAGATAGTGTGAACTGAAGATTATCGACTTGAAACACTCCTTTGATGCTGAGATAGGAATAGATGGGCTCTGTCGCAGGATCACCACCTTCATGACGTATGGTCACCTTATCCATTCTGGCAAAGTGATATTCATCTCCAATCGACTCGGTCTCGTGCATGCGGGTCAATTGAGGTTCGGTTAAGTAGGTGACAAACATTTCCGATTGAGTCCCCGGTGCGTATTGCAAGGTCGCAGTGATCGAACCGTAACTCGCAAATTTAGCAGAGAATACTGGCACCAAATCGGAAATTTGGTATTTGATTACAGGGATTAATGTCTGGTCAGAATTGAGACTAAATTTTTCTTTTAGCCGTGTCGGTGAGGCGTTTGAGCCCGAGGCAAGCACTGCTAGGCGTGGAACACTCAGAGCGGCCGGATCATAGCCATGCCTCACGAGTGCTTCGCCAATCGGCCACACCCTCCCATCCACCTCGACCGAGGCATTCCGCAGTTCATCTCCGTTATAGTTGCACAGTGTCCAGCAGGCACCGCCGACAAATACATAGGACATGAATGGCGTGCCGAATGGATAGCGTTTTGCCCGGGCAACCAATTCATGTTGTGTCGGTGTTAGAGTCATTCTCAGCAATCAAGTTCCGTGTGAAGTTCCGGTGGAACCACATACCAGATGCCATGAAAGGAGCCAATGGGAGGTGATGCGACGGCGGGATGAGTGAGCCCAGTTCTCTAAACGCCATAGCTGGCACGTGAACTACGCTTGGGTTAACGTGTGTTCACTATGAACCGGAGTTGGGTTTTCTGATGCGGCATACCCCCTCGGCTTTGCTTCGCTTGATGTTCGACGGTGCGGTTGCGGCAGCATCGCCGGGGCAGTTGTTGAGCGCGCATTTGCCGCTACCGCCCTGCGGACGTACGGTTGTGGTTGGTGCTGGCAAGGCAGCGGCTGCAATGGCGAGTGCGGTCGAGCAAGCATGGGCCAATCAGAACGATCAGGATGCGCTTACCGGGTTAGTGATTACTCGTTATGGGCATGCCGTGCGTACCGAGCGGATTGAGGTTGTAGAGGCGGCACATCCTGTCCCAGATCAGGCTGGGCTGGACGCGGCGCGCCGGATTCGTGATTTAGTGCGAACGCTTGGTCCGGATGACTTGATGTTGTGTCTCGTTTCGGGCGGTGGCTCGGCGTTACTCACGCTGCCGGCGGCGGGAATCACACTTGATGAAAAACGGGCCGTGACGCGGCAAATGCTACGGTGCGGGGCAACAATTTCCGAAATTAATTGTGTACGCAAACATCTGTCGGCAATTAAAGGTGGCCAACTGGCTAAGTCGGCTGCGCCGGCAGAGGTTGTCACTTTGATCATCTCAGATGTGCCTGGAGATGATCCGGCGGTAATTGCGTCCGGGCCCACGGTGGCAGATCCAACCACGTTTGCCGACGCGCGCGCGGTGTTGGACAAGTATAATATCGAACCGCCGCCTGGGGTGGGCGCCCATTTGTTGGCGGCTGTGGAGGAAACTCCTAAGCTCGCAGACCCTTCGTTTGAGCGCTCAAGCGTGCGTACAATCGTGACACCTCAGGATGCGTTAGATGCAGCTGCAACTGTGGCTGAGGAGGCGGGTGTCCGGCCACTGATCCTTAGCGATTCCGTAGAGGGGGAGAGCCGCGAAGTAGCTTTGGCTCACGCTGCTATCGCTCGCGACATTTTACGTCGTGGACAACCCGCGGAGCCGCCCTGTGTAATACTGTCAGGTGGAGAGACGACAGTTACAATTCGTGGTAGGGGGAGAGGCGGGCCTAACGCTGAATTTTTGCTGGCATTGGCGCTCGCTTTAGGCGGCGAACCCGGTGTACACGCGATCGCATGTGATACCGATGGAATTGATGGAACTGAGGACAACGCAGGTGCTGTTATTTCCCCGGATACGTTGGTACGAGGGTTGTCTCGAGGAATTAATGCGCGTGACTGTCTGTCCAATAATGACGCGTATAGCTATTTTGAGGAATTAGGCGACCTCGTGGTAACGGGTCCCACAAGAACCAATGTTAACGACTTCAGGGCGGTGCTAGTTGAAAATTAGAACGGCAAGCCGTGAGATAGGGATTTTTTTCCAAACCTTCATGGGATCTACGTAGTCGGGAGAATTGCATTTTTGAATAAAAGAGGAATTGGTTGGTTGTTGCTCAAATATGAACGCGTCCTGTGACCGTCGGATACTACGAACTTGCACAAATTACTCGAATTCCGTTGTTCGGGCCTGGCGGCTGGAATTTGGTGCTCCGCTAACTTGCGGAACAGTTTCAAACCGTTTACAGGATCAGGCCAGCTTGTTAAAGTCCGCCTTCGCTTGGCGCTGAACCAGTGCACGCAGAGGCCAAACATCCATGAAAATTGTAGCTGGTAATAGCAATCAGCCACTTGCTGAGTTGATTGCCGCTTACTGTAATTTACCGCTTACGAACGCAATCATCCGGCGATTCTCAGATCAGGAGGTTTTCGTGGAAATCCGGGAAAATGTCCGAGGTGAGGACATGTTTTTGATTCAACCCACGTCTTTTCCGGCTAACGACAATCTGATGGAGTTATTGGTCACGTTGGATGCTTTGCGTCGTGCCTCTGCTAAGCGGGTCACGGCCGTGGTCCCTTATTTTGGATATGCGCGCCAAGACAGGAAACCGGGACCTCGAACCCCAATTTCGGCTAAATTGGTTGCTAATCTGATCACCTCTGCTGGTGCTGACAGAGTGCTCACACTCGACTTACATGCAGGGCAAATTCAGGGTTTTTTTGATATTCCAGTCGATAACCTTATCTCTGCTCCCGTGATGGAAAATGATATTCGCGAAAGATTCTCGAATGACAATATAATTGTGGTTTCGCCTGACGTAGGAGGCGTTGTGCGTGCGCGCGCCATTGCCAAACGAATTGACGCTGACCTAGCTATCGTGGATAAAAGACGTGAACAGGCCGGTGTTTCTGAGGTGATGAATATCATTGGAGATGTTCGTGACCGGCGTTGCATATTGGTCGATGACATTATCGACTCGGCGGGCACGGTGTGTAACGCTGCTAGTGCATTGCAGGAGGCGGGTGCGACATCAGTCGTCGGATATGTTACCCATGGTGTGCTGTCCGGCGGAGCTGTTGCCCGGGTAGCATCATCATCGCTGGAGCAGCTCGTAATTACGGATAGTATTCAAGCAACCCAACCCGTGCGGCTAGCACAGAACATCCGGGTGCTGTCAATTGCGACTTTAATTGCAGAGGCGATGCGTCGAATAAGTGAGGAAAGTTCGGTCTCGAGCTTGTTTAACTGAGCCGGATGTCAGTCATCGCATTCAGGTAAAGTATGTTGGTTGGCGAAGAAGGAGGTGTGACCATGGCAGACGTCGCTGAGTTGCAGGCTGATCGGCGGGAGGCAGGCCGTAAAGGTGCCGTTCGTGAGATGCGGCGTATTGGACGGGTTCCGTGCATAGTCTATGGCGGTGGAGAAGAGGCCGTTGCTATATCTATTGAAGAAGCGGTATTGGCCCAAGAGCGCGGCAAAGGCGGTTTTTTTAGTCGTCTCTATACCCTGGTTGTAGACGGCAAAACCTATCGGGTTCTAGCCCGCGAAGTTCAAGTCCATCCTGTGACAGAGTCGCTGATTCATGTCGATTTCTTGCGTCTGAGAACGGATAGCAGGGTTAACGTCGATGTCCCGATGGTCTTCCGAAATGAGGAAGAGTGTCCTGGTCTTAAACGCGGTGGTGTGCTGAACATAGTTCGTCGCACGATAGAATTGGTGTGTAGCGCTGACGCTATCCCTACGTTGATCGAGGCTGATATAGGGGAACTCGAGATAGGTGATTCCGTAAAAATAAGTGCGGTTGTTTTGCCTGAGGGAGTCCACCCCGTGATTACTGATCGCGATTTCACTATTGCTACTGTGGCAGCGCCTACTGTGATGGTCGAAGAAGAAGAGACCGAGGAAGAGGAAGCCGAGGTGGGCGAGGACGGAGAGCTCCTAGATGACGAGACGCCACCGACTGAGGGTGCTGAGGGTGAAACTAAGCCTGGGGCTGAAGAAGGTAATCAAAATTAGCGTTCAGCCGTGCTGTTAGTTGTGGGGTTGGGAAACCCCGATCCAGAACATGCCTGGAACAGGCACAATATTGGCTTTATGGTCGTTGACGGAATAGCTCAGCGCCACCGTTTTGCGAGCTATCGCAACCGATTTTGCGGGCTGATTTCGCATGGGGAGATTGAGAGTGAGCGGGTAGCAATCTTTAAGCCGACCAGTTTTATGAACGAATCAGGTCGTGCTGTAGGCCAGGCGTTACGTTTTTTTAAACTTTCGCTCAATCAGATCGTCATTGTCCACGATGATCTAGACATAGTTCCCGGGAAAGTGCGTGTCAAAACCGGCGGTAGCGCAGCCGGCCATAACGGTTTGAGAAGTATCGACAGCCATATTGGTAAGGAATATCTACGGATCAGGCTGGGCGTTGGTCATCCTGGTGACAAAGCGATGGTTACGAAATACGTGTTGAGCGATTTTGCTAAGGATGACCAGTCGTGGCTAGATCGAGTAATACCGGCTGTGGCCGACGCGATTCCTTTCATCTTGCGTGGAGATGAGCCCGGCTTTACCAACAAAGTCAGTTTACTAATGAATCCCCGGCCGGAAAAACTTCGTCCCAGCGCCCGCGCCGCACCCGCCGATCAGGATTGATGATCGGATGGGTTTTAATTGTGGGATTGTCGGTCTGCCCAATGTCGGCAAGTCAACACTATTTAACGCTCTAACCGCAGCTGCAGCAGAAGCCGGCAATTATCCTTTTTGCACCATCGAACCCAATGTAGGGCGAGTGTTCGTGCCTGACCTCAGGCTTGATGAAATTGCAGCGCTTGCAGGGTCTGCAGCGGTGATGCCCACCAGTCTTGAGTTTATCGACGTCGCTGGTCTGGTGCGGGGAGCCAGCGCTGGGGAAGGATTAGGCAATCAATTTCTTGGTCATATCCGCGGAGTAGACGCAATCGCTCATGTGGTGCGTTGTTTTGGGGGTAGCGAAATTGGCCATAGTAACAGCACGGTGGATCCAGTCTCGGATGCCCAAGTTGTTGAAGCGGAACTGATGTTAGCGGATCTAGAGAGCCTCGAGCGACGCCGGGGTGTGATTACCAAGAAGAAACGCGGGGGTGATAAGGATGCTCGTGCGCTTCTAGAGGTGATAAGTATGGCTGAGGCATCCCTTTCGGAGGGATGCCCTGTTCGCTCTATATCTCCAGACCCCCCCATGTCCCACCTGTTAGCGAGTCTTGAGCTGCTTTCAGCTAAACCGGTTATGTACGTCTGCAATGTTGATGAGCCGGCGATACTCGATGGGAATTCATATTCAAGGACGCTCCAAGTATACGCTGATAGTCGAAATGCGGCGTGCGTAGTTACCTCAGCGCGTATAGAAGCGGAAATCGCTGCTATTGAAGAGGCGAGCGAGCGCAGCGCTTTTTTAGAGACCCTAGGATTAGCGGACTCCGGCCTTGCCCGTGTAATTAGTGCTGGCTATTCGTTGCTCGATCTTATCACATTTTTTACTGCTGGTCCCAAGGAGGCACGTGCCCGGACTCTGAGGAGAGGATCTAGTGCCGTAGAGGCTGCAGCGAAGGTCCACAGTGATTTTGCACGAGGTTTTATCAGGGCGGAAACCATTTCATACGCAGATTTCATCTCACTCGGTGGTGAGACCGGGGCACGTGAAGCAGGCCGGTTGCGACAGGAGGGCCGGGATTACCTTGTCGATGATGGCGATGTGATTCTTTTTAGGTTCAATGTGTAAGGTGTTATTGTGTACATTTATAAGCCCCAATCTGTAGTCGATGCGTTGTAGACGGGTACCTGGGCATATGAAATATCAAAGGTACCTTGTCGCAAGTTGCGTAAAGAGAGCCGACTAGTAATTGCTGTGCTAGGTAACTGCGCCATGACAGTGTTTGAATTTTTTCCCCGACTCGCATGGGCAAGGAGCGTTGCGACCAATTTTCCCCCAGGTAGTGGGGTCATTGACGTCGTAGGCGCTTGAGTGAGGTCCAAGCCCACCCGCCGTCTGAGGTGAATGGTGTTTGACGGTTCCACGCGTCTCGGTACTTGTTGCTAATTCCGCGCTCACCCGATTTGCTGGCATGGACGTAAGTGCGGGCGGTGGTGTGTCAGATGCATTGGGTTGAAATTCGACGTGGGAGAGCAGCGTCGTTACGGTTTCCCGGAACTGGCTGAGCATCGCCTGAAAAAGGGTAAAGGCTTCCGACTTGTATTCGTTGAGTGGGTCGCGTTGCCCGTAGGCGCGTAACCCAATGCCTTGGCGCAAGTGGTCTAGGTGCAACAAATGGTCTTTCCATTGCTGATCAAGCACTTGTAAGACGAGGCTTTTTTCTGCTGCCCGCATTAGCTCTGGGCCGTAACGTGCGGCTTTTTCGGCCATTTTTCGGTCAAGTGAATCACCGATTCGGGACTTAATCTCTGTCTCGGCTATGCCCTCCTCTTTCGCCCAATCTTCGACTGGTAAGTGAAGCGCGAACAGGCGTTGACACTCCCGAGACAAAGCGTCAGTTTCCCACTGTTCGGGGTAAGCCTTTTCAGGAATGTGACGAGCAATCAATTCACCGATAACCTCGTCGCGCATGTCGGCTATGACATCCGAAATATCTTTGCTCGCCATGATCTCGCGACGCTCTTGGTAAATCACCTTACGTTGGTCATTCATCACGTCGTCGAACCGGAGCAAGTTTTTCCGGATATCAAAATTACGTGCCTCAACTTTTTGTTGCGCCTTCTCTAATGCTTTATTGATCCACGGATGAAATATTGCTTCACCATCTTGAAGGCCAAGTTTGCGGAGCATACCGTCCATCCGCTCAGACCCAAAAATCCGCATTAGATCGTCTTCGAGAGACAGGTAGAATTTGGATTCCCCAGGATCTCCTTGACGGCCCGAACGGCCACGCAGTTGGTTATCAATCCGTCTGCTTTCGTGGCGTTCCGTGCCAATTACGTAAAGTCCGCCGGCATCTACAACGCGCCCGTGTGCGGTTAAGATGTCGGACTCAATACGTTCAGTTATCTCTATTTTCTTGGTTTCGTCGTCGATGTTCGCGAGTGATTGGGCTATCTGCATTTCAACGTTCCCGCCGAGTTGAATGTCAGTTCCCCTGCCGGCCATGTTTGTGGCGATAGTTATTCCACCAGAAACCCCAGCTTGAGCGATGATGTTGGCTTCTTGCTCGTGATATCGAGCGTTCAGGACATTGTGTTTTACTTTTGCTTTTTTTAGTTGCTTAGAGAGGTCCTCGGATTTTTCTATACTAGTAGTACCGACGAGAAGTGGCTGACCTTTATCGCAGCACTTCTTGATTTGTTCGATTACAGCGGTCCATTTTTCTTCTGCAGTTCGGTAAATTTCATCGTCATTATCGAGGCGAATCATTGGAAGATGGGTTGGAATTTCTACGACATCTAGGCCGTATATCTCGATAAACTCGGGTGCTTCTGTGGCCGCCGTACCTGTCATGCCAGCTAGTTTTGGGTACATACGAAAATAATTTTGAAAGGTAATGGAGGCTAGCGTCTGATTTTCATTTTGAATTTGTGCTCTTTCCTTTGCTTCGAGAGCTTGATGCAATCCATCGGAATAGCGCCGGCCTTCCATCATGCGCCCTGTAAATTCGTCAATGATAATAACTTTATTGTCCTTCACGATGTAGTCGGTGTCACGTGTAAAAAGTTTGTGTGCCCGCAACGCCTGGTTTACATGATGAACAATACTTACATTATCGATGTCATATAGGTCTGGGGTCTTAATTAAGTTTTTGTCACGCAAGACCTGCTCAATTTTCTCGGCCCCCCCTTCAGTTAAGGTGACGGTGCGGGCTTTCTCATCTTTCTCATGATCATCATCTCCAAGCTCTGGGATGAGTTTGTCGATGGAAGTATAGAGTTCCGAATTATCTTCAGTGGGACCGGAAATAATCAGTGGTGTTCGCGCTTCATCAACTAAAATGCTGTCAACTTCGTCTACAATCGCGAAATTGAATGGGCGTTGGACCATGCTGTCCAGCGTAAACTTCATGTTGTCACGCAAATAGTCAAAGCCGAATTCATTGTTAGTTCCATAGGTGACGTCAGCGGAGTAGGCTAGGCGGCGCTCATCATCGCTAAGACCATGGACCACGCAACCTACTTTGAGGCCAAGTAAATCATATATTTGGCCCATCCATCCGGCATCGCGTTGAGCCAGATAATCGTTGACTGTTACTACGTGTACGCCCTGCCCACTAAGTGCATTAAGATAGACTGGCAGGGTTGCGACAAGGGTTTTTCCTTCACCGGTTTTCATTTCAGCGATTGTCCCGTCGTGCAAGACCATGCCGCCAATCAGCTGAACATCGAAGTGACGCTGGTGTAGCGTTCGTTTGGCAGCTTCCCGCACGGTCGCAAAAGCATCTGCCAATAGTGCGTCAAGTGCCTCCCCATTGTTTGCCCGTGTGCGCAACCAGTCTGTGCGCACCCGCAGTTCTTCATCCGTCGAGGTTTCGAGTTGAGCCTCGAGGTCATTGATAAGTTGGACGGTTCGCTGATGGGATTTAATTATGCGGTCGTTGGCGGAACCAAAAGCACGCCGCGCAAGGGCCGAGATCATCGCTGTCCTTTCCGTCGGGCGCGTTTCCGAAACAGGTGTAAAGGGATAGACTTCACATAAGCACCTGGTACCTCTCTGTCAACGCGGGTAATTCCTGCTCAGCTTGTGCATATCGCGGTGATATGCAAGATACGCGGTAGCGCCGTCGTGTGGCGGTACACGTGGACACCTTTAGAGTCCGCCATAATGGCCAAACTTCAATCTGCGTTTAGACGGTTTCCCTCCCTTCCGCCAATAGCTGGTATGCGCCTGGGTGGGGCTTCTGCCCGGATACGGTCTCGTGGGCGCAAGGATCTTATGCTGGCGGTGTTTGACCGATCGGTGCCAGTTGCCGGGGTATTTACTAGTTCTACAACAGCTTCTGCAGCCGTGCGCTGGGATCGCTCAATCCTAGCGGGGGGGCGCTCCCGTGCACTAGTAGTAAATTCTGGTAATGCAAACGCCTGGACCGGTGATGCTGGTGTACAGACTGTACAGCAAATTGTTCGGGCAACCGCAGATATGGTGAGGTGCCCTATCAGGCAGGTGTTCGTATCGTCAACCGGAGTGATTGGCGAAATACTTGATTCATCTAAGATAAGGAATGCACTCCCAAAACTATACCGAAAGCTGACGCCAAAGGACTGGGCTGCTGCGGCCCGGGCAATAATGACCACAGATACCTTTCCCAAGGGCGCGACACGCTCAGCCAATATCAATGGGCGTATCGTTACTATCAATGGCATAGCTAAGGGCTCGGGTATGATTGCCCCCAACATGTGCACCATGCTGTCGTATATTTTTACGGATGCACGCTTGCCCTCCAAATTATTGCAAGGCATGCTGACCGCTGCTAACAAGAAAAGCTTCAACGCAATAACGGTGGATAGTGATACCTCAACGAGCGACACGGTCATAGCATTTGCTACGGGCACCGTGCCGCTTGGCTTTGATCCCATCTCATTGCGAGACCCACGTCTCATTGGATTTAGAGCAGCGCTTGACTCGCTCATGGTCGATCTTGCCCAACAAATCGTGCGGGATGGAGAAGGTGCAAGCAAATTTGTTACTATCTCTGTGAGAGGTGCGGCCTCTTCTGAGGCCGCGCGTGGAATAGCATTTTCAATAGCAAATTCCCCGTTGGTTAAGACCGCAATTGCTGGTTCGGACCCCAATTGGGGCAGGATTGTCATGGCTATCGGCAAGGCTGGACAACAGATCAATCACGACGAACTTGCAGTTCGAATAGGCCGGTTTCCGATCACGGAAGGAGGAGGGGTGCGGGCGGAGTACGATGAAAGTCCAGTCGCCGAATATATGAAGGGTGCCGAAATCGACATTGACGTGGATGTGGGTGTCGGTCGAGGGCGTGCCACTGTTTGGACCTGTGACTTAACCCACCGCTATATCGCAATTAACGCTGATTATCGAAGCTAGATCCGTTAATGAATTTTGCGCCATTGCAGACTAAGCGGTTGAATTTGTGGCCGTTAGGGAAGGATGATCTGGGTTCCCTCGCTCGCCTGGTTGGCGACTGCGAGACCCCTCATACTTCAACCCAAGGTTTTCTTCCGACCGACGCCGTACACCTCCCTGCATGGGTTCAGGCATGCCACGCCCATATGGTGGCCGGCGTTAGCTTTACGTTTGGATGTAGGCGACGCGTCGACCATGCCCTTGTAGGTGTGGCCAGCTTAATTGTGGGAGACGGTAGAGGAGAAATAACGTTCTGGTTTCTTGGAAGTTATTTTGGGCTGGGATATGAGGCAGAGGCCCTTTCCCGACTTAAGGAATTGGCATTTGATAGTCTTTATTTGCCTCGATTATGCGCTGTGACAGATGTCGTTAACTGCAACACAATCGGCATTTTGGAGGAGGTTGGCCTAGGCTCTATCCACGTTGGGTCGATCGATAATTTGGCGTTGGCTGAGGGGAATGGGGCGCGGTTTTTTGAATTAAAGAGGTGCAGCGGGCGAAATCATCAGACGGGTGCAATGCCTCCGGTGGTGTTTGTTGGCGCCGTCGCTCTGGTCGATCATTTCAACCGAGTATTGCTTGGCCAGCGCCCCGCCGACAAAGCAATGGCCAACCTTTGGGAATTTCCTGGTGGAAAACTAGAGCCTGGTGAGACGCTGAGGACTTCTGCGATCCGTGAAATAGCTGAGGAGTTGGGCGTTGAGATTGTTCCTGATCACCTAACACCGTTTAGTATTGCATCGTACCGCTACTCGGATTTTCATCTTTTGATGTCTTTGTTCATATGCCGGAAATGGTCCGGTGACTGCCGTTCCATGCACCATCGGGCTATTCAATGGGTCCCTGCGGTGGAACTTACCGCATTGCCGGTACCGCCAGCGGACTTTGAGTTGGTGGGTGAACTTCGGGCCTTACTTGTGCCGTAAGACGGGCCGGGAAATTTCGCCAGTGGTTTGCTCGATAGCGCCTAAAGCATCAGCAAGGCGTGTTTTTGCGCTACCGGGGGAAAGAGGGCGAGGTTGTCCCGTGTGCTTTTTCCAAGCGGTCAAGTAAACAATTTGAAAGAGTGCGCTAATGCGGCCGTCTGGGGCGCTAGTACTTTCTGGATAAAAGTCTGCAACGGCCTGTAGAGTGCTGCGCGCAGTAAAATGGCGTGGTCGATGGTGGATGGCATTGCTTTCACCCATACCCCTCAATTCCTCCATTAGGGCAAGGGTGTTCGGATAGGTGACGGTGATTTGGTCGATGTCCACCACCGGCATCGTAAAGTCAGCACGTTGCAGGAGGTCGCCGAGGTCACGAATGTCCACGAAGGGAGATACACGTGGATATACGCGGCCACGGGTTTTAACTTCGGCTTCGAGTAGGCTGCGGCGTAGCTCGACCAGCGTTTCGCCACCAAACATTGCGGCTAGAAAAAGACCATCTGATTTCAGACATCTAGCCACTTGAATCAATGCGCCAGGTAGATCATTCACCCAATGCAACGATAACAAGCTCGTCACCAGATCAAAGCAGCTATTTTGAAATGGCAGTGCATCTTCATCCGCCACCAGCCGCGGCCCAGGAGATAGGGCAACCATGCCAAAAGAGGGATCGCAATTAACAATACATTTGATGTCATCTCGGTGGACTAGAATTTCTCCTAGTTCGCCACGATGGCAGCCGAGATCTAGGGTGCGTGGGAATCGCCTTTTTATATTTTGGAGTCGATCCGCGAGTCGGTGGCCAACTTCGCGCAAAAGAAAATCATGTTGGTCCATCCGCGCAGC
>PTKE01000007.1 GCA_002937585.1 Alphaproteobacteria bacterium MarineAlpha9_Bin6 | reverse complement strand
GGCGTGGATGCAAGTACCGTACTTAAGGGGAATTTTAAGCCGCTAGGACTTTTCGGGTAAGTGAGGGTTTTGAGCTGATTTTCCACCAAGATCTGAAATAGTTGGTGTCATAGGACGCCTCGTCGCTTTCGAAATTAGTACTGTTTGGGTGTTTTTACGTGTGAAGACATAAGACCAAACTAGTCGCCAAAACTGCCTTTTCATGGGAGTTCAGGTTAGAATGAGGCTTACTTCATGAACGGAAACGAACAAAAGCAAACTGTTTTTTCTGGCGAAAATCCCAACGCGGAGGGGAGGTCGATGAGTTTGGATAAGGGTGGGACTCAAGATGTGTCGCTGATATCCCAACAACCGCACGTTTTAGTTGTCGATGACGATCGACGATTGCGGTCACTGTTGCGCGATTTTCTGGCAGAAAATGGGTTTTTGGTTGCGACCGCTGATGATGCAGCTGATGCTCGTGCTAAGCTTCGTCATTTGAATTTTGATGCACTTGTGCTCGACGTGATGATGCCAGGAGAGAATGGTATCGAACTTATGCACGCACTGAGGGCTAAAGGTGATATCCCTATCCTATTGCTCACAGCGATGGATGAAATTGAAGATCGGATTGCCGGCTTCGAAGGGGGCGCCGACGATTATTTGGCGAAGCCATTTGAACCGCGTGAACTTGTGCTGCGGTTGAACGCCATTCTAAGGCGGGCTCGAACAAGTGCGATGGCGGGCGGAGATGTGATTCGGTTTGGTGAGTTTGCATTCGATGGATCACGCGGAGAGCTTCTTCGCGGCGAGGAGACAATTAAATTAACTTCGGGTGAGATTGGTCTACTCCGTGCGTTTGCTCGTCATGTCGGTGGCACAGTGTCTCGCGATTTTTTGGCTGCTCGCATGGGGGTCAGCCCTCGGACTGTTGATGTGCAGATTGCGCGGTTAAGGCGAAAAATTGAAAGTGACCTAAGTCACCCGCGCTATCTGCTCACTGTGCGTGGAGAGGGTTATGTTCTGCGGGTTAACTGAGTTGCGCTTTCGGTAATGCTACTACGGCGACGTCGCATAGTGCCGCGCTCGTTCTTCGGCCGATCGCTGCTAATATTGTTGCTGCCTTTGTTGGTGCTACAAGTGGTCTCCGCGTTTGTGTTTTATAATCGCCACTGGGAGGACGTTGGGCGGCGACTTGCTCTCGGTTTGGGCGGGGATATTTCGGTGCTGGTTGAGGCTATTGAGACCTATCCTGATGGACCTGAACGCGATTGGATATTGGATCGGGCGCGCCACAATTTTTCTATGATTTCGGATTGGAGAGAGGGTGAAAAATTGCCGGCTTCGCCTCCGCATCGCTCTTTTGGGGCCGTTGATTGGACTCTTGAGCGAGTGTTGCCTGAGCAGCTTGCGTATCCATTTCATTTTGACACTTCCAATGGTGAACAAGTGACAATTCGAGTTCAGTTGGCGAATGGCGTGCTTGAAGTTACTGCGCCCCGCAAACGATTGTTTAGCTCGACAACATATATATTCATTGCGTGGATGGTTGGCACATCTCTGATTTTGCTTGCGATCGCAATATACTTTTTGCGAGGCCAGATCCGCCCTATCAGGCGCCTTGCTCAGGCGGCCGAAAGCTTCGGCAAAGGGATGCAGGTAGTTAACTTTAAGCCTGAAGGGGCGAGAGAAGTTAGGCAAGCCGCGAACGCATTTTTGCGTATGCGAGAGAGAATTCAGCGCCAGATTACCCAACGTACTGAAATGCTAGCCGGTGTGAGTCACGACCTCCGTACCCCACTAACTCGTATGAAGCTTCAGCTCGCTATGTTGCCCGAAAGCGATTACGCAGCAGGGCTGCGTGGTGATGTCTCGGAGATGGAGAAAATGGTGGATGGTTATCTAGCCTTTGCGCGTGGTGAAGGTAGTGAAGTGCCGGTACAGGTGTCCCTTCAAGATATCCTGGAAGAGGTGGCGGAAGATTCACGCCGTAACGGGGCCGACGTCGCGCTCGAGAATGTGATTGGGGTCCAGATAACGGTTCGGCAGCATGCAATCAAGCGTGCGTTGACGAACCTAATCGACAACGCATCGCGCCATAGCCATGAGGTTTACGTGGGTGCTACCAGAAAAGGCGATATAGTTGAAATAACAGTTGATGATGACGGCCCTGGCATTCCAAAAGCACAACGAGAATCAGTGTTTAAACCGTTTTTCCGTATCGACCAATCGCGGAATGCTGAGACTGGTGGCGTTGGCCTTGGTCTCACCATTGCACGTGACGTTGTTCGTAATCATGGTGGTGATTTGTTGCTGGGAGAGTCCGCGGCTGGCGGTTTGCGCGCTCTAATCCGATTGCCGGTTTGACCGTGTGCGGATGCAAATGTTCCGTGCCTGATAAAAGCTATTGGTGGAAGGTATAGTAACGCTTATTTAAGTGTTGGCGGTGTCAAGCTAGGTAGGGTCCCTTAATTATGGGCTACTTCTCTCTCTCTGTCTTCCTGTGGTTACCCTGAACCAGTGGACATAGGCGTTGCAAAAATTCCTCGGCGGTCTTTAGCTTTCCGTCTAGCTCTGCCATCGTTGGTGCCATATCCGTGCTGTCGTCGTTCAGCCAGCGGCGCAGAACAAACAAATAAATCACTGTTAAACCGCGAATACGGGTGCGGCCACGTAGGCCGCTTGACGATATTCCTGCACATTCTGCCATGAGCGCCATCGAGCGATTAAGGGAGGTGATTCCATGAAGGCTTTCCAGTGGGTCGCGCAGAGTGTCGCGAGCGATCGCTGCGACCCCTTCCTTCCAGGGAAGTAGGACCTCTAGGCGGCGCATCAGAATGTCAAATAACCGGTCTCGCACCGCTCCGTCCAGTGAATCAAGTTCTGTGCCTGCAACAACGGTTTGGTCGATACGATTGCGAAAAGCAGTCAGTATTGCTTGTTTTGATGGGAATATGGCGAATGCTTCGCCAATTGGTACGTTCGCGGCGACCGCAATGTCTCTTATGGACAACTGCGCCCATCCGTCGCGCGCTGCCAGCGCTAGCGCGGTGTCAATAATTAGAGACGGCGGATCCGGTTTGTTGCGGGGAGATGGAGTTCGTTTTGTCATCAGCAGGCCATTTCATTTTACCATACTATTTTCGGATAAGTTACGACTAGCCAATGCGCCAATAATTTGCTTTGGGCGGGGAATGTGATGTCGAAAGTAGAGGCCTGGTTGAAATTCGAGGCGCGACGTCGGCCAATGCTTTCGCGCGAGGAGGAGAGAGATCTTGCGCGCCGAGCACGGGCAGGAGATCAGAAAGCGGTGACATGCTTGGTTGGAAGCCATCTACGATTAATTATTCGGGTTGCTGAACGTTATGGTGGTCCGGGGTTGGGTAAAGCCGATCTGGTCCAGGAAGGCTGTGTTGGTTTGATGCAGGCCTTGCATCGTTTCAATCCTGATAAAGGTGCCCGCTTTTCGACGTACTGCATCTGGTGGATTAAAGCTGCGATCCAGGAGCATGCGATGCGGTCTTGGTCATTGGTGCGAATCGGCACCACCAGCGCCCAAAAAACCCAATTTTTTGACTTGCGCCGTTTGAGCGCCGTTTTGAACGAAACAGGTGATTCATTGAGTGACAAGGGAGTCTGCCGCGTAGCGCTCATGCTTCGAGTGTCACAGAGACATGTTCGCCGAATGGAGCAGCGTTTTGTAGGTCCCGATTATTCTCTCAACGACATAGGCGAACCGGGAAACGCTGAGGAATGGGTGAATCTCCTGCCTGATTTAGCGCCAACACCGGATCAGCGAAGAGAGGAGCGTAATAATCTGCGAGTGAGACGTGGGCTGCTGACGGCAGGTTTGGCGGAGCTCACTAAGAGGGAGGTGTCGGTTATACGAAGTCGGTATTTATCGTCGGACGTCAAGAAGACATTGGAATCGGTGAGTAAAGAGCTTGGTCTTTTAAAAGAGCGGGTCCGGCAAATTGAAGTTCGTGCGATGACTAAACTGAGGGCATTTATTTTGCCGAAGGTAGACGGGCTCGGTGCATTTTGGGTTTACTCGCCTAATATGGATATGTTGGTTACGATATTGTATGGACGCCATTCGGTTGATTTTCACTCAATGGCAGATCAACAGCGTGTGCCAACGTGACTCCTCATAGGGTCCCCATATGCTTGGAAGCATGTAAGTGGCGGTGAAAAAGGTCCTGACTTAAACCAAATTATGGTTATGTCCTATGCTATGGCGAGTTCTCGACCACGCTCCTTGGCGGCTGTGACGGCTCTTGCCATGAGTTGTTGCAATCCGTCATCGGCCATTAGCACTTCAAGCGCAGCGGCTGTAGTGCCTCCCGGGCTCGTGACGTTCTGACGCAGTACGGTTGGAGAGTCCTCAGTTTGCTCGGCAAGTGCGCCGGCACCAGCCACGGTGGTGAGTGCTAAGCGATTCGCTAGATCTGCGGCCAATCCCGCACTAATACCCGCTTGTGCTAGCGCCTCGATCAATAGAAACACGTAGGCTGGACCACTACCAGACACAGCGGTTACCGCGTCCATCAGGGATTCGTCTTCAATCCATTCGACTTGACCCACCGCACCGATCAGAATTTCACAGCGCGCTCGTTGTTCAGCGCTGACATGGGTGTTAGCGCAAAGCACCGTAATTCCGTGTCCAATGGACGCTGGAGTATTGGGCATAGCGCGAACCACTGCCGTATTTGCTCCCAGTTGATGTTCGAAATAGCTGATTGGTGTACCTGCAGCTATCGACAGGACTAGCCTTCCGGGCTGGATAAGCGGTTTGTATAGTGGTACCACCTCATCCATCACCTGTGGCTTTACAGCAAACAGTATGGTGGCTTCCCCCAGTCCGGTGTTGATCGCCTCGGGGGTTTCAAAAGTATAAAGGGTATAGGTGTCTCGGAAATATTTGGCTCGTGTGACATTTGGCTCGACGAGCACAATGTCGCTTGGTTGTGTGGTTTGCTTTTTGAGCCAGCTCTCAATCAGAGCGCCGCCCATCTTACCCGCTCCCACCATTAGTACGCGACCCGTATTCGTATCCGCGCCCATTTTTATTACTCCTTATTGCGTCCCCACGTCCTGCTCTTTCGGACCCCGTTTTTTGGTCAGGCGGGGTTTGTTTTTCCTCAGAGATGTATCAGAGCGTGCGGCTTTCCTAGGCGATACCAATCGGCTTTCCAGGGTCTCGATCCGAGCTCCTAATATCACATTTTCCTCCCGGGCCTTGATAGCCATGGCGCGAACGGCGTCAAACTCATCACGTCGGACTAAATCCATGCGCACTAAGATGCGCTCAATCTGGACACGCAGCCTAGATTCTGCCTCGTCTTTAAGTGCTGTAAACGAAGAGAATGCGCCGCCGGCTAATCGAGCCAAGTCGTCGAACAAACGGTTGTCAGTCTGCATGGTGCTTTTCTCCCTAGGCTTAACCCATAACGCTGTTGTTAGCGCATGATGATGAAAGCCGCAATTACTTGCCCGCGGTTTAGGCGGGCTCTATAACCCGCGCCAATGATCATTGTAACTGGCGGCGCTGGATTTATCGGTTCCAACTTGATCGCAGCGCTAAATGCGCGGGGCCGCAAAGATATAGTTTTATGTGACCACTTGGGTATGGACGACAAGTGGCGCAACCTAGCACGTCGGCAAATTGCTGAAATCGTAAATCCAGAGGATCTGTTTACTTATATGCGGGAGCATGCCGATGGCGGAGTCTGGGGCCGTGTTGAGGCAGTATTTCATATGGGGGCAAATTCCTCGACCACTGAGTCAGATGTTGATTTGATCTTATCCCAGAATTTCCGTTTTAGTCTCGATCTGTGGCGTTTATGTGCAGAGCAGGAGGTGCGCTTAATCTATGCGTCGTCGGCTGCAACTTATGGCGACGGCAGAGCCGGATTTGCCGACGGTCTTGATGTTTCACAGCTGGATCAGCTCAAACCTCTGAATCCTTACGGTTGGAGCAAGCATCTATTTGACCAACGCGTGGCTCATTTGGCCATGGATCCGCGCACTCGCCCGCCGCAGTATGTGGGGCTTAAGTTTTTCAACGTCTATGGTCCCAACGAATATCACAAGGGTCTAATGAAAAGCGTTGTGGCCCAAAAGTATCCGTCTGCTGAACTTGGAAAACCGGTGACGCTGTTTAGATCGTATCGGCCTGATTGCGAAGACGGTGGCCAGCGGCGGGACTTTATTTATGTGCGTGATTGCACCGACGTAATCCTGTGGTTGTTCGACAATCCAGAGGTAAACGGCTTATTTAATTTGGGTACTGGCCAGGCGCGCAGTTTTGCTGACCTGGCAAAGGCATTATTCTCTGCGCTGGGTAAAACTTCTCAAATCCAATATATTGATATGCCTAGTTCTATCCGGGATAGATACCAATATTTCACAGAGGCTCAGATGTTGCAGCTGCGCTCAGCCGGTTACTCGGCTCCATTTACTAGCTTAGAGGCAGGTATCTCGGATTACATAAATAATTTTCTCGCCACTACCGACCCTTATCTCTAGGTCATGATCCGGTCGCAGAAGACGCGAGGATGGGGTCTCTCGTACCAACGGAAACGCTATTCCAGTGCAGGCATAAATGCTGCGCTAGTTATCGGATGTGATCGAATGGAGAAAAAATCCTAGTGGGACTCATATTCCCTGCAATCGATCCAGTTGCGATCCAGATCGGTCCATTGGCTGTACGCTGGTATGCGTTGGCCTATGTGATGGGGTTAGTCGCTGGCTGGCAGTATGTCCGACGTCTCGTTGAAGCGCAGCGTATAGAATTAAGTGTCGAGATGGTGGACGATTTGCTGCTGTGGATCATGCTTGGTGTGATCCTGGGAGGTCGGTTAGGTTACGCGTTATTTTATCAGTTTGGTTATTACATAAAGGAACCGCTTGAAATTTTTGCTGTCTGGCGCGGTGGCATGTCATTCCATGGGGGCCTAATCGGGGTGGTTTTAGCGATTGTATTCTTCGCACGGCGGCGCGGAATCCAGGTCCTTTCAGTCGCAGACGCGGTGGCTCCAGCGTTTCCGTTTGGATTGATGCTCGGCCGCGTATCAAACTTTATTAATGGGGAGCTTTACGGCCGAATTACGGAAATGCCTTGGGGAATGATTTTCCCTAGAGGTGGTGACGTCCCTAGACATCCAAGCCAACTTTATGAAGCGGTGCTCGAAGGCGGTTTGTTATTTGCACTGATGCTGTGGTTGGTACATATGCGAAACGCTCACCGTAGGTCGGGCCTATTGAGTGGGACCTTTCTTGTTGGGTATGCATTTGCACGAGTCACTAGTGAATTATTCCGTGAACCTGATTCTCATATCGGTTTTCTTTGGTCCGGAGTCACCATGGGGCAAACGTTGTCCATACCATTGGCGGCACTTGGGTTCTGGCTAATCGCCCGATCCAATCGGTCAGAATGACGAATTGTCATCAATCTAGTTTGCTCGCGGCCTACCTACGTCGTCTAATCAATGCGAACGGACCTCTCACTGTCGCCCGTTATATGAGCGAGGCGCTGAACAATCCAAGTTTTGGTTACTATACGACTCGTGATCCGTTGGGTACTCGCGGTGATTTCACGACAGCACCCGAAATTAGCCAAATGTTTGGTGAGTTGATAGGGGCTTGGTTTATAGATTGTTGGAGAGGACTTGGTGCGCCCGACCCAGTATTGTTAGTGGAACTCGGCCCGGGACGTGGCACGTTGATCTCCGATCTGTGGCGGGGGATTGCGGTGTCGCCCGATTTTCGGGCTGCAGTTCGATTTTGTCTGGTTGAGGCCAGCCCCGTTTTGCGTAGCCAACAGCAGCAGCGATTGTCTAATCTTCGGCCTCTGCCGGCACTTGACTGGTACTCTCGCCTCGCTGACGTTCCTGACGGTACTCTAATGCTGATAGGCAACGAATTTTTTGATGCTCTTCCAGTGCACCAGTTCGTTGCTGGTGCTGATGGTTGGCGCGAACGGTTAATTGATCGTGATCTTTGCCAGGCAGATGCTTTTCGATATGTGTTGTCACATGGACGAACGCCCGCGACGGCATGGCTGGATAGTGGGAATAAATCTGCCGATGCAATGGAGGTTTGTCCTTCCGGTCTTTCGCTGGCGCATGATATTGCGGAGAGGGTAACGCGCGTTGGCGGTGCTGCGCTGATCATTGATTTTGTTGCCAACTATTTGGACTTTAGCTTGCAAGCAGTGCGCGGGCATGATCATCACGATCCGCTAATGAGTCCGGGGAGTGCCGATCTTGCGTGTGCTGTCAACTTCGCAGCCTTGTCTAAGGTTGCTCGGACGGCGGGAGCGCTGGTGCACGGGCCGCGTGGGCAAGGGGCATTTCTCGAGTCTCTGGGGATCAGTTCGCGAGCGGAACGCCTGGCGCAGGGTGTGAGTGCTGAGACGTCTCAGATGATTCACTCTGGACGACGACGTTTGACGGAGCCGGGTTTTATGGGTGAGCTTTTTCAGGCTATGGCGATAACATCTGGAAGTTTGGTCTCTGTCGCTGGGTTCGAGCCCACGTGATCGTATCTAGCTCCTCGTTGAGCAATCTCGATGGTGTGAGCCATGCGTTCTTCACTCGTCTGGGTGGTGTCTCGACTGGATTGTACCATTCCCTAAACTGTAGCCACGGGAGTCATGATGAAAGAGAGGCGGTAATTGAGAACCGACGTCGTGCCATGGCGAGACTCGATCTTCCAGCAAATGCATTGGTCACCTGCTATCAGGTGCATGGAGTTGATGTAATCACTATAAATGGGGGAAATCCTCCGGTTGGGAAAGTTTATGCAGATGCGCTAGTTACTAACCGACGTGGAATGGCGCTCGGAGTTCTAACCGCTGACTGCGCGCCCATACTTCTCGCAGATATCAATGCTGGCGTGATAGGCGCTATCCACGCGGGTTGGCGGGGGGCCTTGGCTGGCGTTCTTGAAGTAGGAACAAAGGCGATGATAGGGCTGGGTGCACACACGGAGTTCATCTATGCGAGTATTGGTCCATGTATAGGTGCCAACTCCTATGAAGTGGGATCTGAATTTGCGCGTCGATTTATCAAAAAAAGTTTAAAGTTCGAAACATTTTTTAAGCCAGCGTTGCGATCCGGCCATCATTTTTTTGATCTCTCTGGATATGTTGAAATGCGTCTAGCAGCGTGCGGAGTTCGTGCCATCGACCGTTGCAATGAGGACACATATCCTGATGCCGAGCGTTTTTTTAGTTTCCGGCGGAGTCAGCATAGCGGCGAAGTCGATTATGGGCGCACTTTGTCGGCAGTTGTGTTGCGATAGTGCTGTGCCGCATATCGTGATTTTTGCAGTGATATGTGTGTTAGGGCTCGTTGTAAGCTGTGTGCTGATGATATGATCCTCTCGACTAAACTGATAGTTACGATAGTCTTTAGTGTGTTTTTAGTAGCGGCGTGTCAGCCTCTGCCGAGACCGTTTCAGCCGATAGTGAAAGCGGCTGATAGTATGCCGCCCGAGCTAGAAGCAAAATTTGGTCTGTTTCTGGCGGGCATAGACAACGCCCCGGCCGTTTTTGAGTCCAATTTTATCAGGATATTGGGCGAAGAGTTGACCTCGCGCGATGTCGTTTCAAGTCGAGTTGTTGCCAATCAAGGAAGCTATCTTTTGGTGGGAGAGTTCTCTGAAACTCCTACCGATTCAATCCACCTGTTATGGCGGATTGTTGCTGCAGATGGAGTTGTGATCGGATTATTTGACCAGGTTGGTGCAACTGATGAAGCTAACTTGGCAAAGCTGGCTCAAGATGCGGCAAACCGCATTGCCTTGTTAATGAAAGCTGGAGACCCACCTAGGGCGAAAAGTCGTACTCTTACGTTGCCGACAGTTGTGTTGCATCCAGTTGACGGCGCACCAGGCGACGGTCGGATTTCACTAACTTCTGCGATGAGCGCGGCTCTTGGTCGTCGCTCCATTCGTGTGCTCGATGATTCGCACGACGGTGCGTTGGTAGTACTTGGCAGTGTTAAGACCAGCATTCGGGGAGATGGACAGTTAGTGGAGGTGCATTGGTCTGTTATTAACGAAGTGGGTCGGGAACTTGGCTCGGTGACTCAAAGTAATGTTGTACCGGTCGGTATGCTGGATGGATCGTGGGGCGAGATTGCTCATGCTGTCGCTGATGGTGGTGCAGATGGAGTGATTGTTTTGCTGCGTGAGGCTCATCGCTCGAGATCGTCCGTGAGGTTGGATTGACGTAGCAGCGGAGCGTCTACGGGTTTTATTGTTTGTGATCAGCGAGGATTGTTCGAACTTGAGCCAAGGTTTTCTTGCGTCCCGCTTCGAAGTTACCTGCTATCCACCATTCTTCGGCTTCGTTGAGCGCCTTGCCTATTAAAGGCCCAGCCGGGACGCCCAGAGCCAATATATCCTTGCCCGAAACCGGAAGCTGTGGACGCTGCCAGTTGTCAACGAGATCTAATAACTTTTGCCAGTCCCCGTTGTCCTCGCTCGATACCTGAGCCCAGGCCATTAATGCCATATCGACAAAGCGTTCGGGCCCGAGGCGGTATAAGGCACGGTAGGCCTCTGCATCGCTTAGGGCCGGCGTGACTTTAACTGATGAGGTAAACATTCCCTCAAGTCGACGTTGTCCCTCACTGGAAAGCTTGAGGTGATTGGTTAGGGCTGTTCGTTGTTTAGAGTCAGATGCTAAAGCTGCCAATCTCCGTATCGGATCAGCGCATCCCGTTTTAGTTTCAACTGAAACAAGATTTTGGACCCTGACAATAGCGGTTTCGTTAGGGGAAAATTTTAGTGTGCTGGCAAGAACACCACAGTCATCTGCGTATTTAAGCGCTTGTATAGGGTCAGGTGCGTCTAGCCATTTGAGCAGTTCTACGCGGATTCGGTGGCCCGAGAGAGTGTCAAGTTTTTCGGCAGCTGCGCCGCAGGCAGCAAGCGCCTCTGCATCTGGTCGGTTTTTGCCAAAGTGGGCATAAAATCGAAAAAACCGAAGGATGCGCAGCACATCCTCTTCAATCCGCCTATTGGCATTGCCGACGAATCGTATTTTCCCAGACCTTAGATCATCGGCGCCTCCCAGTGGGTCATACAATGTTCCATCTAAGTCACAATACATTGCATTGATAGTGAAATCCCGACGATTGGCATCGGTCGACCAATCGGTAGTGAAGGCAACCGTAGCGTGACGCCCATCCGTATTAATATCGCGGCGCAGCGTAGTGATTTCGAATGTCTCGTTAGCGGCGACTGCGGTGACAGTGCCATGTTGCAAGCCGGTGGGTATCGCTTTTAAGCCAGCGTCTTCTAGCAACGTTATCACTTGGTTTGGGGCTGTCGACGTGGCGATGTCTATATTATCTATGCCTTGGCGGCCTAGCAAAGCATCGCGGACGCAGCCGCCGACAAACCGAACCTCTGCACCTCCGCTTGTCAGGGCTTTCATTACTGCTAGGGTGGACGGCTTTCGCAACCATTGTTGGCGCGGAATTTTTGATATCGGTGTCGTTGGAACTGTCACCGTTCGATCTGGCCCGGGACGATCTCGCCGTTTTCCATATGTGGTGGAACGTAGATCCCACCCGGTTTCTCGCCAGTAAACAAACCGAGTGCAACCATTCCGAATATCATCACGCTAAGCCCCGTCAGTAACATGATTGGCCATGGAGCATCAATAATGGTTCTGGGTTTTGTTGTACCCAGGGCGCGCGCACGCTTGCGAGCGTAAATCAACCAACCCACATAGATTGCGAGGGGTAATAGCAACGGTAGGATTTTGGTTAGGAATAGTTTCACGGTTCAGTTCATCATTAGGTCGCGTAGATTAACTAAGATGCGTGCAGTGGCCCCCCAAATATACCGATCGTGATAATCGAGGACGTAAAATTCACGATGCTGGCCAGAATCCGTAATGATACTATCGCGGCGGTAATTTCGAGCATCAAGGATTAGTTTGAGCGGCACCTCGAATGCATCCACCACTTCAAAGTCATCCAAATGCAATTTTAAGGGTGGAGTAACGAGTCCCACAACCGGGACAACTCTATACCCGGTACCTGTTAAGCACACGTCGAGATTTCCGAGAACTTCAACTCGGTCTCGATTAAGGCCGATCTCTTCTTCTGATTCGCGTAGTGCGGTAGCAGTGGAATCAGCGTCGATGTTTTCACTTTGCCCACCCGGAAAACTGACTTGTCCAGGATGATTCTTCAAAAGTGCGCCGCGTTGCGTGAGCAGTACGGTTAGGCCATCGACATAGTCGACGATCGGCACGAGCACTGCTGCTGATGTTAAATCTTCGACCGGCTTTTGAAAATAGGTTTCAGATTCTATAGTGAGCGCGGCAGTAATTTCAGTGTCGCTGCGACGGTCGGCAAAGCTTTTAACCAGACGTGCCCGCATCATGCCGTATTGTTTTCTTCTGTAAAGCGACCAAGAGAAAAACGCATGTTGTTGCTTTGTATGAAAAGCTCGCCAATTGAGACGTCTTCTTCAGCCCATGCTACTAAATCATAAAACACTGTCCTTGCGATTAACGCCTCAATGCCAGAGCGAATCTTTACATAAGGTGTGGGTTGGCCGTTTTCCGGATTTACTATGACCCAAATTGGATGTTCCGGCCCGGCCTCAATCATATCGCCAAGGTTCGTTCGAAAATGAAGGCACTGGTATCTTCCCGATCCTGCATGAGTTGCTGCCACCACTACAAAGGGGGCATCATCGACGGTTACTTCTACTCGCTCGACTGGCGTCACTAGCCAGAAGCTCCCATCTTTTTCACGAGTGAGAACAGTGGAAAATAACTTCACGAGTGATTTGCGAAGGATCGGTGAACCATGATAGAACCACGTGCCGTCGCGTGCTATTCGAAAGTCGGATTCGGCATTAGTGTTGCGGTTATCTTCCTGTTCGCGCGCAGTTTTCACAGTTTCCCCTAGTGTGTCATATAGGCGGTCGTTGGGTGTCGATTTTATGTCCGTACACTAAACGAAACCGCGGGTCAGAAATAGGATGTCGAATATGCTCTCTGCTACCGAGCGATTGCAGGATGAAGTAATCCAAGATGTTGATGCGCTGGTCGAGTCGATGGGCAGGGTCCGTGACCACATCGCAACTTTGATTTTTGGCCAAACGCGCGTGGTCGATCAAGTTCTCATTACGTTGTTGTCAGGTGGGCACGTGTTGCTCGTGGGGGTCCCTGGTTTGGCAAAGACGCGGCTGACTGAAATGCTCGGAACGATTCTTGGTTTGTCCGAGCAGCGGGTTCAGTTCACCCCAGATTTGATGCCAGCTGACATTCTTGGCTCTGAAGTGCTTGAAGAAACGGAGACGGGACGGCGCAGTTTCCGCTTTATAGAGGGACCGGTATTTTGCCAACTTTTAATGGCAGACGAGATAAACAGAGCCAGTCCACGCACGCAATCGGCGCTCCTACAGGCGATGCAAGAGCACAAAATTTCGGTGGCCGGACGGTCCCACGCGCTACCCCATCCTTTTCATGTAATTGCAACCCAGAATCCGATAGAACAGGAAGGCATTTACCCGTTGCCTGAGGCGCAGCTCGACCGCTTCTTAATGCAAGTTGATATTGACTATCCCGGGCGCGATGATGAATGGAAAATGCTCGTTGAGACAACTGGTTCAACGGAGAAACTTGCTGAGCAAGTTTTGACGGCGGAGGAGCTGTGTGCTGCGCAACGGCTGGTGCGAACTGTCCCCGTAGGTGAGAGCGTGGTGGAGGCGATCTTGGAACTCATTCGCTCCGGGCGCCCTAAAACCAGTAACATTAAGCTGGTGGCTGACAATGTTTCATGGGGCCCCGGGCCCAGAGCGGGTCAGGCTTTAATGTTGGCAACGCGCGCCCGAGCGCTACTCGATGGGCGTGTCTCACCATCAATCGATGACGTGGTAGCATTGGCGCCGCCGGTGCTTCGCCATCGGATGAACATCAGTTTTACTGCACGTGCTGAAGGCTTGACGCTCGAGCAAGTGATTGAGCAAATGTGCGCACCGTTTGCCTAGATAATTTACGCACTTCTCAATTATAGAAAACGGATGAGGTTTTAGGTGATGGCAAAGTCGGCGCAGGATTTGCAGCGACGCGCCGAATCCATCGCTGTTCCGTTCCCGCCACTGCTTATCGCCGCACAACGAGTCGCTGCCTCGGTCTTTCAAGGTGTTCATGGCCGGCGACGATCAGGCCCAGGCGAGACATTTTGGCAGTTTCGTCGTTATCAGCCAACCGATCCCGTATCGTTGATTGATTGGCGCCAGTCTGCCAAATCACAGCGGGTCTACGTCCGAGAACAAGAATGGGAAGCATCTCAAAGTGTGTGGTTGTGGTGTGATCGATCACCATCAATGGAATATCACTCTAAGGAAGTGCCAGAGTCTAAAGCGATCCGAGCCAAGCTCTTGCTTCTAGCACTTGCCTCTCTGTTGCTACGCGCTGGTGAGCAGGTAGGATTGGTTCAATATGGGGGTAAACCGTTACGTGGGAACGGGGCGCTTCCGCGTTTGGCAGAGGCAATAACTGGGCAAGACGCAATACCTCAGATCAGTACTCCGCCACGGATGAAGCTACCACGTCATGCGCACGTAGTGTTGATTAGTGATTTTCTGGAGCCGCCTGGCGATCTGGAGGATATTATTAAATGGTTTGCCGGACAGGGGCTGGCTGGCCATCTGGCCCAGGTGTTGGATCCGGCGGAAGAGACCTTGCCATTCACAGGTCGCGCCCGTTTTACGGGTTTGGAAGGTGAGGGAGAGACTGTAATAGGCCGGGTCGAAGCAGTTCGCGCCGACTATTCAAAGCGTCTAACACTGCACCGTGAGAACCTGTCGGCTATAACAAGTCGAACGGGGTGGAATTTTTTGAGTCATCGGACCGACCGTCCTCCCGAAATGGCGCTGCTTTCGCTTTATTTAACGCTTTCCGGCAGTCTAGGCCGATTGTTCTGAGGGGGACTTATTTCCGATGACCTTTGGACTCGCTACGTTGGGTTTTGCTGTGCCATGGGCATTAGGTGCGCTGGTTGTTCTTCCAGTCATATGGTGGCTGCTCAAAGTTAATCCCCCGGCGCCTCGTTTAATTCAGTTTCCGGCGGTCCGGTTTCTTTTTGGTCTGCGTCGGCAAGAACAGACGCCGGATAAGACCCCGCTGTGGTTATTGTTGCTCCGTCTAATAATCGCAACCCTGATAATTCTTGCAGTCGCAGGCCCATTGGTAAATCCATTGCCTCGGCTATCCGGATCGGGGCCATTGTTAGTTGTAATTGACGATGGTTGGACCTCGGCAATGGGTTGGAAGAAACGGCTCGAAACTTTGAAGGCTCTGATAGGACAGGCGGATAGGGAGGACCGCAACATCATAATGGCTCGTGCTGCACCTCGCCCGAGTGCTGGCGGCGACGCCGCCATAGAAGTCAGTGATCTGTTAACCCCGAAAGAGGCTGGTCAATTTATTCAGGCGCTCACACCACAACCCTGGCCGGTAGATCGCCAGGCGTTATTAACGAGTCTAAGCCGCAAGGAGGTTAAACAAACCATTGGAGACAAGGCTTTAGTCGCGTGGTTAAGTGATGGTTTGCACGTGGGTGCTCCCGCCCAAACTTTAGCCTTCGCTCAGGCCCTACAGGGCTTCGGGAAGGTGAGAGTCTATACGGAATCGCCGCGCCGCCGCGCTATGGTTTTGTTAGCGCCCCGCGATTCCGGTTCGAGTCTTGTTGCGCGAGTGCTTAGACCCGAGGTCGGCCCGAGATCGACAGTCTGGATACGTGCGACAACTGAAGACGGAAGGTTAATTGATCGGGTGCCGATTAAGTTTGCTGCAGATGAGAAATTGAGCGAACAGCTGTTTGATATTCCGGTTAGCTTGCGGAACGAAATTTTTCGTCTCGATATCGAGGGTGTTCCTGGCGCAGGCGCAGTGTTCTTGTTGGATGAACGGTGGCGGCGGCGTCCTGTCGGATTAATCTCAGGCGGTGGCTTTGAAAGTAATCAGCCTCTACTGTCCGACTTGTATTATCTCGAGCGTGCACTGAACCCATATAACGAAGTCCGACACGGGAACATCGAGTTACTGACCAAAAATGGTTTGTCGGTGTTAATGCTGGCCGATGTCGGGCACTTGCCTGAACAGGATCGTCAGACACTCGAAGCTTGGATCGAGCAGGGGGGCGTCTTAGTTCGTTTTGCGGGCCCGCGTCTTGCAGCTGGTATAGACACTTTAGTGCCGGTGCCGCTTCGCAACACTGGTGGACGTTCGCTTGGCGGTGCCTTGTCGTGGCAAGAGCCTATGCCGCTTGGACCTTTTGGGGATAGCTCGCCTTTCGCAAAACTAGAGATTCCAAACGACGTGGTGATTAACCGTCAGGTTTTGGCCGAGCCGTCACCGGAGATGAATGCGCGCACGTGGGCCCGGTTGGTGGACGGAACACCCTTGGTCACTGGCTTGAGCAAAGGCGATGGATGGCTAATCCTATTTCACACCTCAGCCAACACAGACTGGTCTAATCTAGCCCTGTCGGGATTGTTTGTAGATATGTTGCGCCGTGTTATTGAACTCGGTGAAGGAGTAGGTGACGAACCTGGGGTCGATTTGCTGCCACCGTTGAGAGTGCTCGACGGATTCGGTCGGTTAGGACCACCAAACGCCGACTCATTTGCGATTCAGGCTGGCGATATCAGGCGCCAGATACCTGATTCAGGACATCCTCCAGGTCTTTACGGTACTTCCATGGTTCGGCGGGCACTTAATTTGGGTGACAAAATTGATGAGTTGGTTCCAATTACTAATCTGCCCGCGGGAATTGAGAGTGTCAGTTTTGGCAGAGATCGTCAGGTGAACCTACGTTCGTGGCTCATGCTGAGCGCTATGATTTTGGCTTTGGCTGATTACATGATCGTGTTGTGGATGCGGGGGTTGTTGCCGCTAGGGCGGCAGCAGAGACTGGGCTCAGCGGGAGTTTTCTTGTTGTGTTTGTCGGTATTGGCGCTGACGCATGGTGTACCTACCTACGCACAAACAACTATCTCTGGCGCCGGTGAGTCAGAAGTGCTCGAAAGTTTGAACGACGAGTTTCTTGTAGAAGCTACTCGAGCGGTGCGCTTGGCATACGTTATCACTGGCGATGATGAAATCGATTCAATAAGCCGCGCGGGGCTTATAGGACTGAGTTGGGTATTGAGGCAACGCACCGCCGTGGAGCCTGCACTGCCCGTAGCGGTTGATCCTGAGAAGGACAGCTTGATCCTATATCCATTGCTTTATTGGCCAGTCACTGATCAACAGTCACTTCTGTCCAGCGATGCCCTCGCCAATATTGATCACTATCTGCGGGTGGGTGGTATGATTCTTTTGGATACAAGAGATCAAGCGTTCCGTGGCCAAATCGAAAGAGCGAAAGCGCGCTCCACTGGCCTCCTGCAACAAATGCTTGGCAACCTTAATCTGCCGTCCTTATCGATAGTCCCTCAGGGTCATGCGCTCACCCAGTCTTTCTACCTGATCGATCATTTCCCAGGGCGATGGGAAAGTGGTGATGTTTGGGTAGAGCAGTACCAGGGCGGGGTGAATGACGGTGTGTCATCCCTGGTGATTGGAGGCAACGACTGGGCTGCGGCTTGGGCATTATCTCCCAGCGGCAGCCCGTTGTTTCCGATCGTACCAGGCGGAGAACGTCAACGCGAATTGGCATTTCGTTTTGGGATTAATCTGACCATGTATGCTCTAACTGGCAACTACAAGGCGGATCAGGTGCATATTCCTGCAATTTTGCGCCGACTCAAACGCGCCGAAAGCACGGCAATTGAGTAGCGGAATAATGCAGGCAACGGGTATCGATTTTAATCCAGGCTTGCCTTGGGGCGTCTTGGCGACCGTAGCAGTGGTGGGCATCTCAATTTTGTTGTTTGCATTGATTTCGCATGCATGCGGAATATGGTGGCGTGCAGTATTTTTGTGTGCAGGGTATCTGGTCCTAATCAATCCAACGCTCATTAGGGAGCAACGCCAGTATCTCCCGGATATAGCGGCGTTGGTGATTGATCAGACGCTTAGCCAGCGCACCAATAATCGACTAGAGCTGGCAACGACGGTAGCTGAGCAACTTCGGGTTCGTCTTCAAAAGGAGCGAGACCTCGAGTTGCGGTCAATCGTGGTCGATGAAAGTAACGCTGGTGAGGGCACTCGCCTATTTGAGGCACTTCAAGAGGTGCTGTCCGACGTTCCGCCCGAGCGTGTCGCAGGCTCCATCATTATTACCGACGGTCAGGTCCATGATGTTCCGAAAAATTCGGCCAATATCGCCTATGCTGGGCCGATCCACGTTCTACTTACAGGCAATCGAGGTGAGTTAGATCGTCGCCTAGTGATCGAAGAGATGCCAAGTTACGCGATTGTGGGAGATTCGGTGGCGATTGCTGTACGTGTGGATGATATCAATGCCGAGGGTGAGGTTATCCCCATCACGCTGCGTGCGGATGGGAAGGACGTTCTCCGCACAACGGTTGAGATTGGGGTGACCAACGAAATCCAAATTGTGCTCGACCATGAGGGTTTGACGGCGTTTGAACTATATATTGAACCTGGCCCGTCAGAGCTCACCCTTGACAACAATCGTGCGGTCGCGCTGATCAACGGTATTCGGGATCGGTTGCGAGTCATGCTGGTGTCCGGTGAGCCTGGGCCCGGATTACGGACATTGCGCAACCTGCTAAAGGCAGATCCTGCTGTCGATTTGGTACATTTCACAATTTTGCGCCCGCCAAACAAACAGGACCTGACTCCGGTGAGCGAGCTATCATTGATTCCGTTTCCAAGCAGCGAATTGTTTTCAGTAAATTTGCAGAAATTCGACTTGGTCATCTTCGACCGTTACCATCGCCGAGGTATCCTTCCGGCACCCTATCTTAGCAACTTGGTAGACTACGTGTTGGCCGGAGGAGCGGTGCTTGACATTGCCGGGCCTTCGTTCGCATCTTCACTTAGTCTGGCGACAACACCTCTAGCGGCGATCCTACCAGCTCGGCCCACGGGCAAGGTGTATGAGACGGCCTATCGGCCCCGGCTGTCCGACGAAGGTGGCCGGCATCCCGTTACGACGAGTCTCCACACGGCAGGCAAGGGTGAAATGATTGCGGGTGACCCGCCTTGGGGCCGGT
The DNA here is from genome assembly GCA_002937585.1 of Alphaproteobacteria bacterium MarineAlpha9_Bin6. Classification (GTDB taxonomy): domain Bacteria; phylum Pseudomonadota; class Alphaproteobacteria; order UBA7887; family UBA7887. Next base: position 42,258 of record PTKE01000007.1, on the reverse strand, counting down.
GGTTTCGCCTTATAGAGGCAGAAATTGTGCGTGGAGAGGTTCTAATGCGCGGTGCCGAGGACAGTCCTTTGCTGGTCCTAGATCGCATTGGTGCGGGTCGTGTCGCGCAACTCTTGTCAGATCAGTCATGGTTGTGGGCGCGAGGTTTCGAGGGAGGTGGGCCCCAGCAGGATTTGTTGCGGAGGTTGGTACACTGGTTAATGAAACAGCCCGACCTAGAGGAGGAATCTCTGTCGGCGGACGCTAACCAGCAACGAATCCATATCTCCAGGCGAAGTTTGGCTCCAATTAGGGGCCCCGTTACTATCATAGGGCCTGATGGAAAAAGTGAGGACGTAACATTGGTTGATGTAGGTGGCGGCCGAGCCACGGCGACTATTTCTGTTCCCCGTAGTGGGCTTTATCAGCTGAAACATGGCGAGCAATCGGCAGTTGCTATGGTCGGAGTGGCAAATCCGTTAGAAGTAGCAGATATGCGCGCGACCGAGATCTTGGTAGAGCCCATTGCCACGGCTACTGGCGGCTCGGTTGTGTGGCTGGAGGAAAAAGGTGTTCCACAAGTACGCCGAGTGCGCGGTACTGGAAACACGATGGGCCCGGGATGGATTGGTCTAGTTGTTAACCAACAATATCGCGTGAGCGGGCTATTTCAGGCGCCGCTTTTACCAGAGTTTTTGCTGCTTTTGTTGTTGCTTGGTGGTGCGCTTATGGCTTGGCGGGTAGAAGGTCGCTAAGCCAACGTCGATTTACGCGTTTAGTCTAGCCCCGCCCTGTGTGGTCATGCGACTTCAGGCCGTTCATTCAAAATTCCGGAGTCGGCGATGACTTGGGCCGCTGACCGTTCTGCTTGTGGCCCCATGAGGTGCACACCGGATACGCCGGTGACTTCACGTAATTGTTGTATTAACTCGAGACAGACCCGGCGGCCTTCAGCCTGTTGGTTGGTAGCTTGCTCCAGGCGACCAATGAGACTTTCCGGAATATCCACACCGAAAAGGTTTTGGTTCATCCAACGCGCCGATTTGGCAGACGCGATTGGGCCAATTCCTATCAGGAAGTAGGCGCGTTCTAATACGCCTTCGTTCTCAAGACGCTCCATGTAGCGCCGTACAAGATCGATATCAAAACAAAATTGGGTCTGAAAAAACTCAGCGCCGGCGTCGACCTTGGACTGCAGAGCGGTTGCACTCCATTCATTGTCGGGCTCCTGTGGTGCATCCGTGGCGCCGATGAAAAGACCCGGGGCCTTCTCGATCGGTCGCCCAGTTGGCAATTGGCGGCTGTCGCGCATATCGCGCGCCAATGACACTAGGCCTCGGCTATCCAGGTCCATGACCATCTTGGCGTCCGGTTGATCGCCTGCCGAAATATTGTCCCCCGTCAAACATAAAATATTAGAGATACCAAGTGCTCCAGCACCCAAAAGATCGTTTTGCAGTGCAATCCTATTGCGATCCCGAACCGTGAACTGGAGGATTGGTTCAATGCCGGCTCGCATTAACAGTGACGCTGCAACTAGGCTTGCCATATGCGATTTAGCGCCTGCGCTATCCGTGACGTTGACGGCATCGGCCCAGTCACGCAGATCTTCGGTAACTTCGAGCAGAGCTGCTGGGTCGGCGCTAACGGGTGGCGTGGTTTCGGCAGTTACCACAAAGGCCCCTGCCCGCAACAAACGTTCTAGCCTACCCTGCGAATGGGTGGAGCGGCTATCGTCCAGGGTGCCGGCATCCGAGTCAGTCATGGTGTAAGTTGGTATTTGTTGGTTGAACAATTGGGGCGAACCTAGAGAGCGATAAAGGTGTCGTCAATTCAAATAGACCCATCAGATATAGAGGGGCACACCAAATTAGTAGCCATAGGTTGATATTGAGAATGATTTGCATTATCGGAGAGTACTCATGGGTGTTGATATGGCTCGTGGGAAGCCCGTACACGTAGGATCGATTGAATGACTTATTTTAGGGGCATTTTAAGGTTAGTAGGCCTTGCCTCTGTAACGGTAGCAATATGGTTTGGGCCAGTGCTGCCGGCGCAATCTTCCTGGGCAAATGGTGTGCCGTCGGCAAAGCCCCAAATAGAAAGTTATGCTGAACTGGTTTATCGGACCTACAAAGATTGTCTCAGCCGTGTTCGAGCACTTGAAAAGTCAATTCAGGCATTGCTTGAGACACCTGATGAACCGTCTCTTAAGCGCGCTCGGGAGTCTTGGCTGACTGCACGAGCGGCCTACGGCCAATCGGAGGCGTTCCGTTTTTATGGTGGTCCGATTGATTATTATGACCCTGCGAGGGATGTGGAGGGCCCGGAGGGGCGGTTGAATTCGTGGCCTCTTAACGAGGCCTATATTGATTATGTTCACGGGAACCCGTCGGCCGGAATTATCAATGATGAGTCTATTGAGCTAACTCGGATATCAATTCTGTCTAGTAATCAGACTGATGATGATCGCGATGTATCCACAGGGTACCACGCTATCGAGTTTCTGCTGTGGGGTCAGGACCTCAACGAAGTCGGGCCGGGGACCCGACCCGTTAGCGATTTTGAATCCGGGATAAACGTTAATGATCGCCGGCGGCAATATCTCGAATTAGTGACTGCACAGCTAGTCGAGGACCATGAGTTCCTTGTCGCCGAATGGCGACCTGCCACCGACAACTACGCGGCAGCGTTTCGCGCGATGCCAGAAGACAAAACTTTGGCTTATATTCTCACTGGGATTCTGATCATGTCCCAATTCGAATTGGCTTCAGAGCGAATAGCAGTACCTCTCGATAGTGGTGATCCGGAGGACGAGCACTCTTGCTTTAGCGACAATACCCATAATGATTTTCTGTATAATGCGCTTGGGATTGAGAACGTCTACTTCGGCCGCTACGGCGACTACTATGGTGTTGGGATCAGTGATCTTGTTGAAAAGATAAATCCCAATTTGAATCAGCGCATGATTGAGGTACTGGCTCGAACGATATCTTTGGTAAAAAGGATTGGCTCACCCTTTGATCTTGTTTTGGCCTCACCTTACGGTAGCATCGCACGTGAAAATGCAGAGTTGGCCGTTGACGCGTTGATGACACAGGCGGCCCTTATAAGAGAAGTAGGTGCGCAACTCGACCTTGCCATTAATGTTAATGATGGTGAAGTAAGGCGAGAATGAGAATCTTCGTTAGCGTTGAATTTTAAAGGAGCTATCGGTTGCTACGTGTTTTTGCGGTTTGCTTGATTTTAATTATTACTTTTGGTGTGAGTTCCCCTTTTGGAGCTGACACTCGTCGCAAGCAGTCAGACGTGCCGGTGCTCCCAATGGGTCCCGAAGATGATTATGTTCCGGGCAAGGGGATGCCTTACGCGATGGATTGGAATCGATGGGTTTGGCACAATTTAGCCGATCCTGTGCCATTGGAAACTTTTCCGACGAGCGCCCTTTCTGGCGGCACTACAACGACTTATTTAGATACCCGCGAGGCATTTTCAGCGCCGTTGGCCAATCTTGATCCGAGTCGGCTCCGTTCTTTCGCCTTTGGGCGCCATCTCTTTCGCCGCAACTGGGTGATTGCGCCTGCCTCAGTGGATAGCCTGGACGGATTGGGACCTACCTTCAACCGGGTATCTTGCTCGGGTTGTCACCTGAAGGATGGGCGCGGCCGCCCGCCGAAAAATTCAGAAGAGCCAATGAAATCGATGTTGGTTCGTTTGAGTGTGCCTGGCGTTGGAATCAATGGCGGGCCGGTGCCCCACCCCATTTATGGCTCGCAACTTCAGGACAAGGGTATTCTTGGCGTGCCCAAGGAAGGGCGAGCGACAATACGCTACCGTGAGGTTGGCGGCGTATTCGCTGACGGCCAGCCTTATTCCTTGCGTGCGCCGATCTATGAGTTCTCCGAACTCAATTATGGCCCGCTAGGTCACGACGCAATGTATTCGCCTCGAGTAGCTCCGGCGACCCACGGCCTCGGTTTGCTGGAGGCGATTGAGGCGACGGTGATTGAGGCTAGCGCCGATCCAGATGATATAGATGGCGACGGAATATCAGGCCGTGTCAACCGTGTATGGGACCCGGTGGCGAAGCGCCTCGCACTTGGCAGATTTGGTTGGAAAGCGAATGTCGCGAGTCTTTACCAGCAGGTAGCTAGTGCTGCGGTTAGTGATATGGGTATTACCACGTCGCTTTTTCCGAACGAGAACTGTCCTCCCGCTCAGACTGCCTGCCTATCTGCGCCTAATGGAGGTGTACCAGAGCTCGACGATCAGCGTCTCGAAAAGCTGGTGCTATACGCTCGATCATTGGCAGTACCCGCGCGACGCAATGTAGAGGATCCGACCGTGCGCCGAGGTGAGCGCTTGTTTACTTATGCGGGCTGCGTGAGTTGCCACACACCGAATCTGACTACAGGTACTGTCACCGCGCTGCCTGAATTAGCGGAGCAGAGTATCCATCCATACACGGATGTTTTGCTCCATGACATGGGTGAAGGTCTAGCTGATGGACGGCCTGACTTTGAAGCCTCGGGTCGGGAATGGCGAACTCCACCGCTTTGGGGGATTGGGTTGGTCCGACGCGTCAACCTGCACCGGTTTTTCCTGCATGATGGTCGCGCACGCGGGCTCTTAGAGGCAATTCTTTGGCACGGTGGTGAGGCTACGGCTGCTCGTGAGGTAGTGCGCGCGATGCCGGAGGGGGATCGCGATGCCCTGATTGCTTTTCTTAGGTCGCTTTGATTTAATTCCACGAAAACAAGCAGTACATAGGCATTCTAGGGGTAACGGCAAACGGAAACCGTTACACTGTCGATAGGGCTAGTTGTGCGCTGTATTTGATTAAGCTAGAGCTGCCACTAAATGCAAATAATTCGTCGATATCGAGCGTTACCAAATTCTTCTCGGGGTGCGATAGTGGCACTGGGGAATTTCGACGGTGTTCACCTCGGACATCGCGGTGTTATCGGTCGTGCAGCTGAATTGGCGCATACTGAGCGTGTGCCACTCGGTGTGCTTACTTTTGAGCCACACCCAGTAATGGTGCTTAGGCCCGAGACATCACCGCGGCGCCTTTCGCCATTTAGGGTTAAGGTCAGACGATTGCGCGAATGCGGTGTTGAAATCCTTTATATGTTGCCTTTTTCCAACGCCTTTAGTCAAAAAACTCCGGAGGATTTTGTCCGCGAGGTTTTGGTTGATGACTTAGGTGCTTGCCACGTCGTAGTTGGCCATGACTATCGGTTTGGCAAGAGTCGAGTCGGTGATTGCCAATTTCTTGCTCGTGCCGGTCAAGAGTTTGGTTTCGGAGTTACCGAAGTGTCACCCATAGGGAACGCCGGTGAGCTTTACTCGTCTACGCGAGTGCGCTCTTATTTGCAGCGCGGTGAACCGCGTCTGGCGGCAGCGATACTTGGGCATATGTGGGAAGTGGAGGCCCGGGTGGTTCAAGGAGACGCGCGCGGCCGTGAATTGGGCTACCCAACCGCTAATATGGAGTTTGGAGACCATGTGATTCCGGCCTACGGAATTTACGCGGTATGGTGTGGAGTGGTCAGTAGTCAGGGCACTGACTGGTATGCTGCAGTCGCCAATGCGGGTATTCGACCTATGTTTAAAACCAATATTCCGACTCTGGAAGTGCACCTATTTGACTATGATGGCGACCTCTATGGAAAATATTTGCGTGTCGCCTTTTTTAATTGGATCCGTCCAGAGGAAAAATTCGAGAGCATCGATGCACTAACCGAACAAATGGATGAGGACGCTCGTGTTGCACAATTTATGTTAGCTGGCTCCAAACCACCTACCGATATTGGGCGCACGGCGTTTAATCAGTAGGGTTAATGCTTACTTAAAAACCTTTCGTGCGCTGATCGATCGCGTATAAAACGCAGACCATGGTAGATACCGACTACAAAGCAACGTTATTTTTACCTCGGACTGACTTTCCGATGAAAGCGGGATTGCCTGCTCGCGAGCCGAAACTACTCGCGCGCTGGGAAAAAATCCGTTTATGGCCGCGCTTGCGCGAGGCCGCAAAAGGTCGCGAAAAATTCATTTTGCATGATGGGCCACCTTACGCTAACGGGCCGATTCATATCGGCACCGCAATGAATAAAATTCTCAAGGATATGGTTAACCGCAGCCGGCAAATGATGGGCTACGACGCACACTTTATTCCAGGCTGGGACTGTCATGGACTCCCCATCGAATGGCAAGTTGAGCAGGAGTATCGCCGGAAAGGGAAGTCCAAGGACACTGTTCCGGTTGACCAATTTCGCAAGGAGTGCCGCGCTTACGCTGATCATTGGATCAGCGCTCAAATGGCAGACTTTAAACGCCTTGCTGTTCTCGGGGCTTGGGATCGTCCCTACCTGACCATGAGTTTTGAGGCGGAGGCTCAAATCGTACGTGAGATGGGTAAGTTTTTACTAAATGGCGGGCTCTACAAGGGCGCTAAGCCGGTGATGTGGTCACCAGTTGAGCAGACAGCATTGGCCGAAGCCGAGGTCGAGTATAAAGATATAACCTCAACGGCAATCTACGTGCGCTTTCCAGTAATTAAGGGATTTAATGATGCGCTAGAGGGTTCGTCAATTATCATTTGGACAACCACTCCGTGGACGATTCCTGGTAATAGAGCAATCGCATTTGGTGCTGACATCGGATACGGGGTATATGAGGTCGAGGCTGTCAGACCTGAGTCACTAATGCGTCAAGGTGAGCGGGTAGTAATAGCCGAGTCATTGGCTCAATCTGTTGCTGAGCACGCGGGAGTTGAGAGCTGGTGCCAGATTTCTAGCATGCGTGGGGAGGATCTTTCGGGCACCCTTACCCATCACCCCCTCTTTGATGCAGGGTATGCCACTGAAGCACCATTATACGCTGGTTCTTTCGTTTCCACTGACCAGGGCACAGGGTTTGTTCACATTGCGCCGGGTCATGGGGCGGATGACTTTGAGTTTGGCCAACGACATGGTCTTGAGGTTCCTGACACTGTCAGTGACAATGGTTCATTCCTCCCAGAAGTGCCGTTATTTAGCGGTGCACACGTGTACAAGGTGAATCCAGATGTTATTCGGCAGCTTGCTGAATTTGGGGCGTTGGTTGCGACCAAAAACTATGTTCACTCTTATCCGCATTCATGGAGGTCTAAAAAACCAATAATTTTCCGAAACACACCTCAGTGGTTTATCAGCATGGATGAATCTGGTTTGCGGGCCACTGCTCTCCGTGCGATAGATGAAACGCGATGGGTTCCCGCGACTGGTCTCAACCGTATCCGTTCAATGGTGGAGGCACGGCCTGACTGGTGTGTGTCGCGCCAGCGTGCTTGGGGGGTCCCAATTGCGGTGTTTGTGCATAAGAAAACTGATGAGCCGTTGCGTGACCCAGAGGTTATTGAGCGTGTTGCGAAGGAAGTGGAACAATATGGTGCAGACATCTGGTTTACCGCGGATCCAGCCCGCTTTCTAGGTCCTGATCTCAATCCTAAAGATTATAGTCAGGTCAAGGACATCCTCGACGTATGGTTCGATTCGGGTTCCACTCATAGTTTTGTGCTTGAGCCGGACGATACTCAGACTTGGCCCGCGAATCTCTATCTGGAGGGATCTGATCAACACCGCGGTTGGTTTCACTCATCGCTTCTCGAGGCCTGCGGTACAAGAGGTTGTGCTCCATACCGAGAGGTTCTTACGCACGGTTTTGTTATGGACGGTGAGGGACGAAAAATGTCGAAATCGCTTGGCAATGTCATTGCGCCTCAGCGCGTAATTGAGCAAAGCGGAGCGGATATTCTTCGTCTTTGGGTTGCAACCACGGATTATACTGAGGACATGCGCATTGGGCCGGAAATTGTTAAGGGATTGGTTGATAACTATCGTCGTCTCCGGAACACGTTGCGTTATTTATTGGGCAATTTGAATAATTTCGATGAAATGGAACGATTGCCGTTGGCAGACATGCCAGAACTGGAACGTTGGGTTCTGCATCGCCTGGGGGAACTAGATGTGACACTGCGTTCTGCCGTCAGAGATTATTCCTTCCACACATTTTACAGTGCTTTACATAATTTTTGTGCGACAGATCTATCAGCATTCTATTTTGATGTCCGAAAAGACGCGCTTTATTGTGATGTATCCGGCAGCAAACGTCGGCGTGCCGCTCGGACTGTGCTCGACTATTTGTTTAATTGTTTAACAGCCTGGCTGGCACCGGCCTTGCCTTTCACTTCCGAGGAGGCGTGGCTTTCTCGTTTTCCATCCAAGGATGACAGTGTTCACTTGTGTCTCTTTCCGGATCTTCCAACTGTTTGGCATGATCCGGATTTGGCCATACGGTGGAACAGGGTACGTGAAATTCGTCGTGTCGTGACAGGCGCGCTTGAAGTGGAACGAACGGAGAAACGGATCGGTTCTAGCCTTGAAGCAGCCGTGCATATTTATCTCACTGATCCTGCCGACGCCCGTTTAACTGACACGCTGGATATGGCTGAACTTGCAATCGCGTCGGAAGTATCATCGTCGTTGGAGAAGGCTCTGCCGGAAGGTTTCAGGCTGGACGAAGTGTCTGACATCGCGGTCACAGTGACTATGGCGCAGGGTAAAAAATGCAGCCGGTGTTGGCAACATTTGGCCAGTGTGGGTCTATGCACTGATCGCCCGGGCTTATGTGAACGGTGTATATCGGCTGTTGGGTCTTGATCCTCGTGCGCTGAAGAATGCTCTATTTTGGTCTAGCTATTGCGGGCTTGGTTATTGTTGTTGACCAGGTCAGCAAGATTATAACCTTGAGTGTGCTTGGGCCGTTCCAAGGTGTCCCTGTCACTCCCTTTCTTAACCTAGTCGTAGTTATGAATACTGGAATAAGTTTCGGGCTTTTCTCTAGTGAAGGTGAATTGACCCGATACATTTTGGTAGCTTTAGCGCTGATTGTATCAATAATTCTGATGCGATGGCTTGCTAACAGCACTAACCGGTCTGTCTGTGCCGCATTGGGTATGATTATTGGTGGCGCATTCGCCAATGTGATTGATCGGTTGGTCCATAAAGCGGTGGTGGATTTTTTGGATTTTCACCTTTACGGATGGCATTGGCCGGCCTTTAATGTTGCGGATAGTGCGATTACTATTGGCGTTGCTCTCTTTGTCTTGGCATCATTGCTGGAACGATATGGACGCAGTAAGTTAGATCTAAAATGAATGTCAGTAGGTTTCAACGATACTGGCTCGAGGCTTGCATGATGGCTGTATCAGCCAGTTGGCTAGCGGCATGCAGTTTACAAGCAGCACGGCAGACGCTCGGTATAGAGAAACAAAGTCCGGATGAATATCTCGTCGTGGAGCGGGCGCCTCTATCCTTACCGCCAAATTTCGATTTGCGCCCGCCCACGCCAGGAGCAGCACAAGCCCAATATGTCGATTTGCGTCAGCAAGCCGAGCGCATTCTCTTGGGTTTAGATGATGGGCCTGCAGCAGATCGCTCCGAGGGAGAGACAGCCCTTTTGGCAGGTGCTGGGGCGCTCAACACTGATGCAAGGATCCGTCAAACTATTGATAGAGAAAATGGAATTTATATGGTTGAGGATGGCAGATTCGTCGATGATTTAATGTTTTGGCAGGGTGATGCAGATAGCTCATTGATCATTGATCCGGTCGCTGAAGCGGAGCGGCTGCGAGAAAATGCCGCTGCTGGATTGCCGGTTACCTATGGCGAATCTCCAACAATCAGACGCAAATAATAGTCTTAATGACGGTTTTTGTCATGCCACACTGCGCCTTCTTAGTGGGAAGCATGTTTTTGGGAAAGGACGAGCCCGCCATTGTAATAGATAGACACTTTTAAGATAAGAACTGAAGCAGTGACAAAGACTTGATATCCCAGTACGCACCAAAATATTACATAGCCGCCAAAAAACTATGAGGGTGGTTGGGCGTGATTTATCATCAGGACATTAATGGTTGCATCGCACGCGAACCCGGGACAACTCGGCTATCGGATCATGCCTTTGAAGATGTATTAAAGGATTGTAGTCCTGCCCTAAATCGTTTGCGGAAGGCATACGAAAATCACGAATTGCCGTTGTTGCACTTGCCTAACGCAGGCGGGCAATTGAGTACAGCAGTTAAGTTAGCAGATAAAATTCGTTGCCGTGCGGGGCAGGTTGTGGTGCTTGGTACCGGCGGTTCCAGTCTTGGCGGTCGCACGCTTGCTGCGTTGGCGGAAGACCCGCGTGGTGGCCCAGGGGAACCGCAGATTCATTTTTTTGACAATATTGACCCCCATAGCCTAGATCGTTTGCTCGATCGTCTCGATCTTAGGAGCACGGTGTTTATTACCATCAGCAAGTCGGGCAAAACAACTTCCACCATCGGCCAATTTTTGATTTGTTTGACAGCTGTTTCCAAGCTAGTCGGGGAAGCGGCCCTAACAGAGAATTTTATCGTGATTACAGAGCCCGGCAATAATCCGCTCAGAGAGTATGCTACACGTTTGTCGCTGCGTATTCTCGATCATGACCCTGACATAAGCGGGCGCTTTTCTGTCCTTTCGTTAGTGGGGCAATTACCAGCAATGATCGTCGGGATCGATAGCAAGGCGGTGCTGGCAGGTTCTCAAGCCGTACTGAGATCTACCCTTGAAGCTCGTCAACCTCGAGATTCGGAACCAGCATGCGGCGCGGCGTTAGCAGTGGGGCTGGCTAAAAAGCACGGTGTCACGGTGAATGTATTGATGCCTTATTGTGATCGCTTGGAGAGTTTTGCTCTCTGGCATCGGCAGCTTTTTGCCGAGTCTCTTGGGAAAAACGGTTTTGGTATCACTCCGATCAACGCACTTGGGACAGTGGACCAGCATAGCCAGTTGCAGCTTTATCTCGATGGTCCACCCGATAAAATGTTCACATTCATAACAACGGACACATTAGGGTTGGGCAAGAGACTTGAATTCTCGTTAGCGGATGATCCGACGGTTGATGGTTTGTATGGACACGCAATTGGCGATCTAATGGCAGCGGAGTATCAGGCAACAGCGCAAGCGTTGATTGATAAGGGACGGCCTGTGCGGCGTTTTCATCTTGATAGTTTAACAGAAGAGACTTTGGGCGCGCTTCTAATGCATTTTATGTTGGAGGTGATTCTTGCGGCGGATCTTTTAGGTTTGAACGCCTTCGACCAGCCTGCTGTCGAACACGGCAAAAGTTTGGCTCGTCATTATCTAGGAAAATTTAAATGAGTTCGGGTATGCCAGAGCTTCGACGTTTACCTGAGAGTTTGGTTAACAGAATTGCTGCCGGTGAAGTGGTAGAACGCCCCGCGGCGGTAATTAAGGAGTTGGTTGAAAATGCAGTGGATGCCGATTCCAATCGCATTCTAATTGCATTGCGCGACGGCGGGAAAACACTAATCTCAGTGACGGATGACGGGCGAGGCATGACCCCGGAAGAGCTGCCACTTGCGGTCAGTCGACATGTTACTTCGAAGCTACCAGGAGATGATCTCGCCGAGATTCGTTGGCTTGGCTTCCGCGGTGAGGCTCTGCCTGCTATTGGGGCCGTCAGCCGATTGACGTTGACCAGCCGCGGGATTGGTGCCGAACAAGCTTGGATGCTGGAAGTGGAGGGCGGTGCCCTCGGGGCAGTTGTGCCGGCGGCTTTTGGTCAAGGTAGTTTAATTGAGGTTCGCGATTTATTTTTCGCCACGCCTGCCCGGCTTAAATTTATGAAAACTGCACGAGCCGAAACAATGGCGGCCGTTGATGTTGTGAATCAACTTGCCATGGTGCGGCCGGATATCACTTTTACGTTGATCACGGATGATCGAACTCGGCTCCATTACGATGCGGCCCAGGGTGAGTTAATGGAAGCGCGTTTAAACCGGCTTGCTGAGGTAATGGGCAAGGATTTTGCTGAAAATGCCGTCGCTCTCAAAGCTGAGCGAGACGGTGCCAGGCTGACTGGTTACGCTGGTTTGCCTACGCTTAACCGAGGCAACGCTCGTCTCCAGTTCCTGTTTGTCAATGGAAGGCCTGTGCGAGACAAGCTGATCTTTGGGGCTTTGCGGGCCGCGTACTCTGGTTTGTTGGCGCATGATCGCCATCCTTTGGTAGCGTTATTCATCGAATTGGCCCCGTCGGCTGTAGATGTAAATGTCCATCCTTCGAAAGCAGAGGTACGGTTCCAAGAGCCCGGTATGGTACGTGGTTTAGTTGTCGGAGCACTTCGCCATGCCCTTGATGACGCAGGGCATCGTGCCTCCACGACCGTCTCACGGGCTGCACTAGGAGCGGTCCACCCGGAACCTATTGGAGAGTCTCGTTCTGTTTCGGGAGCACCCAGTTCTTTGGGGCGGAGTCCTCGAGAGGCTGCGTCAGCCTATCAAGCACCTTTAATGGCGCCAACTGAGCCCGTTACTAATAATGAAGAGATAGAAAGTGATGTCTTCCATAACTTCCCGCTGGGTTCAGCGCGCGGTCAAGTTCACGATACCTATGTTGTTTCCCAAACGTCTGATGGGTTGGTAATAGTCGATCAGCATGCTGCCCACGAAAGGCTGGTTTATGAGGGGATGAAGCGGTCGCTCTCCGAAAAAGGGGTCACGCGGCAGCTGCTTCTAATTCCGGAAGTTGTGGAACTCGAACCGGAGCGTGCAGATAAATTGTGCGCACGTTCTGGACAGCTAACTGAGTTAGGTTTGGTGCTAGAGTCTTTCGGGGATGGTGCGGTGTTAGTTAGGGAGACACCAGCTCTGCTGGGCGAGGTGGATATAGTGGGACTGGTGCAGGATCTTGCAGATGCGATCGATGATTATTCCGTTACTCTTCCTCTAAAGGAGCGGCTTGAAGACGTATGCAGCACCATGGCTTGCCACGGGAGCGTACGCGCCGGGAGGCGGCTCAATGTTAGAGAAATGAATGCTTTATTGCGCGAAATGGAGTCCACACCCAGGTCTGGTCAGTGCAATCATGGTCGCCCAACCTATGTGGAACTTAAACTTGTAGATATTGAACGTCTCTTTGGTCGCCGTTAAGTGATGAATAAGACGGCGCAGTTCCATTTTTTCTGTGTTCGTCAGATTTCAGAAGTAACGTAGAAACCAGAGTTTGGCATTGCCGCAATTACGCTTTTCTACGAGCGTAAACTTTCTGGGTGGGATGATTAGTTCTTTCTCTTCCGTTTCCACCATTGCTAAGGCGCCTGGATTCAGCCATCCAGTTTTTACAAGAGCAGTCAGCGCCTTTTCTGCGAGCTCTGAGCGATAGGGTGGGTCAAGAAACACAAGGGTTGCGCTTGCTACGGACGGACCCGGCTGAGTTGCGTCTCGGAGAAGAACTATTGCTCTCTCTGCTGCTTCTAGTGTCTCAAGGTTGTGATTGACCGTGGCAATCGATGTAGCATTATCATCGATAAAAACGGCTTGTTTGGCACCGCGTGACAATGCTTCGAGTCCCAGTGCGCCCGTTCCGGCAAAAATATCAAGGACAGTCGCATCTGCTAAAGGCCAACACGCATAGTTCCCTGAATTTTCTAAAATGCTAAAAAGGGACTCACGCGTACGGTCGGCAGTTGGACGGATATCGTGTCCTGCTGGCACTAGAAGCCGACGTCTGCGCCACAATCCTCCAATGATTCTCATGGACTACTGGTGTATCTTTGAATTCGCTGAGGGGGGATCTCTGCGAGTCCTCGTGGCGCCAACTTGCCCAGTTGAAATGGGCCGTAACCGATGCGGATGAGGCGGCTCACATCAAGCCCAAGATGATTTAAAGCCCGCCGCACTTCACGATTTTTACCTTCTCTCAGGGTTAGTGACAACCAGGCATTGCGTCGTAATTGGCGGTCAAGTGTGGCAAATATGGGGCCATAGTGTACACCGTTAACGATGATGCCTTTCTTGAGAGTTTCGAGCTCTGAACCATCTAAGTTTCCACGGACACGTGCCCGGTACCGGCGTAACAGACCCGTACCTGGCAGCTCTAACCGACGGGCTAAATCACCATTGTTGGTGAGCAGTAAAAGTCCTTCCGAATTAATATCGAGACGTCCGACGGAAATCATTCGGGGAAGTTCAGCTGGTAGTGAATTGAAAACGGTTGGCCGACCTTGGGGATCGCGGTGAGTGGTTAATAGCCCGCATGGCTTGTGGTATAGCCAAAGACGTGGTTCCGTGGGTGTGGGAATAAGTTTTCCATCGACCTTTATTGACGAATGGATGCTGACGGTCATTGCTGGGCTGGTAAGTACTGTGCCGTCTACAGTTACGCGGCCTTCGTAGATCCAACGCTCTCCTTCTCGTCGTGAACAAAGGCCGGCTCGTGCAAGCCGCTTAGCTATCCGTTCTGATCCTTTTTGGGTCATCCTCGACAGGCGGAGACAAAAGCGGCGAATAATTTACTATCACCCGGCGATACGTGAAATTCTGGATGCCACTGTACACCGACGCAAAAGCGCTTTGCTGGCTCCTCGATTCCCTCGATTATGCCATCGGGAGCGAGAGCGTTGATAATGCCCGCTGGACCTACTTCTGCTACAGCCTGATGGTGAGCACTATTTACCTCAATTTCGTCCGCACCGACAATATCATGAAGGAACGTGCCCGGCATGATCCTGACACTGTGGCCTGCTTGGTCTCTTGAATTTGGTTGCTCATGAGCAAGAGTTCCCTCGGATTTCTCCGGGATGTGTTGGATAAGGCTGCCTCCAAGCGCTACGTTAAGCAATTGCTCGCCACCACAAATACCGAGTATAGGGACATCACGCACTAACGCCGTCCGGGTTATAGCTAATTCAAAGACAGTGCGTTGTTGCTTGACGGTCGTTACGCTGTTGTGCCTGGATTGTCCAAACAGCTCCGGATCAACGTCGAATGCACCACCGGTGATTAGAATGCCATCCACCAGGTCCATGTATTGATCAGCAACTCGATCATCGTGAGGCAGAGCTACAGGAAGGCCCCCGGCGCGTAAGACCGCGCACATATAATTTTCGCGTACGGCATACCACGGAAACTTTGAATAGCCGCCGGCCGGTTCGCGATCCAGCGTGACGCCAATCACTGGCTGGTGCGAGGGAGACAACATCGGCACAGGATAATATTATGAGCACTGCCGTGCAATGTTGGTGTTCTTAACCAGATGTAAAACTGGAGCAGACAGGGTGTCAGAATGTCGCAGAAAACGTTCATGGAAAGAGCCTTAGAACTCGCGCACGCGTCATCCGAGCGAGGAGAGGTTCCCGTGGGTGCGGTGCTTGTCGACGGAAGGGGGAAAGAGTTGGCGGCGGACGGGAATAGAGTCGAGCAGTATTGTGATCCAGTGGCACACGCAGAAATTTTAGTGCTGCGTGCAGGAGCGGAGAAACTCGGTACACCCCGCCTTACTGGCTGTGATCTGTACGTTACCCTCGAACCGTGTCCTATGTGCGCTCAGGCGATTTCCTTCGCTCGCGTCCGCCGACTCTATTTTGGCGCAAAAGACCCGAAGGGTGGTGGAGTCGAAAACGGCCCGCGTTTATATGATCAACCGACCTGTAATCACCATCCTGAGGTTTATGGTGGGATCAACGAAGTACGCGCTAGTCGTCTGCTCAAAAACTTTTTTTCTGCTCGACGTTAGGGCGTGCCGGTTCATTCTGATTACCCATGGATAGCAACGTAAAGTGGGAATCTTGTCTGGTGTGTTCCGACGCGGTACGGTTATGTCAGTGTAAACTTGTTTCGGAGCGATCGATCGATGATTAGGATTTTTCTTATTTGTTTAATCGGATTACTGGGGGCTTCTAGTATTAGCAATGTATTTGCTCAGTCCTCGGTCGAGCTTCGAGACATCCAGATGCACGTCAAAGAAATGTTCAAGCATCAGCGTTATCGCGAGGCTGTACCGTATGCTCAAAAGGCGATTCATATGAGCGAAGCTGAGTTTGGTGCTGAACATCCAACAACAGCTACATTCGTATTCAACCTGGCAAAGTTGTATCGGCTGCAGGCTCAATACGAAGAGGCCGAGTCACTGTATAGGCGCGCCTTGACAATCCGCGAAACTTTCCTCGGCAATGGCCATGCCGATGTTGCAGAAAGCTACAACAGCTTAGGGCGGCTGTACGATGAGCAGGGCCGACTTGCTGATGCTGAGCATTTTTACAGTCGCGCACTAGATGTGATGACCGTGGTGCTTGCCGATAATCCGCACGTAATAAATGGGATGAGTCGGATTGCTTCAAAGTATCGTGCTAGGGCCTATCATAACCGGGCGCGTCTGTTGCACGAGAAGGGGAGTTATGCAGATGCCGAAAATCTTTTTGGGGCGGCCATGGTTATTATGCGAAGTACGTTCGGTGAAAAGCATTCTGAAGTTGCGCGCGGTTACGAGAATTATGCTTTGCTGCTTCTAGATATGGGTCGACCGGAAGAGGCTGCAGAAAAGGAAGGTTACGCGCGGGCAATTCGTGCCTACAATGGTAGGTAGTGCTAGCACTAACCTTATGATTAAGATCAGTTATTCATAAGTTCGAATGTCGTCGATAACCTTGCCGTCATTTGCCAAAGTTCCAGGCTGAGATAAAGTAACATCGCCCTTTAATTTGCAGATTGCATGCAGCGAATGGGTGATAGCATTTTTGAGCTGATCATCACTGACCAATGATACCTCACAGTGGAGCATCATCACATCAACGTGGTTGATATTGTCGACTACAAGGCGCGCACGTCTGATTTCTGGATGGCGTGCGGCGACCTCAGCAATCTGCTGAGGGTGAACAAACATGCCCTTTACCTTGGTAGTTTGATCGGCACGTCCCATCCAACCCTTGATCCTTGTATTGGTGCGTCCACACGGGCTTTGACCGGATAGAATTGCCGATAAGTCTCCGGTGGCAAATCGAATTAGTGGATAAATCGCGTTGAGGGTGGTGACCACTATTTCACCGACTTCACCTTCATCCACTGGTTCTCCGGTGCCCGGTCGGACAATCTCGACGATCACGCCTTCGTCCAAGATCATCCCGTCCATTGCTGGCGACTCGTAGGCGACAAGCCCCAAATCGGCGGTGCCGTATGATTGCAGAACGTCAATACCACACGATTTGAAATAGTCGCGCAGACTTGGCGGCAGTGCCTCCCCGCCTACTGCGGCATGGGTAATCGAGGAAACGTCGAGTGGAGATTCACTGGCCTTCTCTACCAAAATTTTCAAAAAAGATGGCGTGCCCACATACCCTTTTGGTCGAATATGAGTAATCGCTTGAAGTTGCTGCTCAGTGTTTCCGACTCCACCCGGAACCACTACGCAGCCACATGCATGGGCTCCAGCCTCCATCATGTGGCCCGCTGGAGTTAGATGGTAGGCGAAAGTGTTATGTATGATATCGCCTTGCCGAAAACCCGCTGCATAAAGAGCGCGTCCCATTCTCCAGAAATCTCCGCTACGTCCGCCCGGCTCATAAATTGGTCCTGGTGAACAAAAAACCCAGCTTAACTCACCTGATCCGGTTGCGATTAAACCACCAAAAGGTGGGACATTGGTTTGGCGAGCATTAAGTTCGGACTTGCGGGTGACTGGCAATTGAGCGAGTGCTTCCCGGGAGTTTATATCGCTGGGTATGACATCAGAGAGGATCTCGGTCCAGCCTGGGGCATTGTGTTTCGCGTTGCCAATCTGTTTTGATAATTCCGCAAGTAAGGTTCGTTCGCGCACCTCAGGGTCACGGGTTTCTAAATCATCGAAGTAGTCCATAGTGATGCTTTCCCTCTTATAGGTGCTTTAAAGCAATAAATTAGAGAGTATCTTTCCTAATTGGTTCTTACCGTAGCCACTTTGATGTGGTAATCCGAGCATGATCCTCTGGTCAAGCCAAAGAGATTCTGATGTCTGAAGCTAACACTTTAGTGCTTGGCGCCAAGTCCGATACCCCGAGTCGGGTCGAATTTCAAACCTCTCCGGAAACTTATCGTCATTGGCAACTGAGCATTGATCCACCAGTTGCAACTCTATCGATGGATGTGGATGAGCAAGGTGGATTAGGGGCCGGGTATGAGCTTAAGCTTAACTCTTACGATCTTGGTGTTGATATAGAACTTTATGATGCTGTGCAGAGACTTCGTTTTGAGCATCCTGAAGTAGGTGCCGTGATAATCACATCCGAAAAGGAACGGGTGTTTTGTGCTGGCGCGAATATTGGCATGCTTAGCGCTGCGGACCACATGGCCAAGGTAAATTTTTGCAAGTTTACCAACGAGACACGATGCGCAATAGAGCAAGCTAGCGGTGAATCAGGTCAGCACTACTTAGCGGTGATCAATGGTTCAGCATCTGGTGGTGGTTACGAGTTGGCGCTTGCTTGCGAACACATAATGCTGGTCGACGATGGTGCTTCCGCTGTATCTCTGCCAGAGGTTCCGTTGCTTGGGGTCCTTCCTGGTACTGGTGGTCTGACGCGCTTGGTAGATAAGAGGAGGGTCCGAAGAGATCGTGCTGATTTGTTCTGCACAACGACAGAAGGGGTGAGAGGTGAGCGTGCTCTCGAGTGGTCGTTGGTCGACGAACTTGTGCCTGCTTCAAAGCTCGACGAGAAGGCGCGCATTAGGGCGGTTTCCCTTTCTCAAAAGACGGGTACCTCGCGTGATGCACAGGGAATCAATCTTGTTCCGCTGGTTCGAAAGATCTCTAGGACGGCGCTTAGATATCCGTATTTAAAGGTGGATATAGACAGTACGACTTCGGTTGCAAATTTCACTGTGTGTGGCCCGGATCAATCTCCTCCTGTTGGTCCCGAGGCGTCGCTTGAGTTGGGAGCAGCATTCTGGCCGTTGGCACTGGCACGTGCGTTGGATGACGCGATTTTACATTTACGCACCAACCGTCCCGATATAAGCAATTGGGTGATCCGAGTGGTTGGTAACGGTTCTCTTATTCGTGCCCATGATGACTTTATTGTACGTCATGGCGGCGATTGGCTGCTGAGGGAAATTCGGCTTTATTGGACGAGGGTTTTAAAGCGCTTAGATGTCACTTCTCGGAGTCTTATAGCCTTAATTGAAGCAGGGGACGGTTGTTCTGGAACGTTATTTGAGCTTGCGCTGGCTTGTGACCGAATCTACATGCTCGACGGTAACGACTCATCGGCAATTTCGTTATCGGCAATGAATTTCGGGAGACTGCCTATGGCTAACGGCTTAAGTCGTCTACAGACCCGATTTCTTGGTGACTCGTCCCGGATAACGGAATTGCGCAAAGCAATGGGGAAATTGCTGAGCGCGCAAGTTGCTGACAGCCTTGGATTGGTCACTGGAATTCCCGATGAAATTGACTGGGATGAGGAAGTGCGCCTAGCGATCGAAGAGCGGTCCAGTTTTTCAGGTGATGCGCTAACCGGTCTGGAGGCGAATCTTCGTTTTGCCGGACCCGAGACAATAGAAACGAAAATTTTTGGAAGACTATCAGCGTGGCAAAATTGGATTTTTCAAAGACCAAACGCCGTTGGACCAGAAGGCTCCTTGCGACTTTATGGGACCGGCCAGCGTGCTCAGTTCGATAAGATGAGAGTATAATGTGCTCATGAGAATCGATTATGGAGAGCGAATCCCCAACAATGTAGGGCTTGGTGACGACCGACGCTTGCGGCGCGCACTAGAATCTTGGCAGCCACGGTTTCTCGGCTGGTGGCAGGACCTTGGACCGGAGGGTTTTCAGGATGTGGATGTTTATTTGCGTACTGCCGTCAGTGTAGAGCCGGGGGGTTGGGCGCACTTCGGCCATGTAAAAATGTTGGATTATCGCTGGGGAATTTTTTTGACCGTGCCGGAGAAGGATCGCCAAATTGGATTTGGCGAAGACAAGGGTTTGCCAGTCTGGACCCAGGTGCCTGGTGAACATAGGGCGGATTTGCGTCGGCTGATTGTCACACAAGGAGACACTGAGCCTGCTTCCGTGGAGCAACAACGTTTGTTGGGTCGCACGGCACCATCGCTATATGATTTACGCAATCTATTTCAGGTAAATGTTGAGGAAGGCCGACATTTGTGGGCTATGGTGTACTTGCTGCAGGCTTATTTTGGTCGTGACGGTAGGGATGAGGCGGACATGATACTGGAGCGCCATGCAGGCGATCCGGACCGGCCCCGAATTCTTGGTGCTTTCAACGAATTGACACCTGATTGGCTGGCTTTTTACATGTTCACCTACTTTACCGACCGTGACGGTAAATACCAGCTTGCCTCTTTAGCCGAATCAGCGTTTGACCCGTTAGCGCGGACCTGCAGGTTCATGCTTACGGAAGAGGCCCATCATATGTTTGTTGGCGAGAGCGGGGTAAAGCGGGTTGTCCAGCGGACAGCAGAGTTAATGCGAGATCAGGATACTGTAGATGTTCGCCCTTTTGGCGGTATCGATCTTGGCACCATCCAGCGATACATTAACTTCCATTATTCAGTATCACTTGATCTATTTGGTGGAGAACGATCAACGAATGCTGCCGCCTATTACAATGCTGGGCTCAAAGGCCGATATAATGAAACGAAAATCAACGATGATCATCTCCTAAGTGAAACTTTCCAATTGGTGCCGGAATGGCGGGATGGTGCGCCGACCATGGCTGACGTGCCTGCTATCAACGCATTGAACGAATGTTTACGTCAGGATTTTGTTCGGGATTGCGCGCGCGGGCTAGCACGTTGGAACACGGTGTTAGAGGAGCATGCCATTATCACGCGGTTATCTCTGCCGCATATTGCATTCAATCGTCGTATAGGTAATTTTGCAGATTACCATGTGACCCCAGAGGGTGTACCCCTCGACGAGGAACAGTGGGCTGAGCAGTGTCACGAATGGTTGCCGAGTGATAAGGATAAAGCCTTTGTTTCTAGCCTTATGCAACCTGTAACAGAACGCGGCAAGATCGCCGGCTGGATTGCCCCGCCGCCGCGCGGGATCGATGGTCTCCCATTCGATTACGAGTATGTGCGGTTATTCTGAGGCATGTTGTGACTTGACCCTGCATCTCGCGGATAAAACAATCCCGCAGGTTTTGACTTTGAACGGGATTGTGCGCGGTTAAAAGTAAATTTAGGACGCTGTTTCAGTCTGCGTGGCTTGCCTCCTAACTTTTGCTGCTTGCCCCAATATCCAGAAATTTCTGTCTCCGGTGAGCGCGCAGCTCGCCGCCTGAAGTATTGACCAGCGTACGCAAACTAGGCTCGAGCGTTTCCCCAAGATGTTTGATCATATCCGTGGGTGCTCGGTGAGCTCCACCGACGGGTTCTTGGACAATTTCGTCGATTACTTGTAGCTTGTACAAATCTTGGGCAGTTAGACGAAGAGACTCCGCTGCGTCTATAGCTTTATCGGTGTTTCGCCAAAGAATCGAGGCACAACCTTCAGGTGATATCACAGAGTAGATAGCATTTTCTAGCATGATTACGTGGTTGGCGCTGGCCAAAGCGATCGCCCCTCCTGAACCTCCCTCTCCGATGATTACGCTAATTAGTGGTGCGCGCAGGTTTAGGCATGCTTCGGTTGAGCGCGCGATCGCTTCAGCTTGGCCACGTTCTTCGGCTCCAACACCGGGGTAGGCGCCAGGGGTATCGATAAAAGTAATCACTGGTAGCCCAAAGCGGTCAGCGAGTGACATTAAGCGCACTGCCTTGCGATAACCTTCGGGCCTAGCCATGCCAAAATTGTGAGTCACTCGGTCGCTTGTATCCGCGCCCTTCTCGTGTCCGATCACTATTACTGAATAACCTTGGAAACGCCCGATACCACTAATGATAGCCCTATCTTCACCGAAGCAGCGATCACCAGCAAGGGGAATGAAGTCCTCGATGAGGCCGTTTATATAGTCACTGGAATGTGGTCTTTCTGGGTGGCGCGCGACCTGAGTTTTTTGCCACGGGGTTAGTTCGGCGTACGTCTGCTTAAGGAGACGCTCTACCTTGGACTGCAGTCTCGTAACTTCATCGACGATGTTGAGATGATCGGAGTCGCTTAGATGGTGCAGCTCCTTAATTTTGCCCTCGAGTTCAGCGATTGGTTTCTCGAAGTCAAGAAACGTATTCATGCCGGTCATCTTATCACCCATACTTGGACTTTACACGGAGAACACACTTTCAGTGTTTGGTAATGCGAGTGTCAGTCAGCATTTAAAGGGTGGTGATCTCGAACCAACTTTGTAAGTCTGCTTTGCAGCACGTGAGTATAAATTTGTGTGCTAGAAATATCGGCGTGGCCCAGCATTGCCTGAACGCTTCTTAGATCGGCGCCGTGGGCGAGCAGATGACTCGCGAAGGCGTGGCGCAGAACGTGGGGCGAAACCTTGTGTGATTTGATCTCAGCTCGCACGGCTAGCATTTTCAGCAGTTGGCCAACCCGACGTCTAGTAAGATGCCCGCTAGCGCTTCGTGATGGGAACAGCCACTTTGAAGATGTTCCCTTGTTAAAAAAACTAACTCGCACATCTAGATAATTGGCCAGGGCATGGGCTGCCGGTTCTCCAACTGGTACCATCCGTTCCCGACCCCCTTTCCCACGAACGATTAAGAGATGCGAGTTGGAACCTAATGCGTTTAATGGAAGGGATATCAGTTCCGAGATTCGAAGTCCTGTGGCATACAAAAGTTCGACCAACGTGAGCAGGCGAAGCCCTCCCGGACCTGGCGCTATGCGCGCTTCAGATATAAGTCGATTGACCTCTTTCTCGCTTAAAATTTTAGGCAACGTCCGCCCGCGTTGCGGTAATTCGACTGTTGCACATGGATGGTCAATTCGCTGATCTTCAGATTGAAGGAAACGATAAAACTGCCGCAACGCCGACAAATGTTGTGCTTGTGTACCTGGTGTTCGTCCAGAATCTGCTAGCCTAGCTAAATAGTCACGGACATGCCGAGTCGTTGCATCTATGAGCGAATGGTTGATCGTATCGAGATATGTAGCGAAAGCGCTTATGTCACGACTATAGGCGGCAATCGTATTTGCGGCTGCACCGCGCTCGGACACCATCATTTCTAGGTAAGCTTCGATTAGTCTGGTATCACTCAGAGCCATTACATTCCGTTTTCGATGACTGCCTCTAAAGCAATCGCGCGGGCGTGATTTTCAAGGCCGATTTGACGTAGGCAACGAAGCACGGAGCCAAGTGCCAAAGGGCTGGCCTCAACAGGTCCCCCCTCGCCCAATGCCAAAAGGGCGAATAACACCGTGCTGCCGATTTGACCCGACTTGGCCGCATCCTGCATGCTATATCGTATCCCAACACTTGGAACCTGTGTGGTGACCATGTTTGGTCCATTTAACAATAGGTTCCAGCCTTTTTGGCCGACGGGGTAACCGAGGGCATTGAGTGTCATAAACAGACGGTTTCCGCGGTCCACCTGTGCCGGGGAGCCTATCTCATCGGGAAATGCGTTCCACCAGCGTTCGGCCATTCGCGGGTGCCATTGCGGCTTAGTGTCCAAATTAGCAATGGTGACCAACGGCATCAGAGAGGCAAGTGTGCGCTCGATTTCAGTATCCATTTCAGCGCTTTCTCCGAGAAGGTCGAGCCAGGATTCAAATCTTTCCGTCACTGAGATTAGAGTTTCCGTCCCGTCAATCAGTTTAATCCGAATAACTTTGGAATCAGCATCGTTGCCAATTGCGAGAAGTGCCCGAACGATTTCTGGCGCGGCGTGGATGATTTGGTCGTTCGCATGCAGCGTAAGTAAGGGTTTCTTGTTCACAAGTGCTGAGAGAATCGCGCTTCCTGTCGCCCGAGAGTTTTGCCACGAGGCGAGCAACAAAGTCGCTCGTTCATCCCCCCATTGTTTTTGTATGCTAGCTTGATGCAAAAGGGCGCGCCCCAAAGCTCCTCCATTCTTTTGTGCCGTTGCAATTGCGTCGTCGAACTCTTCGTTGTTGAACTTCACCAGTTGATAAAGTCGGCGAACATAATTT
This sequence comes from Alphaproteobacteria bacterium MarineAlpha9_Bin6, assembly GCA_002937585.1. GTDB lineage: Bacteria > Pseudomonadota > Alphaproteobacteria > UBA7887 > UBA7887. Next base: position 18,364 of record PTKE01000007.1, on the reverse strand, counting down.
GCACTCAACGCACCCATTTCGGCTGCATGCTCGGCGGCGACAAGACGGGTCGTGAGGAGTATCGTCTCGGCCTCCGCTATGGCCCTTTGAATTGCCGGCCCTGCTTGAGTTAGCCAGTGATCAGGAATTCCTATTTCAGTGTTTAGTAACAATGCGAAATTGAGGACATTTGGAGCCAAGGTTGTGGTCAGATTGGGGACTTCGCCCAGTGACACGCCGCCAAGCTCAAGAAAATCAGCATCGGTCTCGTTCAGTTGGTCGCGCAGAAGAGATAAGCTTAAGGCTGCCGCCTTTTCGTCGCGCAATAACTGGCAAATGAACAAAGCTTTTTGCCAATAAAGACTATCTGCTTCCTGAACTTGGTTGAGGATTAGTTCGCAGCCAGCTGCTATATTACCCATCAAAAACAACACATTTGACTTTAACTGCTTGATTTTTGGCGTTGTCGCGCTTTCTGGAATTATTGCCAAAAGTTCAAAAAAGGATTCAAACTCACCTAAATCTGCTAGAGCTGTGAGACGAATTTCTAAAAGATCAGATGATTCTTGATTTTTTACTGGTGCTGTTGCAGATGACAACAATAGGGTCTTCATAAGCTCATGGGTCGCGCGTGATCGAACTGCTGTTGGGAGTTGGGACAGAAGTTTTTCTACTTGCGCCCGCTCGCTGCCGCGCCACATGTCCGCGCCAAAACCGCCACTGCCCTCGTCTAGTATCCCAATTGATTCTATGTCAATCTCGTCCAACGCATCGATAGAAATATCCCCATCATCGTCCTTTATGTTTGCTCTGCTGGAGCCATCTGGTAAATCCTCTCCTGTTGCTAAAGGCACTGGAGTTGTGTGCTCCTGGGATAGCGTTGCTCGCCACGCCAGCGTTGCGAAGGCAAGTATGGCTATTATCATGTGAAGCGTTTTAACTAGGGAAACGTTCATTTGGGATCACCTTCTTGATAGGCGCCGACGGTGGCGGAATGTCCCAAGTAAGGAGGAATACCGCGCCCCCAATCAGGGAAAGAGCTAGCACGGTACCGAACAGGCGGTAAAAGAATCGCATTAGGAACTCCGGAGTCATGCACCGTCTGTGGCAAGCGCTCACAGGCAGTCGCCGATGTGGTATCTTTCAGTTTTCGTTCACCGGCAATTTATCGGCTCAGATGGCACGATTCAACGAGCCGCATAAATTGGTTCGATAAAGCATAAGGTTCTGGGTCGCATGAAGTCCACCGGTCAATTGAAAACTGATAGGACAATAGCCCTAGTCGGCTTAATGGGTGCTGGCAAGAGCGCAATCGGGCGCCGGCTTGGGATTCGTCTGGGTCTCCAGTTTATTGATGCCGATTTCGAAATTGAGAGTGATGCCGGAAAAACGATATCAGACATCTTTGAGCTTGAAGGTGAGAAAGCGTTTCGTAAATGTGAACGGCGTATCATTAGACGGTTATTAAAGCGTCCGGTGCATGTATTGGCCACGGGGGGCGGCGCTTTTTTTGATCGAGAAACTCGCCGTCTGATTCGTAAAAAGGCGTTAACGATATGGTTAAGGGCCGACCTGGAAACCCTTCTTCAAAGGGTGTTACGTCGTGGCAACCGACCTCTCCTTAGGGACGGTGATCCACGGCAAATCCTGGCGAATTTGATCAACGAGCGGTACCCAATATATGCGCTGGCAGACATCGTTGTTGATAGTGTTGATAGTCCCCATGAAGAGATGATCGACAAGGTCGTTAATGGAATTGCCAACTATGACCGGCTGCGCGGATTGAAAGCTGGCAGTGGTGTTGAGGTGAAGGAGTCCCAAAGATGACCTTTGTATCTACGGTGCCGGTTGCTCTTAATTCGCAAAGCTATGACATTTTGATTGGAAGTCAACTTCTGGAAAACGCTGGGAAAATTTTACGGGAGCGATTCGGATTGCGCAAAATTTTGGTCGTGACGGATGAACACGTTGCCAAGCTCTATTTGACTCCGTTGCGTGAATCGCTGTTAAGGGAGGATTACGATGCGGCAGAAATCGTTGTGCCTGCTGGAGAGGGAAGTAAGGATTTTAGTTGCTTAGAAATGCTTATCGCTGACATGTTTAAATTCGGTGTAGCGAGAGACTCACTAGTGATTGCACTCGGCGGAGGTGTAGTAGGTGACCTGGCTGGTTTTGCTGCGAGTGTTGTTTTGAGGGGCATCGACTACGTACAAATACCTACTACGTTGTTAGCTCAGGTTGATAGCGCAGTAGGGGGTAAAACCGCCATTAACACGTCACTCGGGAAAAACTTGGTAGGCAGTTTTCACCAGCCCAGACTTGTCTTATCTGATACATCCTTACTCGATAGCTTGCCTCGGCGTGAGCTGCTGGCTGGGTATGCGGAAGTTGTCAAATATAGTTTGCTCGGTGACGGACCATTTTTCGATTGGCTCGAGGGCAACGGGTTGGCGTTGATTGAGGGAGAAGCAACCGCACGCGATCATGCAGTAACTACTTGTTGTCAGGCCAAAGCCGCAATCGTTAGAAAGGATGAACGCGAGGGTGGACCAAGATTGTTGCTCAATTTAGGTCATACTTTCGGACATGCGCTTGAGGCGGAGGTCGACTTTGATTTACGCTTATTGCATGGTGAGGCTGTATCTATCGGCACTATTTTAGCGTTCGATCTGTCGGTTCAGCTTGGATTTTGTACGGCGGAGACAATTAAACGCGTGCGGAGGCATTTCGAATTTGTAGGTCTCCCTACCGCATTTCCTATTCTGGACGGACATGTTTGGAGTCCCGAAAGATTGTTGGCGCATATGAGCCGAGATAAAAAAATTCGAAATGGCCGGCAAGTGTTGATCCTGGCACGCGGTATTGGCAAGGCTTTTGCCTACGAGCAAGCAACCGAATCAGAGATCCTCGAGGTGCTACAGACTTACGTTGGGTGATATTCTGGTGTCTGATGCACAATTTGACGCGATTCTTTGGAGGGTGCTTATAAACGGGGCACGAGTACATTATACTCGATTTTGGAGCCCGGTGGGCCTTACTTTGTCCCGCAGGGGACGCATGAGTGGTGGTCCATGACTATGGGCTTATTTTTAACCTTGGCGGCTATAGTCGTCTTGCTTTTGTTGTCCGCTTTCTTTTCTGGATCTGAAACAGCGCTCACGGCTGCGCGCCGATCTCGTATCCACCAATTGGAAATGGCCGGCGATAAACGTGCGAATTTGGCGGCACGTTTGATATCACGTCGTGAACGGTTGATTGGTGCGATTCTGCTTGGAAACAATGCGGTCAATATTCTTGCATCGGCTTTGGCTGCTGGCCTCATGATCCGCTATGTAGGAGAAGCGGGCATTGCGTACGCGACCGTGGTGATGACGGTTCTGGTGGTAATCTTTGCGGAGGTCATGCCTAAGACTTATGCAATTCGCGAAGCAGACCGAATGGCGCTCGCGGTTGCACCAATCTTGCGTCCAATGGTTGCTGGCTTAGCCCCAATTACGCAAGCAATTCAGGCTTTGGTTTTACGCCTTTTGCGACTATTTGGTGCGGGCGGGGATAGTACATGGACGCAGTCAGTCGCGGATGAAATTCGCGGGATGCTCGACTACCACACCCGCGAGGGCAGCATGCGCAAGCATTATCGAGACATGCTAAGAAGCGTTCTTGACCTTGCGGACGTCGAAGTCGGTGAGGTCATGGTGCATCGTCGTGATATGGTAACGCTCAATATTGATTTACCAGCAGCAGATATCGTCGCGCAGGTGTTAGAAAGTCGACACACGCGCTTCCCCTTATGGCGGGATACCTCTGATAACATTCTCGGGGTTCTGCATGCAAAGAGTTTGCTGCGGGAGGTCAATATGCACGGCGCTGACCTGCAGGAGTTAGATGTGTTGCGGCTTGCAACAGAGCCATGGTTTGTGCCTGACACCACTAGTTTGGCGAACCAACTCTCCGCATTTCGGAACCAGCGCGCCCATTTCGCATTAGTTGTCGACGAATACGGCGCGTTAATGGGTATGGTGACCCTGGATGATATTCTTGAGGAAATCGTTGGCGATATTGCGGACGAGCATGATGATATTATAGATGACCCCGATCAGTTGGTGACGAAACTGAGTCCTGAAGTAGATGGCTCCTATATCGTTGATGGTGCAATAACAATTCGGAATCTGAATCGTGCGATGGAGTGGCGCCTGCCTGATGTAGACGCTGCTACCATTGCTGGTTTAGTGATTCATGAGGCAAAACGGATTCCTGAAGCGGGCCAGGTGTTTCTATTTCATGAATTTCAGTTCGAAATTCTGGAGAGAGAAGGGAACCGTATCACTCAGCTACGATTAACCTCACGTCCTACACAGTCAACTACGAGTTAGGTTAGACTTTTCTTAACGGTAGAAGGTTGCCGAGAAAAAGTGCTGCGTCAGCAATTCTATTTAAAATCATTTAGTACGCTATGTATAGTGAACTTAGCGGAAAGTGAAGTATTGTTTCTTTTGCAATGGTTCGTAAAGGTCATTGGTAGATGGCCGGTTTTCCGCGAACGCTTATCCGCCACAACAAGCGTTCAGAATCAGGATTTTTTGGTGCGCCGATCGGAGTTGCACAATGTAAGGTCATTTGGGTGTCCCAAATGGCAATGTCGCCGACCTCATATTTGTGCGCGTACAGATACTTGTCTTGTAAACAATGTGCTTTCAACGTAGCAATCAAGCTATTTGATTCACCCTCTTTCATCCCGTCGATAGCGAACGCAGTGCCAGCAACGGCATAAAGGGCCTGTTCTCCGGTTATGGTATGAGGGCGCACGAGGGGATGTAATACCGGCGGCACCCGAGCTGCCTGGGAGTCTGTTAACTCCCGCGTTTTGCGTTCCCCGTCGCGGCCCGAGGTTGAGCCGTAAAAATGAACAGCCATTAGGTTTTCGATGTTTTTCTTTATGGAGCTATCAAGGTCGTCATATGCGGCTTTCGTGTCGACTATACGCGTCTCTCCGCCGATACTCGGCACCTTCCGTGCGTAAAGCATTGTTGCCGTTGCTACATCGGCTTCATAGGCTTGATCAGTATGCCAAAACGCCGCACTATTGCGGCTTACATCGTCCTTATCCGGTAAATTGCCAACGGAGAGTAAGTCTGGGTAATCGGGCGTCCGAGAAGTATGAACCACATGCTGTATGGGTGTCCCCCATAATCGGCCAAACTTAAGATATTGATCCACACTACACGCCTGATTTTTAAGAACCAGCACACGGTGGTCGTAGAGAGCCTTTGTCAGTCTTTGAAATTTTCCGTCGGGAATGCCGTCTGCTAGATCGAGGCCATATACAGAGCGGCCGAATGGTCCGTCGAGTTTCTCATAGCGAATCATTTCGAATTTCTCCCGAGGAATACTTAAACATAGCATTTTGTATGTTTATGAAAAAGCTTTCAGAGACGGTTTCTCAATCCATAAAATCGAGACATGCCTGAGAGATGTCACAAATACTCAAGTGGTAACGTGCACGAACTCTGGCGGTCGGACCAACGACAGCGAATTTATTGGGCATACCGATTAGTCGCATCGGGGTTGGGAGGTGTTTGGCTAAGAGCTCCGCTACCGCTCCACCAAGGCCGCCTGTAATGTGGTGTTCCTAGGCAGTCGTCCGATTTCGTGTTGTTGTCGCGAAGTAATGATTGGTTTTATTTGCGGTTATGCCCGCCATTACTATAGGGCTTAGTCATGGCCTCAGCTGGGGTCAAGGTGTTGAGCGATAGTGCATGGACAGGTCCAGCGAGTTCATCATTTAGAATTTGGTATACCAGTCTTTGTCGCGCAACACGATTAAGGTTGTTGAAGGCTTCAGCAACGATTTCAACATGAAAATGAGATTCACCGCCTGGAGGTGCGCTAGCGTGGCCGGCATGTTGGTGAGATTGGTCGAGAACGTCCACTGACTGGGGGTGAAGTTGTTCAGTTAGCTTACGCTCAATTGTCCTAGCCACTGACATCTCTAACCTCATTTGGGCTAATAGATTCCGATTCGACCTTTACAGTCCAAGGCGCTCCGGCTGTCAATGGTTGATTGCCGCGGGGCAGCTTGCCAGTGATAAGTAAGTCGCGCATATTAATTCTATGGGCCGCAGCCAACTTAGCCAATATGCTGCCTTGCAGTGCAGCACCAGTTTGAACACTGAACGCCGTGTTTGTGAATGGCCTGGTTGTGATTCGGATGGAGAATATCGTGCACCCCGCTCACGATCAGAATTGCGGCAATTCCGCTGGTTTTGTCTCGGTCATGTCCGCACGTATAATCAGTCTTGGAATTTTTTTTCCGGGTTGAACGAAGCTCAAATTGAGGAGATCCGAAGACGCGATACGGTTTGGGATCGCCCGAGCTGGCCGCTAGGTGCCGGTCCGAGCGTAAACCGTTTTGAAGATCCGTTAGGCCTCTTCGGGACGATGGGGAAGGCGCGCCCACACACACCACGTGATGCTGCGTTAGCGCAACTGGGCCTCGATCAGTTTGCGTCTATTGAAAATATCAAGGCTCGGTATAAGTCATTGGCGAAGAAACACCATCCAGATGCCAATGGTGGAAGTAAAAATGCAGAGAAAAAATTCGTCGCCATTCAAGAAGCGTATAATCTTCTCATAAACGACGCGGTCGCATAAACAATAGTCAATTCCCTTTGAAAGTTAATAACGGGATACCGATTCATGGTCAAAACCATTACCTCTGATACTTCAAACGGATCTGCCGCGCGGCAACCCGATATCAAAATATCAGTGCGCCAAACTTTCGGTATAGATAGTGATATGGAGGTTCCGGCTTTTTCGGACCCCGACGAATATGTTCCTGTTGTCGATGAATCGTATCGATTCGACCCTGAAACGTCACTCGCGATACTGGCTGGCTTTGCCTATAACCGAAGGGTTTTGATCCAGGGTTATCATGGCACCGGAAAATCCACCCATATCGAGCAAGTAGCGTCGCGCCTCAACTGGGCCTGTATCCGCATTAACCTCGATAGTCATATCAGTCGTATTGACCTGATTGGCAAGGACGCGATTGTCATTCGCGATGGTAAGCAGGTTACGGAGTTTCGTGAGGGTATGTTGCCGTGGGCTCTACAATCACCTACTGCGCTTGTATTTGACGAATATGATGCCGGCAGACCAGACGTTATGTTCGTTATTCAGCGTGTGCTCGAGGTTGACGGCAAGATGACTCTGTTAGACCAGAATCGTATCATCGATCCGCACCCTGCTTTTCGTCTTTTTGCTACAGCGAATACGATTGGACTTGGAGACACTTCAGGCCTGTATCATGGGACACAGCAGATTAATCAAGGTCAAATGGATAGGTGGAATATCGTTGCCACACTTAACTATTTGTCGCACGATGAAGAGGTAGAAATTGTTAGATCGAAGTTAAATTCCCACAATTCTGATGAGGGGAAGAAAGCGATCTCTGCGATGGTTGATGTTGCGGCGTTGACACGTTCTGGCTTTGTAAATGGCGACATATCAACCGTTATGTCTCCGAGAACCGTTATTATGTGGGCTGAAAATGCTGAAATCTTTAACGACGTCGCCTTCGGTTTCAGGACGACTTTTCTGAATAAATGCGATGAGCTTGAGCGGCCGTTGATAGCTGAATATTATCAACGCTGTATGGGGGAGGAATTACCAGAGTCAGCTGCGACAGCAGTGCTTGGTTAGCTACGCAATGAGTAGCTCCCCAATCGACCATAGAGAAAGATTTAGGCGAGCTGTTGGAGTAGCTGTGCGCGCGATCGCTCAGTCGTCGGATCTTGAGGTCACATTTAGCGCTACAGCTACAGTGACGGATGGTGTGAGCGCTAGTTTGCCACTTCCGCCACTTGAGCCTACCGAACAAGATCTCGCGGAGATTCGTGGTACTGGTGACTCTTTTGCGCTTCGATTGCGCCACCATGATGCGGCAGTGCATTCTGCTCGATGTCCGCCCGGAGAAACCGCCCGGGAGATTTACGATGCCATTGAGCAAGTACGCTGCGAGGCGTTAGGAGCTCGACACATGAAAGGCGTCGCGCACAATTTGGAAGCTATGCTCGAGGCGCAATGTCAAAAAAAAGGTTTTGAGCAGGTAAGTGAACGTAACCAAGCACCGATGGTTGAAGCCGTACGAATGTTGGCTCGTCAGCGGATTACGGGCGCAATTCCCCCGCCTTCGGCCACTTGTATGGTCGAGTTGTGGCGCCCATGGTTAGAGGAGAAGATAGCGACGGATTTCGACGATCTAGCTACCGCAGTTGAGGAGCAAGGTGACTTTTCGAAGTTAGCGCGGCGTCTAATTGCGCATCTCGATCTCGCCGAGGAAGACGAAAATGACCCAGACCTTGATGCCGACGGAAATGACTCTGAGAGCGATCAAGATACGGTTGATGGAGAAGGTGAAGGTGAAGAATCTGACGCGACTGTTGACACTTTAGGTGCCGATGGCGCAGACGAATCTGATGTTGATACTATCGATTCCGATGAACTTCAGACAGAGATCACCGATGATGGTGAACTCGCCGATGGAAATGAGGCGGATACAAAGGGCGAACCATGGAGGTCTCCATTAGGCGGTTCTAATTCGGGAAGAGGCTACCATGCATATGAGGAAGAGTTTGATGAGATTATTGATGCGAATGAGTTGTGCACAGCTGATGAGCTAACTCGCCTACGAACCCATCTCGATCAGCAGTTGACGAGCTTGCAAGGCATTATAACGCGTCTTGCAAATCGTTTGCAGCGTCGTTTGTTAGCTAAACAGACTCGGGCTTGGCAATTCGATTTGGACGAAGGTCTGCTTGATGCGGCAAGGCTTGCCCGAGTCGTAGTTAATCCAACCTATCCTTTATCGTACAAGCTTGAAAAGGAGACGTCGTTCCGGGACACGGTGGTAACTCTGCTTTTGGACAACTCAGGGTCAATGCGCGGACGACCAATTACGGTTGCGGCAATGAGTGCTGATATTTTTGCTCGCACGCTGGAAAGGTGCGGTGTGAAAGTCGAAATTCTGGGTTTTACCACTAGGTCCTGGAAGGGAGGCCGCGTGAGAGAACGTTGGCTTGCGGAAGGCAAGCGTACTAATCCCGGTCGGCTTAACGAGCTTCGCCATATCATTTACAAAACTGCGGACATGCCTTATCGGCGAGCCCGGCGCAATCTCGGCTTGATGTTACGTGAGGGACTCCTCAAGGAGAATATAGATGGTGAAGCCTTGCTTTGGGCGCACGAGCGATTGTTGGGCCGGCACGAGCAGCGCCGAATATTAATGATGATTTCTGATGGTGCGCCGGTGGATGACGCGACTCTCTCGGTGAATTCCGGAAACTATCTTGACCAGAATTTGAGAGAAGTCATCTCCTGGATTGAAACAGTTTCTCCCGTAGAATTAGTCGCAATTGGTATTGGGCACGATGTTACTCGTTATTACAGGCGCGCTGTTACCATTGTAGATGCTGAACAATTGGGCGGTACCATGATCGACAAGCTTGCGGAATTATTTGACGAGGAAGTCACAGCCGGCTCTGTCGTGCCTGTTAGACGCACCGCGCACGTTTGATTGATCTGAGTGCTTCCTTGAGATAAATGGTTGTATTTTTCCTCATCGTTTTGGGGAGTTTGTCCTTCGTTTCAGGTACAAGCGCCGAACCGATTGATGTATTCGCGAATTCTCTCTCGCTTGACACAGGGACACAGTTAGATGGGCCTAATGGAACGCTGATCTATAGAGGTGGTTTCGAACTAACGTCACCAGATGCCCGCTTCGGTGGTTTATCGGGGCTGGTAATAAGTAGTGATGGTGCGGAGTTGGTCGCTGTCTCGGATCGGGGTTGGTGGCTGCAGGCTAGGCTTGGATACGATTTAAATGGAGACCTGGTCTCCATCAATGTCGGAGAGCTTACGCCAATGCTATCCGTAGACGCGCAGTATAACGAAGGCAGTGTTCGGTTAGATGCGGAAGCCCTGGTTCGCCTCCCGAATGGGGATTTTGTTGTGGCGTTTGAGCGGCCTCACCGGTTATGGCAGTATTCCGGCACAAATGCTGTTGCGCGTTCTCTGCGTGTCGCTTCAATTCTTAAAGGTCTACCCCACAATAGAGGAATTGAGGCGCTAGCAATGTTGGATGGTGAACGACTGATTGCGATTGCTGAAAGCGGGCCATCTGCTTCGGCTATGTCAGGGTGGGTATTTGGCGTGACTCAATCAGAATCATTTAGTTACCCATATGACGGATATTTTAGGCCTAGTGATGCAGTGAGGATGGATGATCGTCGGGTTCTTGTTCTCGAACGAGGGTATACCGAACGCCGAGGGGTTGCGGTGCGTCTCATGCTGTTAGATGTTGTCACCATCACTGCAGGCGCACGCCTTCAGCCACGACAATTCGTTGAATTGGGTCCGCCGATACCACTTGATAACTTCGAGGCGCTTGCGGTGCGCCACGGTCCATGCGGCGCATTACTAGTCTACCTTTTATCGGACGACAATTACAGCCCACGTCAGCGGACTTTGTTGCTTATGTTCGAATTTGTAGAAATGGAATAATGCGGCCGCTCTGCCACTAAAATCAAGCTACGGTTGCTTTAAGAATCCGTCGCTTGATACGCTGAGCATGAACAGATAGCGCTGCGTCAGGTGCCTTTTTGAGAAAAGCGTCAAGGCCACCCCTGTGCTCGACAGAGCGGACAGCATAAACAGTTGCCCGAAATCTAACCGTATGCTGCAATACTTCGCTGTACAGCGAAACATTTTGTAAGTTAGGCAGAAACCGCCTACGCGTCCTGTTGTTCGCGTGGCTTACGTTGTTCCCACTTTGAACTGTTCGGCCAGTCAAATCACAGCGCCGGGCCATTGCATTGGATCCTATATCTTACCTATATCTTATAGTGGGTTGGGTGTTGATACCCCCAGCCGCGAAGTTCTAGGCGAGCAAGAGATTTCGGTCAAGGTCAAAGCCGGTTATCTCCTAAAAAAGCAGCCAACAGTTTTTGTGCGCCAGTTGCAGGGGCCAAAGTGCCATTTGCGACTTGTCTTTCAAGATCCTCAATTTTTGCAGCTACAACTGGAGCGGCCCGAAACCGTTCGTTCAATGTGTCTTTGATCTCTGCCCACATCCACGCCACGTCCTGGTTGCGGCGGCGCTGGTCAAAGGCACCGTTTTTCCCCATCACCACCCAGTAGTCCTCAACCGTGCGCCAAGTCGTGTCTACTCCAATCTCGTGGAGGGCAGAGCAGGTAAGCACTGGCGTGGTCCAACCCACGGAAACAGGCCGCAATAGTCGGAGGGCGCTGGTGTAATCAGTCTGGGTACGTTTGGCGGCAGTCAAGAGTTCTCCGTCGGCCTTATTGACGAGTAGGAGGTCCGCAATTTCGACAACCCCACGTTTGATTCCCTGCAATTCGTCGCCGCTAGCGGGTTGAGTAAGCAATATGAACATGTCGACCATATCACGAACAGCTATTTCTGATTGTCCTACGCCGACCGTTTCCACAATCACGACATCGTGACCTGCTGCCTCGCAGACGAGCATCACTTCGCGCGTGCGTCTGGCAACTCCGCCAAGGGAGCCACCGCTCGGACTCGGTCTGATAAAGACATTGGTTTCTCGCGCCAGCCGCTCCATGCGGGTTTTATCACCAAGAATCGAGCCTCCACTCCGAGCGCTGGTAGGATCAATGGTTAAGATCGCTACTTTATGGCCGATTCCAATCAAATAAAGGCCCAGTGTTTCAATGTAGGTTGATTTTCCAACGCCTGGCGGACCAGAGATGCCAAGTCGAATAGTTTTACCTGTATCGCCTAGTAGACTCGCTAATAACTGTTCCGCATTTGCGCGATGGTCAGGGCGAGTTGATTCAATGAGAGTGATTGCCTGTGCAACTGCGCGGCGGTCATTAGACCGCACATCAGCTGCCATCTTTGCTACTGTGCTGGGAACTCTGTCCGCCACAACATCTGCCTTCAGGCGCGCCGCTTGTCGTTATCTGCGTCTATTAGCACAACTCTTCGGGAGCCGTCATGCTGCCGCCTTTTGTGTCTGGATCAGGTCCAAAATCTCGCTAGCAGCCCGCGGGATATTGCTGCCCGGTCCATAAATTGCAGCAACTCCTGACGATTTTAGGAAACCGTAGTCCTTTGACGGGATCACCCCGCCACAAACAATCAATATGTTGTTGGCATCAAGATCGCGAAGCGCGCTGATCAACTCAGGTACTAACGTGTTGTGTCCCGCTGCTTGGCTTGAGACGCCGACCACGTGCACGTCCGCCTCCACAGCTTGGCGGGCCGCTTCTTCTGGGGTTTGGAACAGCGGAGCAATATCAACGTCAAATCCGATATCAGCGAACGCGGTCGCAATTACTTTTGCACCCCGATCATGGCCGTCTTGTCCGAGCTTGACTACCAACATTCGTGGCCGACGCCCCTCAATTTTGGAGAAGGATTCGACCTTTCTTTGAATGCGTGTAAAATTTTCGTCTGTGCCATAGTTGGCGCTATAAACACCAGAGACATTCTGTGTAATTGCGCGATAGCGGGTAAAACTAGCCTCTAGCGCTTGCGATACTTCTCCCACGGTTGCACGGGCTCGCATAGCTTCAATCGATAGTGCCAACAAATTACCTTCTCCGGTATGACCAGCTTCTGTCAGCAAGGCTAAAGATGCCTGACACGCAGATTCATCCCGTGCTGACCGGACAAACTTAAGCCGCTCGATTTGTGCGGCGCGAACCTCCTCATTGTCAATTTCCAGAATATCGATGGCGGGCTGATCCTCTGAGATAAATTTATTTACGCCAACTACAACTTCTTCTCCGCGTTCGATGCGGACTTGCCGGGCAGCGGCGGCTTCTTCGATACGGAGTTTTGGTATGCCAGCCGCGACAGCCTTTGTCATGCCTCCCGCCTCCTCAACTTCATTAAGCAACTGGGTAGCATGTTTAGCTAGACTCGCCGTCAGGGATTCGATGTAATAACTCCCGCCAAGTGGATCCACGACGTCAGTGAGACCCGCTTCCTCCTGAAGAATTAGTTGCGTGTTTCGTGCGATCTGGGCTGAAAAAGACGTAGGCAATGCGACTGCTTCATCGAAGGAATTAGTGTGTAATGATTGGGTGCCACCAAGCACCCCGGCCATCGCTTCAATTGTAGTTCTAATTATGTTGTTGTGTGGATCCTGTTCTGTAAGGCTTACACCCGATGTCTGGCAATGAGTACGGAGAGCTAGGCTCATTGGATTTTTCGGCGAAAACTGACCCAAGAGTTTCGACCATAACAGTCGAGCAGCACGCAGTTTGGCTACTTCCATGAAAAAGTTCATACCAATGCAGAAAAAGAAAGATAGTCGCGGAGCGAACTCATCGATGTCTAGGCCACGCTCGAGCGCCAAGCGAACGTACTCGAGACCATCAGCCAGGGTGAATGCAAGTTCTTGGACTGCAGTCGCACCAGCTTCTTGCATGTGGTAGCCGGAAATCGAAATCGAATTGTATCGCGGCATATGGCACGCGCTGTACTCGATGATATCAGCAACGATTCGCATACTTGGCTCCGGCGGGTAAATGTATGTGTTGCGAACCATAAATTCCTTGAGGATGTCATTTTGGATTGTGCCGGTTAATTTTGTTTGTGGAACACCCTGTTCTTCCGCTGCCACCACATAGCCAGCCAAAACAGGGAGCACTGCCCCATTCATGGTCATGGATACGCTTATTTCATCGAGGGGAATGCCGTCGAATAAAATTTTCATGTCCTCGACTGTATCAATTGCAACACCGGCTTTGCCAACGTCGCCAGTTACCCGAGGATGGTCAGAATCGTAGCCTCGGTGGGTGGCGAGATCGAATGCCACCGATAATCCCTTTTGACCAGCACGCAGATTTTCTCGATAAAATTTGTTTGATCTCTCGGCTGTTGAAAAACCGGCGTACTGGCGAATAGTCCACGGTCGGCCAGTATACATGGTAGCGCGCGGTCCGCGCACGAATGGTGGGACACCTGGCAGTGTATCGAGATGCTCGAGAACTGAGAGATCCTCCGCAGTGTAAAGCGGCTTGATATCGACCCCTTCAGGCGTCCGCTGAATCAGACTTTCCGGAGAACGCCCCTTTAAGTCCCTTCTTACCGCAGCTTCCCATGCCGCGAGATCATGTTTTTCGTTGCCAGCCATGGCTTTGTCGCGTTATCCCAAACCTTGAGTTTGTGCTAATCCTGAGGCACTCAAGTCTATAACGTTTGCCTGACCTCGCCTAGCATCACTCGGCGCGGTATCGGCATTGGAGAGTAAACTGTGGACATACACCCGCAATTGAGTGCTTTGCTTAGCAATTTGGCAGGGGCCGATTATCCTGATCAGACCACGGTGCCTCCCGTGCAAGCGCGTGAAATCACCGATGATCGCGCCAAACGCTTTTATGGGCCGTACGACGAAGTAACTTCCGTGATGGATTTCACGATTCCGGCCCCCGGCGGCCCGATGGCTGCGCGCGTATACAAGCCGGAGGGACAAGGGCCGCACCCAATCCTCGTTTATTACCACGGCGGTGGATGGGTGTTGGGCAGTCTAAATAGCCATGACAGAGGTGTGCGCGGGCTCACTCGGGCCGGGGGTTGCCTAAGTATATCCGTGGAATACCGTTTGGCCCCGGAACACCCGTTCCCCGCTGCTGTTTCTGACAGTCTGGCGGCACTTCAATGGGTAGTCGAGAATGCTAGGCGGTTTGATGGTGATCCCACCCGCGTTGCGGTAGGGGGTGACAGTGCAGGAGGTAATTTGGCAGCGGTGACCGCTCTTGGTGCAAGAGAATCTGGTCCTGATTTGGCGTTCCAACTCCTGATCTATCCAGTGGTAGACTCCGACCTTAAAAGAGATTCGTATAAAACTTTTGCTAATGCGCCGATGCTGCCGGGGCATCGGATGACATATTTCTGGGAGCAATATGTGCCGAACCTTGATCAGCGCACCGATTGGCGATGTGCACCATTGCGCGCTGAGAGTCATGCGGGGTTACCTCCAGCATTGGTGATCGGCGCGGGAATAGATCCATTGGTCGATGAAGGGAAGGTTTATGCCGAAAAATTGATTTCGTCGGGCGTGCAGGTTAAGTACAAGTTGTTTCCCCGTATGACACACGCATTTTTTCAAGCTCCAGGTCTCCTTGATGATGCTAGAGCCGCGTCCAATGCGGCAGGCGCAGAGCTTCGTGTTGCTTTCGGGACCCATTCATAATTTGCTGCAACTGCGGCGTAGACTGAAAACCTCAGAAGACCAGGGAACGTGGTACCACTCCATGACGACCAGCCCACGCGTATAAAACCGATAGTCACAGTCGGTTTAATTGTAGCTTGTTCGGTAATCTTTCTTTGGCAACTTTCACTTTCGGAGGCAGATTTTGAGCGCGCCATATTCTCACTGGGCATGATTCCCTCGGTGCTAATTGGCCCACATGCGCTCCCACCTGAAGTCCAATTGGTGCCCAATACATTTACTGTGCTGTCATCGATGTTTCTGCATGGTGGTTGGTTACACTTGCTCGGGAACATGCTCTATCTGTGGATTTTCGGGAACAACGTGGAGGACTCCATGGGTCACCTTAGATTCCTGATATTCTATTTGGTATGCGGTGCTGTTGCGGCGTTACTCCAGGCATATGTTGAGCCGATGTCAAATATTCCGATGATTGGAGCGAGCGGAGCAGTAGCTGGAATTCTTGGCGCTTACCTATTGCTGCATCCGCGTGCGCGAATACTGACCTTTGTGTTTCTGGGAATATTTTGGACTTTTGTTCGTCTGCCGGCTGTGATCGTGCTCGGTGGTTGGATTGTGATCCAAATCGTAAACGCGATTGGGGTGCAACCCGGGACCGGGGGCGTTGCCTGGTTGGCACACGTGGGTGGGTTTCTGTCAGGGGTTATGCTGATTGGAGTATTTAAGCATCGCGCGGGTCAATTGTTTTTGGGTTCACGTCAGGGTCCGTGGGGGAAAAGTTAGCCATGACAGTTCTCTACCATGTGAAGGTAGGCAACGCGAAGTCTGGAAAGATACCCTGATCTGTGCACAGCCTCTCGAGGCGGTTGGGCGCAGGCGCTTCACCCCAGGCAATGTTGAGTTGCTTCGCCAAAATTCCGCCCAGCACTAAAGCAGTCGTCAAGCCAACGGCCTGGGCGCCCTTGATATCGGTGTGGAGTGTGTCGCCCACGGCCAATATGCGGTTTTGAGCAACGCCTTTTAGCTGGTTTAAACAAGTCTCATAAAACGTTGGATAGGGTTTCCCGAAGTAATGTGCTGTGCCGCCTAGCTCTTGATATCGATTAGCTATTGCACCTGCGCAAATCACTCGGTCGCCATTTTGGCGGACGACGATGTTATCGGGGTTTGCACAAATCAAAGAGAGTTGGTTGGTCGCAGCAACTTGAAGATAGGTTTCGTATCGATCGAGTTTATCTGTGTCGTCGATTACACCTGTTGCTAGAACGAAATCGGCCTTTTCCAGGTTATTGGTGCGGACGTAGTCAAGTCCTTTGAGCAAATCTTGGTCGCGCCTCGGTCCTATATAGAAATATGATCGGCCAAGTGCGGCTATATGTGGGTTAGTACGTGTAGCGAGCGCTAATCGGCTTGCTTCGCCTGAAGTTAGGATGTAGTCGTAGAGTACGCGATCAATGCCGATCGAGTGCAGCCGTTCTGCGACTAAAGATGCCTGCCGTGGTGCGTTAGATAGCAAAATGACACGTTTCCCAATGCCACGAATCTCTTGCAAGCACTCCGAAGCGCCAGGATAAGGCGTTTCACCGTCCATCAATACACCCCATATATCCAGAATAAATGCGTCAAATTTTGTAGCCAAAGGAGCCAATTGCATCGTGACCTTGATTTGCATGTGTAATCCTGAATCCGGTTTCTCTAGCTAGGGTTGAATCCAGACCGCCTGGACAGCTCTTAAAGCTGCAACATTACGTTAGATGTAATAGTCCATTAAAATCACGGCTACTGTTTTGTCGTCTAATAATCGGATGCATCGACACCGACAACGGATGAGATATTGTCAAAACCGTCGGCGGTGATTCGCGCGGCCAGTCTGGACTTGATCTGTGAGATTAAGCTTGGGCCACGATATATCAAAGCTGTGTAAATTTGCACGAGTGAAGCTCCTGCTCTGATCTTGATGTAGGCATCGTCGCCCGAGCTTACGCCTCCAATTCCAATCAGCGGTATTGATCCATCGACGCGTCTATACATGTCAGCTAGCAGTGATGTTGAGCTCTGGAAAAGAGGTCTCCCGCTTAGACCCCCCGGTTCGTTTCGGGCTGGGCTTTGAAGGTGTGAAGGTCGCGTTGTGGTGGTGTTCGCAACCAGTAGGCCATCCAAATTTAGTGCTAAAGCCACCGACGCAATGTGACTGCGCGAGCGTTCATCAAGGTCGGGTGCTATTTTTATTAGAAGAGGTATAGACCCGCCGCGTGTGTTTGACAGGCCTGCGCGACGATCCTGCAGGGTTGAAACCAATCGATTAAGGCTGTCCCGGTCTTGCAATGCGCGGAGCCCGGGCGTGTTGGGTGACGATATATTAACGACTAGGTAATCGACTAACGGCGCTAGGCGCGTAAAGCACGCTCGATAATCTTCAAATGGATCATCGCTATCCCGGTTTGGGCCGATGTTGGCCCCAATAATTCCACTATAAGGGTGGGCACGAGCCAGGCGTTTGGCGATAGTTTCCACACCATGGTTGTTGAAGCCTAGTCGGTTAATTACAGCATCATCTTCGCCGAGGCGGAATACACGGGGTTTAGCGTTTCCGGCTTGTGGAAGGGGAGTGACCGTGCCCACCTCGATAGCACCAAATCCTTGCTCTAAAAGAGATGGAACCGCCTCTGCATCTTTATCAAAACCAGCTGCGAGTCCAATAGGATTATTGAAATCCAGCCCCCAGCAGCGGTGTGCTAAAACGGGGGGGTCAGGTTGGTGTTTCGATGATATCAACCCAAATTGCAAGATTTTAAGGACGATGCGGTGTGCGGTCTCAGGTGGTAATCGGCGCAAAACCGCGCCACCCATTTTGCCAAAATCGATCATGAGTTGCTAGGGGCAGGAATATCAGGTGGAAATTCGTGTTGTCCCTCTTTATCCAAAAGTAGTGGTATCACTGTGAGCGCGTTGTTTAACGGGAGTTTGCCATAAAAATGTGGGAAGAGTTTCCCGCTAGAACTTATCTCCAAGCGTAAATTTGGTTCAAGACGCTTTGCATCTATGAATGCCGATAGTGTGTTGTCGCACTCAACTCGATGACGGGAAGAACTTGCTCTCACCTTGGTTTTTGGTGATAGCTGAACGAATCCATCACGCTGGTTATTCGGCGATCCTGGGTATTG
>PTKE01000069.1 GCA_002937585.1 Alphaproteobacteria bacterium MarineAlpha9_Bin6 | reverse complement strand
CTGCCATGTCCTATTCCCCCACAGAAAACATGCATGCCACTACAATCCTGTCTGTCCGTAAGGGTGGTGCCGTGGTGATAGCTGGTGACGGACAGGTAAGCTTTGGCGAAACCGTGATCAAGGCAAATGCCTGCAAGGTGCGACGGTTAGGCGATGGAAAGATCCTCGCCGGCTTCGCTGGGGCCACCGCCGATGCTTTTACCCTCTTTGAACGCTTGGAAGGTAAGCTGGAAGAATATCCTGGGCAATTGACCCGGGCATGTGTGGAGCTTGCCAAAGACTGGCGGACCGATCGTTATTTACGCAGGCTTGAAGCGATGATGGCTGTGTCTGATTCCCAAACTTCATTGATGTTATCTGGCAACGGCGACGTACTTGAGCCTGAAGATGGGATTATTGGCCTTGGCTCCGGCGGCGCATACGCGCTGGCAGCGGCTCGTGCTCTCATCGAGCTTGAGGACCTAGATGCCGAGACAGTGGCACGAAAAGCAATGTCGATTGCTGCCACAATTTGCATTTACACAAACGAGAATGTGATTGTGGAAACGATCAACACTGCGGTCGGGCAGTCATGACCGCATTCACACCGCGTGAAATTGTCTCCGAACTGGACAGATTCATTGTTGGTCAGAGCGACGCAAAGCGAGCAGTCGCAATTGCGCTACGTAACCGATGGAGACGCCAACAACTGTCGGACGACTTGCGCGATGAAGTGCTACCGAAAAATATTCTGATGATCGGTCCCACTGGCGTCGGAAAGACAGAGATAGCAAGAAGAGTGGCGCGCCTAGCGCAGGCGCCCTTTATAAAAGTGGAGGCAACGAAGTTCACAGAAGTAGGTTACGTCGGTCGAGACGTGGAATCCATTATCCGTGACCTCGTAGAAGTTGCGCTCAATATGGCTCGCGAGCACAGGCGTAAAGAGGTTGAAGCGCGTGCCCACGATGCAGCAGAGAAGCGTGTTCTTGACGCTCTTGTCGGCGAAAAGGCTGGCGATGATACTCGCCAGAAATTTCGAAAGATGCTCCGCGACGGGGATCTCGACGAGCGCGAAATTACGTTGGAAGTCCAAGAAACTCACTTTCCGGGCATGCCAACCATGGATATACCTGGAATGCCCGGTGCCCAGATGGGAATGATTAATCTAAATGAAATGCTGGGAAAAGCCATGGGCGGACGAACCCAGGAGCGGAAGTTATCGGTATCCGATAGTTACAAAGTCCTGATTGCAGAGGAAAGTGATAAGCTGATCGACGAAGAAAAGTTGTTACGTGAAGCACTAAGCGCAGTAGAGGATACTGGTATCGTGTTCCTCGATGAACTGGACAAAATTTGTGCTCGCTCTGAACGTGTTGGTGTGGAAGTTAGTCGCGAGGGAGTACAACGCGACTTGCTCCCTCTGATTGAGGGCACAGTGGTTGCCACGAAGCATGGGCAAGTGCGCACCGACCATATTCTCTTCATTGCATCGGGAGCTTTCCACGCTGCAAAACCGTCTGATTTACTGCCGGAACTGCAGGGCAGGTTACCTATTCGCGTTGAATTAAAGCCTCTCGACCGCGACGATTTAGTATGCATCCTTAAGGAGCCGGAAAATAGCCTGCCGCGTCAATATGCGGCGCTGATGGCGACTGAAGAGGTAACGATCAATTTCACTGACGAAGGTATAGAGGCCATAGCCACTCTAGCCAACGAAGTAAATCTTGGGGTAGAAAATATAGGTGCGCGCCGCCTTCATACCGTGATGGAGCGCCTACTCGAGGAGATCAGCTTCACCGCAACTGACCAGGCCGGATTGAACCTTGTCGTTGACGAAAAATTCGTCCAGGAGAATATTGGCGATCTGGTCCGCAATGCGGACCTCAGTAAGTTTATTCTCTAGGCATTCTTGAGACCATCACGCCCCAGTAGTGGGCGAACACAGTACAACCTGTCAGCGCTGCTTCCTAAGCAGCACATAGACCGCACCCGCGCCGCCATGTTGCCGACGAGCAGCTTGAATCGCAAAAACTCGGGCTCGGTTGACCGGTTCATCTAGCCAGCGCGGGACCATAGTCTTGAGCACACCGCCACTCTCCCTCCCGGCGCCCTTCCCTGTAATCACGAGCAAGCAACGGTGACCACACGCCTGGGCCCCTTCAAGCGCAGCACCGAGCGCCGTGTGTGCCTCAGACTGAGTCAGACCATGAAGATCCAAACGCCTGTCGATCGGGATTTGCCCGCGCCTCAATTTTTGCGCTGTACGCTTGTCAAGACCGGCTCCGACCTGCACTTCAGGAACATCCTTGTGAGAAATTTTGCTATCGGATGTAGTGCCAACTATTTGTCCCGTTCCGGGTTGTTTTCGCCTCGGAGCAGACGGAGCTTTCCCGACCACACTATAACCACGGCCCGGCAAGACGTTGTCATGTTGCGTGACTTCTCGCCAGAGTTCTACATCCTTTCCACTTAGCCCTTTCGATGGGCCCAATTTTGGATCATTTGTTGGTGTCATCAACAGTCACCGCACGCGCGCTGCATTAGGATAACCTAAATTATAGATGGAGTGATAGCAGCAAATCTATGTCATTCATCAACTCTGTTACGGCAAGAACTAGCCTGAAACTGGATTGACCCATCGAACACGTGCCTAATAGACGGACCTTGCGGCTCCCGCGGGTTCATATTAGCGGACCCCGGTTCTCCTGGGTTTTAGGTCCTACAAAGCGACCTCACGGCCCTCCTGAAATGGGCTCCGCCCAATGAGAATAAAAACATCCAATCCCAGCGACTACAACTGATTTAAACGCCTTCAGAAAGAACCCGCGGCAGCAGCATATAATAGCGCCCATTATGCTTCATCCGTCCCGCCACTTCTGCAGCCTCGTCACCTGCACCCCAGAAAACATCTCCCCGTACGGCACCACGGATCGCTCCACCCGTGTCCTGTGCAACCATCAGACGCCGCCAAAATTCGTCTTCACCTTTTCGCCTCGGAACCTTTGTTTCGAGCCATATTGGCACACCGAGGGGAATGAAACGGCGATCGACCGCAAGAGACCGCTGCGGCGTCAGCACAACATTCTGGGCGCCGACCGGGCCATCCCGATCGATGACGCGAAAAAATATAAACGAAGCATTCCGGTTGATCATTTCTCCACTGCGGTCCGGGTTTGACTCCAACCAAGTCCGAATGGATTGCATTGACACCTCATCGCGCGAAAGCGCGCCATCCTTAATTAGCTCTCGGCCAAGTGACGTGTAAGGATGCCCGTTCTGGCCGTCGTAGGCCAACCGTATGATGTGGCCGTCGGGAAGTGCAATTCGTCCAGAGCCTTGAATATGCATAAAGAAGGCATCGATCGGATCGTTCACCCAAACTAATTCTAGCCCTTTATCACGAAGAGCACCTGCCACGATCTCAGCTCGGGTAGCATAAGGCCGAAGTCTTCCAGAAATCACTTGGCCTGCGATTTTATCTCCACTCCATTCCCTATTGAACTCTCCTAGTTTGACAGTAACGAGATTTTTCGGCCGCGCTAAGAGTGGTGTTGTGTATTGGGAATTCGCGGTGAGCGAACCTTCCAGTGTAGGCTCATAATAGCCGGTAAAAAGTCCTCCATCGTCTCCGTCGTAGGTAACCAAAAATGGCTCAAACCAAACCTCAAAAAAATCCCGGGCGGCCACGTGGTCTTGTATGTCAATTGACTTTGAAGCCTCACACGGCTCCCGCCAGTCCCTTGCGTACCCTGCAATCGCATCGGAGCCAATGGCCCTCATCGCGGGCAACCGCGCCATCACAGCACACGAGCGATGCAAAGCTTTTAGAGTCTGACCCTGTAGGTCTGCTTTCCAACCTTCAAGTTGCCCATAATCGACTTGCGTAATCCCGAACCCCTTTGGGTTCGGTAGTGGCACCAACCAGATGGCCAACGCTACTGAACCAGCCACTGCGGCGATGAGACACGCCATTGCCCCGCCAACCGCCCATCGTTCTTTATTTAAAAGTCTCAAGAAAACAAGGATCGCACCTACGCGCAACTAGTCAACGGCCCGAGTTTCGACTAACTGCCAATTAGGATCTTTTGATCGGGTGTCGCGTGCGAACGTCCAAACATCATTGATGGTAGCGGCGTGAGACGCGTCACCTGCCACTACTTCATCCGCCTCATTGTAGGTCACTTTCACTTGCTCACTAACAATCTTAACAGTAACCTGTGCACTAGCACCTACCATTTTAGCTTCGGTGATATCCGTACGTATCATGGTTACCAAGGTCGTCTCAAGACGTTCCCGAGCGCCCTCTCTTCGCTCGATTTCTTTGAGGAAACTTTGATAGGTGATGTCATCCAACAGGCCCCGCAGTTGGTGTTTATCGCCCTTAGCAAAGGCACCAAGTATTATTTCGAATGCCGCCCCGGCACCATCGAGAAACACCTTCTCGTCGAAGCTTGGATCAGCGATCTTGACTTCGGTTAAGCCCGAGCCACTGCTTGGCCCCTCCTCATCACTTCGTCCGTTGGCCGCGCCTCTAGGTCCTGCCATTTCTACAACCGTATCCTGCATCTTTTTATTATCGCGCAATAACTGACGTGGCTGCTCATTGCCAGTTCGCCGTCCAAGCGCACGACGCAGCCTAAGCAGCAGGAAGCCTGCGACCATCGCGAATATGAGAATGTCCAAAAATTGCAAACCATTGTTCATAGCGACGTCGATCTATTCGACTGGGGATTGCTTCCGCGAATCCACCGAGCGAGTAAAACTTTAGTGCGTTGTCGCCGCCGGGTCCAGCACGGAGAGCATAAATCACCATGCTCACATGGGGCTAGCCACCCTTAGAGACAAGACCTTTCTGCCTAAAGACTATGTTTCGCCATAGCGCATGCCTTGTTGCCACTCAACTTTATACGTGTTAGCGAACACTAGCTTTATGTACCTCGACGGAGACGCTCATGTCCGATACATCGGGGAGCCCCGAAACCAACGCCAGCCCAGCTAACGGAACCTCCGATCAGGCAGTCCAGCGACGGAGAATCATGTCCCGCGGACAGTTCATCAAGGACCTGTCCTTTGAGAACCCGAACGCGGGTAAACAGTTTGGAAGTAACAAGCCTCCTAAAATAGACATTTCTGTCTCTGTTAACGGGCGACCCGCGCCCGAAAACGCTCACGAAATCGAATTGCATCTCACTGCCAAAGCGACTGTCGACAAAGAATTACTGTTCCTAGTTGAACTGGTGTACGGGGGCATATTTGTGATTTCTGGCGTGCCAGCTGAGCAGCTCGAGCCAGTAGTCATGATCGAATGTCCGCGTCTTTTGTTCCCGTTCGCACGGCGCATTATCGCCGACTGTTCGCGCGATGGCGGGTACCCGCCGCTAATGCTCGAACCAATCGATTTCGCCCAGATGTACCTGCAACGACGGTCACAAACTCCCAGCGAACAACAGTCTCCTGACGACAAAAGCTGAAGCCGCGGAACCAACATCTTACTAAAATGACTAGGACGATCCCGACAATTCACTGTTGAGACAACCAAAGAGGCTTACGAAGCTTAGCCAAAAACAAAGTGTGCCTCGCAACCTCTTCGTCACTCGCCGCATGCTCACGGGGGGGCCGCGGAACACGGGGGGCACGAGCGTTAGCCCCACGGTCTCGGCTTTTAGCAACAAAGCCCAGTGTGGCTTGGCGCGTACCAATAAGCTCCACGTACACTTGCGCCAATAACTCCGCATCTAGTAACGCACCGTGTTTGTCCCGCTTCGAGTTATCAATTGAAAACCGTTTACACAATGCATCCAGGCTGACAGGCGCACCGGGAAATTTTCGGCGCGCGAGAATCACCGTGTCAACGGCTCGATCAGACGCTATGAGGCCCAAATTAACTCGCTCGAGCTCTGCGTTAATAAAGCCAAGATCAAACTCAGCGTTATGAATGATGAGCTTGTCGCCAGCTATAAAACTTAGAAACGAAGCTGCTTGATCGGCAAAGCTCGGGTGCCCGCGAAGATCCTTCCAAGTAAGGCCATGTATCGAGGTCGCCTCGGCTTCTATCTCCCGATCTGGATTGAAGTAGCTATGAAATGTTTGACCGCTAGGTAAATGGTTGATTAGCTCCAGGCAGCCAATTTCGATGATTCGGTGACCTTCTTCCGGCTTTAGGCCGGTTGTTTCTGTGTCAAGAACAACTTCGCGCAAGGGCCCGTCTCCTCGACCGAGATCGATGCCTACATAGGGCATCGCCTGTGATGATTTTCAAGATTTTATCAATTGCTAGTAAGGTCGTCCTTTTACCAATGCCGGTGGAAACGACAAAATCAGCACGCTGGCGCTTAACTCTGTCTGGCGTTTGCCGAGCTAGGATAGCCTCTAGTTTATCTGCGCTCATGCTTGGCCGAGCCATTGCTCTTTGCCGTTGCACAAAACCCGGTGCGCTCACAACAACAACAGCATCACAACGCAGTTCACCCCCCGTCTCAAACAACAATGGCACGTCTACCACTACAACTGATGCGCGGGCTGCGCCCGCTTTTCGAAGAAACCGTCTTCGTGCACGCCTAACCAGCGGGTGCAGGATTTCCTCGAGGATACAAAGCTTTGAGTCATTCGCAAACACATCTTCACCTAAAGCTTGACGGTCGATAGCTCCAGCCCGCATCACTCCGGGGAAAGCTGCGGAAACTGGCCCGACCGCCGGTCCGTTCTGCCCTAAGAGCCGGTGGACCTCCGCATCAGAATCGAAAACAGGAACGCGAAGTCGGCGGAACATCCCCGCAGCTTCACTTTTGCCCATCGCAATGGAACCAGTAAGACCGAGGATTAAAGGCCCACTACGGACCACTGCTACTCCCCCAAGACATGAGCTCGGAGTGCCGAGGTGACTTCAGGCTCTTGCCCGTACCAGGCTGCGAAGCCCGGCCGTGCCTGGTGCAACAACATGCCTAGGCCATCAACCACGACATTGCCCCGCTCCCGGGCGGAGACAAGCAAGGGTGTCATAAGAGGTGTATAGACAATATCAGTGACGACGGCGCCTGTAGGCAGTTTGGTTAATGGCATGCTTAAAACCGGCGCGCCGATCATGCCCAGGTTGGTCGTGTTGACCAGCAAACCCACTCCGTCCACCGCTTCGGCGCGATCGGCCCAATCGACCACGACTATTGGTCCGCCTATTTCGCGTGCCATGATCTGGCCGCGGGAACGCGTCCGGTTGCATACACGAATCTCACGTACACCAGCCGTCATTAGTCCGGCGCATACGGCACGCGCCGCGCCGCCCGCACCAAGCACCAAAGCGGGTCTACTAGCTCGCCAATGCCGCGCGCCAACTTGCAAATTCGCTATAAAGCCACAGGCATCAGTATTGCTGCCGGTGAGCAGTCCCTTTTTATCAACACATATAGTGTTAACTGCGCCGATTCGTTCGGCGAAAGGATCCGTCTTATCCACCAAAGTAAAAGCGCGCTCTTTGTGTGGCACAGTTATGTTGACACCCTTAAACCCAAGAGCAGGTAGAGCCCACAAAGCAAGAGACAAATCTTCCGGCTTTACCGCCAGAGGCAAATAAGCCCCGTCTATGCGCAGTTCCTTTAGCCAAAACCCCTGCAGCCGCGGTGATAGAGAATGCGCCACTGGCCAACCGATCACTCCCGCCACGGCCACGGATCCCGATGTCGTCATTGTTCGATCGCCCCATGTTCCCTCAGAAAGTTTAACAACGAAACGAGCGGCAAACCGAGAATATCAAAGTAAACTCCGTCTACCCGTGAAAAGAGTTGGATGCCCCGGCCTTCAAGCCGGTAGCCTCCTACAGAGTCACAAACATCGTTTTTCTCCGATTCAAGGTACCTGTCGAGAAATTCATCAGAAAAGTTGCGCATGACGAGCTCCGAAGTCGCGCAATCTCGCCAGATCACCACTCCCCCACGAGCCACGGAAACCGCCGTCAATAACTGATGGTTCCGACCGCGAAGTGAGAGCAGCTGCTCCCGCGCCCTGAGGAGGTTTTTCGGTTTATCCAACCAGGCTTCGTCACGAGCCAACATCTGATCGCTCCCTATAACTAGCGCTTCCGGATAACTTACTGAAACCTGCGACGCTTTCAGATCAGATAAGGCCTGAGCAGTATCTAGGGCCGATCTATTAGCAACACGCATCGAATTCTTTACGGCTCCTTCGTCAATTTCAGCGGCATGAATCGAGAAACCAACTCCGGCCTGCCGCAAAACAGATGCCCGTGTAGCACTTCCCGATGCAAGCACCACAGGCCATTTTTGATGATAGTCATTCGCGCCAATCATAATGTCTCGATCTCATACGTCTTCCGACCGGTTGCGGTAAAGTGATAGCACGGCAGCCGCGGTCTCCTCGATCGAGCGGCGCGTCACGTCAATGATTGGCCAACGGTGTGCTGTGAAGAAATGCCGAGCCGTATTGAGCTCGTCTCTCACAACCTCAAGATCAACGTAACTCTCAGCACCCGATTCATTCATTTGGCGCAACCGATTTCGTCTCACTTGTACCAGCCGCGCGGGACTCGTGGTCAGGCCCACAATCAATGGCTTTTGTGCTAACAAGACTTCCGCCGGTAAGGCTTGGCTTACAATAAAAGGCACGTTGGCAGCTTTCAGGCCACGATTTGCCAGATAGACACAGGTTGGTGTTTTGGATGTACGAGAAACGCCAGTAAGGATTACGTCAGCACTATCGATATCGCGGAGCGCTTGTCCGTCATCGTGGGTCAAAACAAACTGCATTGCGTTGATCCGTTGGAAATATTCATCATCGAGTTCATGTTGACGACCGGGACGATGCTGAACTGCTCGGGTTAGGAATCCGCCGAGCGCCTCTATCACAGGTTCGAGAACAGGCACACAAGGCACGGACATAGATAGGCAGTGTTTCTGGAGAGCTTCCTCCAGTTCCGGTTTAACAAGCGTGTACAACACCACACCACGGTATTCTTGTATCGCCACCAACAGCTTCTCAATTTGAGTGCGGCTCCGTACCAATGACCAGTTATGCTCAACAACATCAATGCCATCGAACTGAGCCAATGCTGAGCGCGCAATTGTGCTGACAGTTTCGCCCGTCGAGTCAGAAATTAGGTGGAGATGAAAGCTCTTCATTGTAGGTCTAGCTTCTGCCACTCTGTTGGCGGGAACGCCCTTTTGCTCGAACATCCTGGGGATATTTTCAAGCTCTCAAAATCAGTCCAAGTTTTCCCCGTTAAAATACATGTAGAGCTCAGAGCCTTACCAACCAGCGGCCAACTAAGACTTAAACATGGTAAGATCGTGGGAAAGTCCCTTATACATATTCATCCACAGGTTTTACGGGAAAGTTCACCGTTCTCAAGCCATACAAGACTCACACCTTTAACCCTTATGCCCGAAACTCTACATCTGAGAAAAGCCTCTTGGTACCCGTCACTAATTTTGGAAGCCTTCTCAGGCAAACTTATGAATCCCCACTTTCCCTAGTTTCAACAACTAACTACAACAACATATAGATAAGATTCTATTATAGTAGATCCGGAGTAAAATATGGTCGCGAATCGAACTAACAGCGGCCAAACAAGAAAGCCATTACTCCTTGCTCTCAGAGGCAAAGCTCAACTCCCCCCGCCAATCTGGCTAATGCGCCAAGCTGGTCGTTATCTTACTGAATACCGCAATCTGAGAGATCAAGCCGGAAGTTTTCTCGATCTTTGCTATAACCCAAAACTTGCTACTGCAGTCACTTTGCAACCTGTTAATCGATTTGGTTTTGATGCAGCGATACTATTTTCTGATATCCTTTTAATACCTCATGCTCTTGGCCAAGATGTTAAATTTATTGAGAGAGATGGCCCACAACTATCACCAGTGCGCAGCGTACGGGATGTAGACAAACTTAATAGCGAGTTAGATTTTGCTCACCTTGCTGCAGTTTATGAGACAGTTTCCAATGTAGCGACCCAACTGAGTGAACATGTTACTTTGATAGGTTTTGCGGGTGCGCCATGGACAGTTGCTACTTACATGGTTGAAGGTAGGACCTCGAAGAACTTTGATCTTATTAAACGATGGGCTTTCAGCGACCCAATCGGATTTGAGATTTTGATCAGTCGGTTAACAGATGCGACAATAATTCACCTTTGCAAGCAAATTGAAGCAGGGGCAGAGGTGGTACAGTTGTTTGAGAGCTGGGCCGGCGTCTTACCGGCGAAGGAGTTTCTCAGGTGGTGTATAAAGCCAGTGAAGTTCATTACGGAGCAGATTAAAGAGCGCTTTCCAAACGTGCCGGTCGTTGCTTTTCCACGGGGTGCGGGGACCGGTTATACAGGATATGCTGAAGCGACAGGGGTTGACGGATTAGGGGTTGATTACACATTGTCCCCGACATGGGTAGCAGAGAGACTACAACCCAATGTTGCTATTCAAGGCAATCTCGATCCAGCAGTGTTGCTAGTTGGCGGTTCAGCGATGAAAGCTGCTGTCAGCGAGATTAAACTTGCACTTAGCAGTGGACCCTTCGTGTTCAATCTAGGTCACGGGGTATTACCACAAACACCGCCTGAGCACGTGGCTGAACTTGTTCAATTAGTGCGAGAAGACTAGAGTTTCCCACGATGGCTGGTCGAGCGCTCGTGTTATTTAATCTTGGAGGACCTGATCAGCTTGCCTCGGTGCGGCCGTTTTTATTTAACCTTTTTAATGATCGTGCGATTGTAAATTTACCGTTGCCCGCGCGATGGTTATTGGCGCAGTTGATCTCTCGGTGGCGAGCGCCTTTTGCACGAGATATCTACCGTAAACTTGGGGGAGCCTCGCCCTTGCTTCCAGAGACGCTGGCGCAAGCGCGGGCGATTGAAAGCGAGTTGGGCGCTGGTTGGCGAGCTTTTGTGGCTATGCGCTATTGGCATCCTTTTAGCGAGGAGACGGCTCACGCCGTTAAGAACTACGCCCCACACCAAGTCATTCTGCTACCGCTTTATCCTCAATACTCAACGACCACAACCGCGTCCTCACTATCCGATTGGCAAGGTGCTGCCGCTGCCGCAGGTCTTAATCAACCCACAGCAATAATCGGTTGTTATCCGAAGGCGCCAGGTTTTATAAAAGCGCATGCGCGTCTTTTGCAAATGGCACTAGCCGAAGCCGATTGCGAGAAATCTCCGCCACGGGTGTTGTTTTCTGCTCATGGCCTTCCAAAAAGAATTATTTTATCCGGTGATCCATATCAGTGGCAGGTAGAGGAGACGGCATCAGCTGTGGTCAGGCAGCTTGCCGTGGAGGGATTAGATTGGCGGGTATGCTATCAAAGCCGGGTGGGACCACTTGAATGGATAGGCCCTTCCACAGAAGATGAGATTGCAAGAGCAGGTGCCGAAGGCAAATCAGTGATTGTGGTGCCTATAGCGTTTGTTTCGGAGCACTCAGAAACTTTAGTAGAACTCGATATTGATTATCGGCGCCGAGCAGCAACTGCGGGAGTGCCAATTTATCGGAGGGTATCAACGCTGGGCGTGACCCCAGAGTTTATTAGAGAACTCGCTGATATAACACGGGCTGTTGCCCAGAATGGCTCGCACACTTGTCCTCAAAACCGTATATGTCCAACTCAGTTCGCTCGTTGCTGTTGTGTTCTTGGAGCACGACCGCAGAGATGAAAGAAAGGAGGGGCTGTGGTTGATGGCGTGGGGGGTGCTTATTTGTGGCTTAAGGCACTTCACATCATATCGGTCATTGCTTGGATGGTGGGATTGCTCTACCTGCCGCGTTTGTTTGTTTATCACTGTGACGCGCCCGCCGGATCGCTGTCTTCCGCGACATTCAAAGTTATGGAAAGGCGCCTTTTGCGGGCGATTATGACTCCAGCAATGCTAGCTACCTGGCTGTTCGGGTTGGGGCTGCTTGCCAGCTCCCCGACGGTGGATTGGAGTAGCGGATGGGTTCACCTTAAGCTCTTTTTGGTGGTCGTCATGAGTGGGTTGCATGGAGTAATGGCACGATGGCAACGTGACTTCGCTGACGACGCAAATCGACATAGCGCTCGATTTTATCGTATTTCGAATGAGGCACCGGCCGTCTTGATGATAGCTATTGTGTTAACGGCGATAATGAAACCATTTTGAACGGACCTATCGTCTAGGGACTTTGTGAAAAGCTGCTGATTTGACGAAATGCCCGGACTGGCGTAAAGAGACTTTGAGCCGGGACGATTGCCGGCGACGACTTCGCAATATTTCTCCTATTTTCCGTTCGTTTGTCGTTTGACCGTGGTGTTAAGCGGCGATTACTAAATTATTACAAGCGCGACAATTGTCGAATGCTTCCTGCGCAGACGGATGGAGACATCCTGATCAGCGTGAACATCTTGGGCATATGATGAATCTGCAAGAACTGAAACAGAAAACGCCAACCGACCTCTTTTCGTATGCTGCGGAGTGCGGTGTTGAAAATGCAAGCACCCTGCGCAAGCAGGATTTGCTGTTCGCAATACTAAAGCAGCTTGCTGAGAGCGATATTACAATTTCAGGTGGTGGGGTGCTGGAGATCTTACAGGACGGGTTCGGGTTTTTGCGGTCACCTGAAGCCAACTATTTGCCGGGACCAGACGATATCTACGTTTCACCCAATCAGATTCGTAGATTTGGGCTAGCTACT
>PTKE01000068.1 GCA_002937585.1 Alphaproteobacteria bacterium MarineAlpha9_Bin6 | reverse complement strand
ATCGCTGGCACTGGGTTCATAAAATGCATACCCATAAATTGGCCGGGTCGATCTGATGCAGCGGGGAGACGTGTGATGGAGATTGACGAAGCGTTGGTGGCGATCAACGCTGCCTACTTAAGGATCCCAGTTAACTTTTTAAAATTTTCCCTCTTAACTTCCTCTTTCTCACTGACCTCCTCAATTACCAAATCCACATCAGTTAGTATGTGTAGCGGAATTGAGGTTTGGATTCGCGCAAGTACACTATCTTTATCTGACACCGATATCTTGCCACGGGCAATCTGGTGATCGAGGATTCCATTAATTGTCTCGATGCCATGCTCAAGCTTAGCATCGCTGATATCTGTCATGATAATGTTTAGTCCGGCAAGAGCGCAGACGTGGGCTATGCCGGCTCCCATCTGACCTGAATCGATAATGGCGATTTTTTCGATCATCCCTGAATTTCCATTTGCGGTGCCCAAAAGGGCACTATTTATCTAGCTCCGCAGTAAGTTCAGGCACTACCTTGAACAGATCTCCAACCACTCCGTAGTCGGCGATCTGGAAAATTGGGGCGTCCTCATCTTTATTTATTGCGACAATCACTTTGCTGTCTTTCATACCCGCAAGATGTTGGATGGCACCGGAAATACCAACTGCAATGTACAGTTCGGGTGCTACGATCTTGCCAGTTTGTCCCACTTGATAATCATTCGGTACGAAGCCAGCATCGACTGCCGCGCGTGACGCACCCACAGCAGCCCCAAGTTTGTCTGCAAGGGCTTCCAGCAAGGCAAAATTTTCACCATTCTGCATTCCACGGCCGCCTGATACGATTACTTTTGCTGCGGTTAATTCTGGTCGCTCCGACTTAGATAATTCGCGTTTTACAAATCCTGAGAGGCCTGAATCTTCTTTGCAGGGACCTATTTCTTGTTTTGCTTTTCCGCCCATTTCGGCCGCCTTGAAGGCAGTAGTCCTAACCGTTATCAACTTAACTGAGTCATTTGAGCGAACCGTAGCCATGGCGTTTCCGGCATAGATCGGCCGGACAAAGGTATCTTCGGATTCGACCGCAACGACATCGGAAATTTGTTGGACATCCAGCAATGCAGCTACGCGCGGCATAATGTTTTTACCGAAGGTAGATGATGGGGCGAATACGTGACTATAATTGCTTGCTAGGTCAGCGATTATAGGAGCCATATTCTCGGCCAATTGATGTTCGTATTCCGGACCATCAGTTAACCACACGTGTGCGATGCCAGAAATTTTTGCTCCTTCGTCCGCGATAGCACCACAATTTTTGCCCGCAATTAAAAGGTCAATGTCATCCCCTAGTATGCGGGCTGCGGTTACCGTATTTAAGGTGGAGGGTTTGAGTTCAATATTACTATGTTCGGCAATGACTAGGCTGTTCATCAAATCACTCCCGCCTCGTCACGCAATTTGATGGCTAATTCGGCAGCATTCGCAACCTTTATTCCAGTGGCGCGCGTGGGTGGGGTTTCTACCTTCAGTGTTTCTAGGCGGGGAGAGATATCAACGCCGTAATCCTCGGGCTTCTTTTGGTGAATCGTTTTTTTCTTAGCTTTCATGATGTTGGGCAAGGACGCATAACGTGGTTCATTGAGGCGAAGATCTGTTGAGATAACTGCAGGTAAAGCGAGCCATAGCGTTTCCAGCCCTCCATCTACCTCACGTGTAACTTCTACTTTACGGCCTATAAAATCCAATTTAGAAGCAAAAGTACCTTGGCCCCAGCCTAATAGCCCGGCGAGAATCTGGGCGCACTGGTTACTGTCATCGTCGATGGCCTGTTTTCCTAAGATCACCAGATCGGGATTTTCTTCCTGAACAATCGCCCTCAAAAGCTTAGACACCGCGAGTGGTTCAAGTGTGCTCTCAGTGAGCACATGGATGCCACGGTCAGCACCCATTGCGAAAGCTGTTCGCAGCGTCTCTTGGCATTGCTGAGCCCCCATTGAAACTGCCACGATTTCGTCGACTTTGCCGGCTTCCTTCAGTCGAATGGTTTCCTCAATTGCGATTTCATCGAACGGATTCATCGACATCTTGACGTTATTTGTCTCAATGCCCGATCCATCTGCTCTAACCCTGATCTTGACGTTGTAGTCAATGACACGCTTTACTGCGACTAGCACCTTCATTGAAAGACCTCTTCCCGTATCAACCGAAAATCCTTGGTCAAACGCCGAGTTGGCGTATGTAGATGTGTTGATGTTGCACTGCCATATTGGATGGTCTGAGTCAACGCTGGGAAATTGGCGTTGGTTTCAGCCCTTAAGAAAAGCGCAGCCTGCGGCTAGAACAATACTACGAATAACACAATCAGGAGTATTGCCAGCGCCTGAAATGCGACACGTAGGCGCATCAATTTGTTGCCGTAAAGGCGATTGAATTCACCGCCTCGGAACATCCCTATAATGCCGATCGCTAAGACTATCAGCACCGCTAATAGTGCGATCACGATCAGCGTCGGGAATACCGCTTCGAAAGCTTCCACCGTGGTTACTTTTCGTGCTTAGAAAATGATCAAACGATAATAAAGTGTCTTAGAGCTAAATGATATCCACGTTAACTTTCGGTCAAATGTAGCTTGTAACTTTCTCTCCCCTTTCCCCGATGAGGTTGTAGTCAGCTGACAAGAATGACGTGCGAAAGTAGAAGTCTGAGTAAAGGTTTATTTTCTGGGAGATCGAGCTGAGTTGGTTCAGAGATCAGTTGTCTCAATCTCGTTACTGTCGCGCGCGGTAGGGGTTCAAAGGTTTGCAACGAAGCCCCGACAGGGCTTGGTTCCGTATATATCGAAGCTCAACATTCCCAATTGTGCGAGGGGAAGGCTTTCGACAATTTGACGGGCTTCTGTGTCATCCTTTGGTTCGAGTACTAGGATCGCACTTTTTTCGTCGGCGCGGCTGTATAATTCACGGACCTTTTGTACAGCGAACAGCATTAAGGCGTGTTTGGTTTCAGATTCCAAATGTGGCACAAAATCTTCTGGTTTGTGTTACTTGCTACGGTGTGCAATTACTATGACTTTCGTCGCTGCCCTCCAATATTTTCAATTTTCTGTGTTTCAGCCCTCATAATTCGAGGGTGGAAATAATATGCACCTATTACAGTCCATTATTAACAAAAGTAGATAGCCGAAGACATTGTCGCGTCAGTGTTCTGGAGTACGGTTACCATCCAACAATCTTCGTGATATTATTTGGGCTTGGATTTCTCCAGTTCCCTCAAACACATTTAAAATACGAAAATCCAGTAGCACCCTACTAATGAAGTATTCTTCCGTGTAACCGTTCCCTCCATGAACTTACATGGCTTTCGAGCCGTCGCGCAGCTTCTAATGCAGTTCGGCAGATGTCTATCAGGCTGTGGACCTTTTCTTTACGCTCTGTAACGGTTGCCGTTTTGATGGTCCCCTCTTTAACCATACGATTTCAGCTCGCTTCGGTTGTAAAATTGTTGAGATTGTCGCAAATAGATCAAAGGGCGCTCCATCGTTGGCCTCTTAAACGAACTTCAACGCAGCCGACCTGGGTTTTAACTTCAAGTCAATCAAATCCTACCATGGCTCGAACACTTGCCGGGCTTTCGCCGGCTCGTCGTAGTGCTTGAATGGTGAGAGCCCGACCTCGCTTAGATAGGCGTCCCCCTTCTTCATCTATTATTAACTTATGATGTTCCCACTCTGGTGTGTTAAGTCCCAGCAGACCTTGCAATAACCGATGAACGTGACTGGCGTTGAAAAGATCCATCCCTCGGGTTACTAACGTTATTCGTTGTCGATGATCATCGAGTGTGACTGCCAGATGATAGCTCGTTGGGATATCTTTCCGAGCTAGAACGATGTCGCCAGCATTGTAATCCACGTTTTGTATGCCTTGTTCTCGGTCCTTCCAGGTTAACGGTCCTGTGACCGCGTGCGCTTTCCTCATGTTGAGTCGAAGAGCGTAAGGGATTGCTCTTTCCAAACGTATGGTACGTTCTTTCGGCGCCAAGGCTCGGCAAGTGCCAGGATAAATTGGCCCGTCAGTACTGTGGGGGGCGACGTCCGCATTAGAAATTTCGGCAAGAATTTCTTTTCGAGTGCAAAAACAAGGGTACAGTAGGTCGAGAGAAAACAATTTATCTAGTGCGCGTTTATAGTCTGCCATGTTGTCGGATTGGCGTCGCGGTTGTCCGTCCCAATCCAAACCAAGCCAATCTAGATCTTCAAGGATAGCGGCTTCGAATTCAGGCCGGCAACGGTCTCGGTCAATGTCTTCAATACGCAGTAAAAACCGGCCGTTGCGTTCACGCGCTGCGCGCCAGGCGAAAATTGCCGCGTAGGCATGTCCTAAATGCATATATCCAGTTGGGCTGGGTGCGAAGCGGGTGACGACTTGAAGTGCGGTAGGCAGCTGAGTCATGTCAGGCCATCTATGGTTTACCTGAAGAATAAATCATGTTGTTTAGTAAGGGCACGATGATAGCTTAATTTGCATTAACGGAAACTACACTGGCAAAGGTTAAATGGCTCTCCCCAACTTGAGTGGCCCGCGGCATGCACCGGCTAATGGTGCCGCGCCACAAAGCTTAGTAATTTTGTTACACGGCATTGGCGCTGACGGGAACGACCTGATAGGCCTGGCTCCACACTGGGCCAGACTCTTGCCGGACACGGAATTTGTATCGCCGCATGCACCATATCGGTACGACGTGGCGCCACAGGGTCGGCAGTGGTTCAGCATTCGTGATTTTTCCCCTGAGATGTTGCTAGCTGGTGTACGTGAAACTGCCCCAATTCTTAATCAATTTATTGACGAGCAATTAGCGCGCACTGGCCTTAGCGATGACCGGCTGGCGCTGGTAGGGTTTAGTCAGGGTGCTATGATGGCTCTATTCGTGGCCCTTCGTCGCACCCAGCTGATGACCGGTGTTATTGGTTATTCTGGGCGCATGGTAGGCATGGAGACGACGGCCGACGAAGTTAAATCGCGACCTCCGGTACTACTTATCCATGGTGCGTCTGACGACTTGATTCCAGCAGACGCGATGCTCGAGACTGCTCAAAATCTAGCGTTGTCTGCAATTGGCGCCCAGTGGCATATTTGCTCCAATCTTGGTCACGGTATTGATCAAGCGGGCCTAGAGATCGGTGGCCGCTTCTTGCGGGATTGCTTTACAGGTATGGCGTGACGAGATTAGATCACGGCCTCTGAGCGCAGACGGGCTATCTCGTTTGCTTCTATGCCTAGGTCATCGGAAAGCACTTCTTCTGTGTGTTCGCCAAGGAGGGGCGGCGGGCGACGGTAGGTGACAGGCGTCTTAGATAGTCGAATTGGACTGCCAGCGAGTGAGACAGTCTCGGAAAGTGGGTGCCTCAATGTAGTCTTTATTCCCCGATGTTTGATATGCGGATCGTCAAACACTTCACTGATGGAGTTCACTGCTCCGCATGGAACTAACGCCCCATTTAACGCATCTTGCAATTCTTTTCTGTCCCACTGTTTAATTGTGGTGCATAGCACTGCATCCATGGCAGTACGATTAGCCAGCCTCCTTGCATTACTGATGAAACGAGGATCAGAAGCGAGCTCGGATAAGCCTAATACGTCGCAGAGTCGTGCAAATTGTCGATCGTTCCCAACGGCAACTACGAGGTGCCCGTCTGCCGTATCATATAAGCCGTACGGGGTTACATTGGGGTGAGCATTTCCCATGCGCACTGGCGATTTACCACTAATAAAATAGTTGGTAGCCATCATTGATAACATTGCTGCGGTACAGTCCAACAAGGCGAGGTCAATGTATTGTCCTTCGCCCGTTCGCTCCCGGTGCGTGACCGCAGCTAATAGAGCTACGGTAGCGTACATACCGGTAAACAGGTCGGAGACTGCAAGTCCGACCTTTTGAGGTCCACCGCCTTTTTCGGCGGGTTCACCTGTTATGCTCATTAGCCCTCCAATCGCTTGGATGATAAAGTCATAGCCACCTCGGTCCTTATATGGGCCGTCCTGACCGAAGCCGGTAATTGAGCAGTAGATCAACCCTGGATTATTGACTGCCAAGTCATCATATCCGAGACCGAATTTTACGGCCCCACCAACACGAAAATTTTCTATTAAAATGTCGGACTTAAGCGCCAGTTTGCGCGCGAGCAAAGCACCTTCCGGCTTAGCAAGGTCAATTGTTACCGATCGCTTATTGCGATTGGCAGCTATATTATAGGCCGTCTCACCGGTCTCGTGGCCGTCACGGTCTTTTAGGTAAGGCGGCCCCCACTTACGTGTGTCGTCGCCTTCGCCGGGGCGTTCAATCTTAATCACATTCGCACCGAGATCAGCTAAATTTTGCGCAGCCCAAGGCCCAGCAAGCACGCGGCTTAGGTCCAGCACTCGGATATGTGACAAGGGTCCATTCATTAAGTTTAGTCCTAGATTTTTGAAAGGAAGTAAATAGCCGTCCAGGATACGACAGGAAAACCATAAATCAAACGGTGGGCAATGCGCCTGTGTAACCATTGATGAAATTTGATCCGTTCGTTAAGCTCATATCCATAGATCAGTCACAAAACGTGACTCAACTACGGTGCGACCAACGGCGGGAAACGCTTTAACGTCTGGCCGATGGTGGATATTGGGAAGGGCGCCGGATAATGAGTCCTGAGAATTGCCCCGCACTGGTGCTCAATGCTGATTACCGTCCTCTGAGTTATTTCCCGTTGTCGTTATGGTCTTGGCAGGAAACAGTGAAGGGGGTTTTTCTAGATCGAGTAAACATTGTCGCGCAATACGACCGCGAAGTGCGCTCGCCCTCATGGCGTATACGCTTGCCGAGTGTGATCTCGCTTAAGCGGTATGTTTATTCGGAACGCCGCCCAGCTTTCACTCGTTTCAATGTGTTTTTACGAGATGGCTTTACGTGCCAATATTGTCGAGGACACTTCGACACCCACGAACTTACTTTCGATCATATATTGCCGAAATCTCGCGGTGGTAATACGCACTGGACGAACGTAATTACTGCATGCGCCAGTTGCAACTTGCGTAAAGGTGACCAGTTATTAGGAGAGGCAAGAATGCGCCCACGGCATATGCCGCGTGTGCCGTCTGTTTACGAACTCCAGAGCGTTGGCCGCCGCTATCCACCAAACTACTTACACAAAAGTTGGAGTGATTTCCTTTATTGGGATAGTGAGCTCGACAGCGTTTAGCTGGCTTTTGGTGCGGCTATTTCCTTTACCGTTAGATCCGTTCTGAAAGCCAGATCGCGAGCCGGGTTCCCGCGCGTATTGCCTTGCGCAACGGTTTATATGCTGGCGCTTCCTCGGCGCCGTGTGCCAATGCGGTATCTCTGTGTGCAATCTCATCTTGGCGAAATTCTTCGAGAGTTGCGCGTAGCTCTTTCTCCTCTTCACCAAGTTGTTTGATTTGGTTGGAATAATGCTGATCAATAACGGATTCAACAGCTTCAGTGCATGCCATTGCTGCACGCTCCCCTAGCGCCGCACTAAATGCGCCGAGCGCAAAACCTGCGACGTGCCAAACTGGGCTCAGTGCGGTGGGACGAATTTTACGAGTGGCAATTAAATTTTCGAAATGATCCAGGTGTCGGCGTTCCTGCTCCGCCATGTTGCGTATAACTTTCTCATTGGGTGTTCCTTCGAATACGGCAAGCTGCCCATCGTATATTCGAGCCGCGCCGAATTCACCGGCGTGATCAACTCGTATCATTCGATCGACTAGCTGTGCCATCGTTTGATCCCCAGGGAGAAATCTCAAATGGCGGTTTGTAGTTTGAAAATCTTTTGGCTCGGTCATGATCGATTATTACAAATCCAGTTCGCCGCAACTAATCCTGTG
This sequence comes from Alphaproteobacteria bacterium MarineAlpha9_Bin6, assembly GCA_002937585.1. Taxonomy (GTDB): domain Bacteria; phylum Pseudomonadota; class Alphaproteobacteria; order UBA7887; family UBA7887. The sequence goes on along the minus strand of PTKE01000068.1, from coordinate 5,214 downwards.
ACTGATGTCAGGAATAGAGACCAAACTAGATTCCAACCTGCAAGTGAAACACCCAAATACTGCCAAAGGACCTGGCCGCAATTTGCAATTGGGGCATCCATAATGGCATTCTTCAGGTCCTCAAGGTTTGTATCCTGAAATCCCGTACCTTCACATCCGCTTGTTCCTCCCCACCACCTGTTTTCTACACCAAGATGAAATAGGGCCATCGCAGATCCTGTTAAGAAAGCAAATACGCAGAAGACCAATAGTATACATGCGATCCTATGATTCGTAGAGTGCCCTGAGATCAGAAAGCCAAGAAATGCGAGTCCTGTGACAGCAAAGTAGGGGAGACGCTGATATTGACAAAGCATGCAGGGTGGCAGGTTTTGAAAAATTTGGAGGTAAAATGCAGCGCTCAGGCTTAACACACTCGCGGCAACTAATGTGGCGAAGGCCGGTCGTGCGCTTACAAAGAGAGTGTGTGATTCTAGATCAACCATTTGATGAATACGAAGCCCGCAAAAAGTGATATCACAAACAAAATTGCAAGCTTTCCAAGGTTGCCTTCAATGTAAGTGCGGATGGGGTCACCAAACCAATATAGTAGACTTGCAATGACAAAAAAACGAAGTCCCCGCGACAAGATCGATGCAATAAGAAAAATAGTTAAGTCAAGATGTGCTAATCCGCTTGCGATTGTGATCACTTTGTATGGAAAAGGGGTAATTCCGGCGGTGAATACGATCCATGCTCCCCAACGGTTATATTTTTCTGCGAACTGGGCAAACATCTCATCGTAACCATACATGGCCATGAGTGGTTCACCGAGGGCTTGCCAGAGACCGTAACCGATAAAATATCCCAGTAGTCCGCCTACAACGGAGGCTATAGTGCAAACCGTAGCAATCCAGAAGGCCCGCCGAGGTTTGGACAGCACCATTGGTATCATCATGACGTCAGGTGGGATCGGAAATACTGAGCTTTCAATGAGGGAGACCCCGGCGAGCACTCCCATTGCATGACGGTGACCGGACATCGCCATGACGCGGTTATAAAGTCGACCCAGCAGATTTTTGGCAACGCGTGTCTCGCTGCTGATCGAATGATCGTGTTGCTCGGTCTGTTTCGGACTATTCATTTTATTATTGTTCTACGCTGTCTGTTAGTTTGATTCGAGGGAAAGGGTTTTCTTTTGGTTCAAAAAGACAGCTCAGTGGGCAAGATATTGGGTTATGTTTGCAATGATAAGTTATTATGTTCTGCATAAATGGCCGCCCACCAACACTAAATCGGTCATGGTGCGGCGCATGTTGCTGCAACTCAACAGGGCAGTGCCTGTGAACACAGGTGAAAGAGGTAGTTATAAAATGCGCGCCCATACAGGAATCGTCAGGTTTATGTTGTTGTTATTTTCGGTATCTGCAAGCGTAAATGCTTTTGCATTTGAAGAAGCAGATCTCAACCAACTCAAATCATCCAACCGTTGTCCACAATGTAATTTGCGAGGTGCGAACCTGAATTGGATGGATTTGCAGGGGGCTAATTTGAGCCAGGCAGACTTAAGAGGGGCTCAATGCGTTCAAACTAACTTACGAAACGCGAATTTAAGTGGGGCCAACTTGCAGGGAGCCAATATGTTGGCGGCCAGCCTGGAAGGGGCCGTGCTGCATGGGGTCAACTTTACAGCTGCGAACTTGAGGGCGGCTAACCTCCGAGGAACTGATTTGCGTAGGATTAACTTCCGCGCGGCCGTTTTGGTTGGCACGAACTTTGCTGGCGCCGACTTATCCGAGGCAGATTTGCGCGATGCCTGGTTGTACGATGCGGAGTTGAGTGGCGCTAACTTAAGTAGAGCAGACCTTTCAACCGCTAAAGTAACATACCATGAACTTGATGACGGTATTCTTTGTAATACTTTGACCCTTTGGGGTGAGCTTAGTCTGGGATGCCCTGCATATTAATTTTCCAATCATTCATTTTTCGCAAAACTAGAAAACTATCGGACTTGGCGTAGACGCAGAAGATTAATTTCTTATATGTTTGTGAAAACGTAGGCCCAACTTGGTTCTTTTCCTAATGCCCCTGTAACAAAATTGGTAGACGCGGCAGACTAAAAATCTGAAAGGTTTTTTCTTTTCTAGCTTCTATCAAAGATTTTCTCCAAATGTTATCTGGTGAACTTCTGGTAGACTATCTCTAATCTGCCATGCCTATGATTCGTGGAGATTCTGCTGCTGGAAATTGTTGATCTGCAACTTGGTTCGCAACAAGCGCAGTTAGTTAAAATTCCAAGATCACCTTTCTATTACCTGCGGTCGTCCATAGAGGGCAAGAGAATTCAAGTTTCCACCAAATGCAAAGAAGAAGGAATCGCAAGAGATTGGGCAACTGATTATTTAATCAACTTGCTTGGGCGTGTTAAGGAAGGAAAACCTGCTCTACAAACCTCGTTTAAACAAGTGGCTTTGGATTTCCTTGAAAACGAACACCTTACAAAAGCGACTATTCGCAATAGCCGCCATATTTCAAATGCTAGGCAAATCATCAATCGTTAGCTGATTCCTTATTTCCATGATGAGTGCAGACTGACCATTGAAGAAATCCGTCCAAAGCATATCAACGAGTTTTTAGTGTGGAGAAATAAAGGTGCGGATTCTCCAAGGCAAATTGGTACAGCACCAGCGGCTCAAACATTGAAACACTATCTGCAAATATTACGGCGGATTATGAAATTTGCGATCCGTGAGGAGTTGATCGAAACACTCCCTTTGTTTCCAGAGATTGGGCGGCAAAAACATACAAGAGCGTGGTTTGAGCCGAAAGATTACGAATTGTTAAAAAAGGTCAGCAAAGAACGAATCAAAAAAGCGAATCGGAAGGATGTTCGGCGGAAACGAGAATATCTACATCAATACATCATATTCGCTGTTGGTTGTGGCTGTCGTGTTGGGGAGATGATGAGTTTGAGACATAAAGCTGTTGAACGAGTCTCAAATTATCTGCGGCTCACTGTGAGTGGAAAAACAGGTGCGCACGAAACTACCACCATGCCCTCTGCAAGAGATGCGTATGAGAGTTTGATTAAGCACAATAAGAAATGGAACTTGCCGTCAGGAGAAAATGATTTGGTGTTTCCTGAAAATCCCTTTGAAGGGTTAAAGGCGTTGCTCAAAGAGGCAGGACTTTATGAGGACAAGTTAGGTCGTCCACGAAACGCGAAAAACTTTCGCCACACCTACATAATGTTCAGGATATTGAATAGTGAGAATCTAAACCTAAAAGCGATTGCGGATAATTTATCAACTAGTGTGCAGACAATAGATTCCCATTATGCGGAAGTATCTAATCGTTTAAACGAAAAGGCACTCGTCAGCATGAAACAGGCGATGCAGTAATGGAACTTTTAGGAAGCATACTGGTTGCAATTATACTATTTGTAGTTTCCATACTCCCTGTGGGAGCCTTCGCTTCTTCACTCGCAAACTGCATTATGAAGTGCGCTGATGAGGACTGACGAAGATGGCTTTAATAAAATGCGAAGGATGCAATGGCGATGTCTCCGACACCGCTCAAACTTGCCCTCATTGTGGGCACAATATGCAACACCAATTTATAAAGAACAATTTTGGAAAGACTTGGGCTGCTCTCTTCATAATCACGGCGTTCGGAATACTTATGGTTCTTATGATTTGGTGGCTAGTATGATTGGGAATTAACCCACCATATCTCGATTTGCTGAGCGCCGATGAGGAACACCGCCACCCATAACATTGTTAAGGGTTATGCCTCACACAGTTTTTGGACTTGGTTGGGCTGATAGGCGTTGCCCTTTGAATTAATAAATCCTTCATTCTCAAGAGTCTTGGCAATTCTATAGTAGGTGCGACGTTTTCCACTGGTGCGATCCTTCCGTCGTAGCGACTTTGCCCTCTTCAGTAATTCTGGATCAGTTTCGGACAAGGACTTGCGACCTTCAACCTTGCGCCCCTTATCCCTCTCCCGCTTTCTCGCTCCTGCCAGTTTATTCACTAGCCTTTGTTTTTCGAACTGCGAGAAAACACCAGCCATCTGCCTCATTGCTACCTTGGCAGGATCATCACTTTCCGTCAGATTTTGACCTGAACTGGTGATGATTTGAATACCTTTAGCTTCCATTGCCACCACAGCAAGCTCTTGGGCAATTACTGACCTTGCGAGACGATCTGCGCTCTCTACAAGCACCACACGGACGCCATTGCTCTCAATATGATCCATCATGGCATTGAACTCTGGAAGCTCCCCAATCTCATCACAGCCAGACACAGCGGCATCCCAATATTCGCCCACAATCTCGTAATTATTGAGCTTGGCGAAGTTCTCGATTGCTACCTTATGACGAGCTTCACTATCACCATCTAGGTTCGAAACTGATGAAGTTCGAAGATAGGCGATAGCTTCAATTTTCCTAGTCATTTTCATCTCATTATCTCCCTATACTATACTGATATTGCATAATTTTTCAATGATTATATATATTATTTCCGAATATATAATATATATAGTCCAACTGCTATCAGCTAGTTAATTGGGTTTGTGGCACTGATAGGAAATGAAGCGATTGAGTTCTTTTCAATTCCTACAATTGTTTGGTATTATTATAAAGTATTGAAAATACGCGATAATTTACCGATAAGGTAAAAATAAGGAGGGGTGTTGCCCATGCCTAGTTTCGATATTGTTTCCCGCACTAACCTTTCCGAAGTCGGCAATGCCGTGCAAGGCGCGACCCGCGAAATTGGGACGCGTTATGATTTCAAAGGCAGTAAGTGCTCCATCGAACATGTTGATACCGTCTTAACCGTGAACGCGGATGATGATTTTAAACTGAAACAAGTGTGCGAGTTGCTCAAGGGATATATGGGGAAACGCAAGGTTAATATTTCCGCGTTTGAATTTGGTAAGCCTGAGAAGGCTTCAGGCAATTCGCTACGCCAAACCATTACTATTAAACAGGGCATCGATCGAGAATTGGCGCAGCAGATTGTCAAGGCAATGAAGAGCGCCAAATTGAAGGTACAGACTGCTATTCAAGGTGATGAGCTGCGTATCTCCGGAAAAAAACGTGATGATCTGCAGGACGCAATTACCTTGATCAAAGAACTCAAGATTAGCCATCCATTGCAATATGTGAATTTTCGTGACTGATGATGGAAACCAAATCAATTGGGATCTTGTCAAAAAATGTTCAAG
>PTKE01000067.1 GCA_002937585.1 Alphaproteobacteria bacterium MarineAlpha9_Bin6 | reverse complement strand
GTTGCACCAACCTTGGTTGCTGCTATCTCTCCATTTTTAAACAAAATCAAGGTAGGAATACCACGCACACCATAGCGTGTCGGAGTTTCAGGATTCTCATCAATATTGACCTTAGCAACGGTAAGCTTTTCGCTATATTCCGAAGCAAGCTCTTCAAGTGCGGGTGCAATCTGGATGCATGGCCCACACCATTCTGCCCAGAAATCTACTAGGACTGGCCTATCCGATTCGATAACTTTGGTCTCAAATGAAGAGTCGGTCACCTTGATTGGAGTCATGAGTTACCCTTTCTTCTCCTTTCTCGAGCTTACATGTTTCCCGAGCACTGGGGTGAAACCTAGGGATGCGTTTCATGGCGGTCAAGGTAGCCATTGGTCGAGAAATTTATTATCTAGGATTGTTAACTGCAGTTTTTCGGTCCACAAAAGCGCGCATTCAATTGGACGATCAGAATATATTCGGGCCAATACTGCCCGGTACAATGCTATTTGTTGGAGATACTGTTCCCCTAAATAGGTGACCTCAGTCGGTGTATGCTGATCAGTTTTGAAATAGACCAATCTGACTAAGTCCTCTCTCACCGTAAGACGATCAATATTTCCAGAGACGTTATAAGTCCGTCCTGAGCTTTTGAAACAGCCCGTGACTGCGATGTCAGCGCGACTTTCTGACGAAAATAAAGGTGCGAATTCGGGCGCCGCGAGGACTTTCAATGCGACTACAGCTATGTCATCGCGTAGAGCTTTGTTCAGACCTAGGCCGGGATGTGCAAGAAAACGCTTGGTTTTGGTGGCGCGAGTTTCGGGTGGATACTGTGGCAGCCATTGCAGAAGTTTGTGGATGAGTTGCCCTCGGTGGAGTGGTTTGGTGTCGCAATCGATCGGTCCTGGTTTTATCGTATCCGACGCTACCAACTCGGAGCGTATTAAATGTTGCGGCGAAGGAGGTTCTGCTGGCGGAGATTCCCACGCCCAGTCGGGTAAAGTTGGTGACACTTTGTGTTTGGCGGGTGTTTTATCGGTGTCAGCAACTCCGGCTTGAGGATGCACTAAGCGTAACACTGCCGCCTTTGTTGTATCCTTTCGGGTTGCCAGAAAAGTATCATGTTCGGTTTTAGCTCTATCTTTGATGCCGGCATGAATTAAATTATACCAACTTCTCTGGTTGAGAGTTTTTTGGCCTGTCCAACCACAGACATACAGGCGATCCTCAGCACGAGTCATTGCGACGTATAATAAGCGACGATACTCTCGGTCACGCCTTTCCTCCGCCGTTTTGCTCCAAGCCCCAGCAATGTTATCGAGCCATGCTTTGCGCGCCGCCCATAACAGGCATCGTTGGTCTGTTGACCAAAGGAGGCGAGGTGTTTGGTCTGGGACCTGGACGGTATCGGGTAGGAAAACTATTGGCGCTTCCAGGCCCTTTGCACCGTGAACCGTCAAAATCCGAACAGCATCCGCGGCCCTTTGCTCGAAATCACGACGTACTATGAGACGGCCCCGTTCAAGCCAGTCAAGAAACCCTTGCAACGACGGTACGTGGCTGGACTGATAAGATAGGGCTTGTGTCAAAAATTCATCCAGTGGGTCTAAGACTTCTTCACCGATTCGAGATTGAAATGCTCGGCGCCCACCATCTGCGGAAAGCAGCTCTGCATACAGCTCGTATGGTGGCTTCTCATTAGCTTGGTCGAGTAGGCGCCCCAGCGTGGTTTTTGCCTTGGTGAACTCGGAGCGCTGATCAGAGTGATCATGCAGGGCTTGCCATAGGGATCCGTGGCGACCGTGAGCGATGGTGAACAAGTCATCATCATCCAAGCCACAAAGGGGGCTTTTTAGGACTTCTGCAAGGCTGAGATCATCATCCGGCATAAGCAAAAAACGGCCAAGAGATATTAAGTCCATTACCGCGATATGGTCCGTCAGTATTAAGCGATCCACACCTGATACTGCAATCTGGTTCGTCTTTAGTGCCCTGACTAGGTCACCTACAAAGGCGTTTCGTCTACGTACAAGTACCATGATATCCCCGGGACGGATTGGCCTGTCCTGAGACAATAAAATTTCTTCCGAGCACAATATTTTGATTTTTCCTGCGACTAAACTGGCTAGTCGCGCATGAGCAGAATCTCCTCCAGTCCTGTTAACTGGCTTCTCCCAGGGGATTTTTTTATGCCTTCGCTTCGTCTCAATTAATGGCCAAACCTCAACCAATCCTGCGGCTTCACTTCGAGCTGGATAATGTTTTACGCTCGTTTCAGGCTTTACTACTCCGTCTTGTGCCGCAGGATTTGAGAACACAAGATCCACCGCCTCTAATACGGCCCCGCTCGAACGGAATGAGATATCTAGCTCGATATCATTCCATTCAGAATGCGAGCCCCTCACTCGGTCTTTAAAAAATTTGCGCATCTGATCGAATGAATTTGGATCAGCTCGCTGAAAGCTATAGATAGATTGCTTGGTATCTCCGACAGCGAACACTGTCCGCTTTTCTTTTCGTGCTCCAACTCCAGCAAAAAATTCCTCTGATAACGCCTGAATTACCTGCCATTGATCCGGATTTGTGTCCTGTGCTTCATCGATTAAAATATGATCGATACCACCATCTAGTTTATACAAAACCCATGACGGTATGCCTGGGCGGAGCAGCATATCTTTGCTCTTTAGGATCAAATCATCGTAATCAAGGAAATTTCTTGCATTTTTTTTATTTTGATATGCACTAATAAGTGCGTCACCAACGGTAAGAAGACTAATTGTAGATTCCGAAAGAATTGATTTTTTTCTTCTATCTCTAATCGTTAGAATCCTGTTCTGCTCTCTCTGAAGAGTTAGTAAAACACAACCTGTGTTGTCTGGTACCGACTTGGTGACTAAACGAGATAAAGCTTTATTATCCGTAGTGAGAAATGCGCGACAGTAATCATCGAAATTAACGATTCGAGTTTCTGGAGATTTGGATACCCAGGATTTAATTCGTATTGCGCGTTCAATGTCCGTTTTTTGGCCCGCTTCCATTGCTTCGGAGGCGGCGTTAAGGCTCTGCAGATCGAACGAGTCATCAGTGCAGGCAGTGGCTATTATGTTTGTTGGCGTATCGGTTTCAACTAAAGACAAGGCTGCTCTAATCTGATTTGCTGCACCTTGAAGTCCGCCATCGGCTAGGAGATGAGCAATTCGTGCGCGGTCTGAGATCAACTGGGTGATGAGGTCGCGAAATCCGGCTTCCTGTGTATGGAGTGCAACGATACCTAAAGCCTTTGCCAAGTTAGAATTTTCATTGTTCTGAAGGTGGTTGAGTAGCTCGTCACGTGTAGTCTCTAACAACTCCACTGCAGCCTGTTCGTCCATAACGGAAAAATGTGGGATGACATTAGCTTCGAGAGGGAATTGCCCGAGTAGGGACTCGCAAAAAGAGTGAATAGTCTGTATTCGCATGCCGCCCGGCGCATCCAAGACGCAAGCAAGTAGGCGTCTAGCTCGTTCCGCTTGTACCCCATCGATTTTTGTTCCAGTTAGTGTTTTTACGTCATGGATTAGTTGTTCATCATTGATGGTGGCCCATGAGACGAGCCGCTGATTTAAACGGTTTGCCATCTCCGCAGCAGCAGAGCGTGTGAACGTTAGGCAAAGGATTCGCTGTGGCGGCGTGCCATCTAGCATTAACCGCAAAACCCTGTCGGTTAGCACTTTTGTCTTTCCAGTGCCGGCTGAGGCTGATACCCAGGCAGAAGCTGCTGGATTGGAAGCAAGCTGTTGACGCTTTCTTGACTCTGTGAGGATGGACGCCAAAGTCATTTATCTTCACCACCCGAAGACCATTCTAGAACCCGCGCAAGATGTTGGTAGTTGCCGTACTGTAGGCCCCGGTCGGGAGCTGGGACTGCATGATAGGGGGTTGATTCGTTGTCGAAGGCTCCAACTAGTGCTGCCACACCGGATAAGGCCTGTTCTGCTAAAGCAGGTACGTTTTTTTCTATGACCCGCCACTCACCCGCTGGATCACCTCCATCCAGGCGGACATAAACTAAAGCCCGAGACAGGCCGCTATTTAAGTCTTCAAAGCCACCGCTGTTCGCGATTGCCGCCTCCAAAGGCAATTGCGGTGCCTCTCCGGAGAGAATCTTAGTTTTGCTTGGAAGCACTCCGGTTTTGTAGTCGATGATATAGAGCCCTCCATTGACGTGTCGGTCAATGCGATCTGCTTTAGCAGTTAGTGTGAAAGTTCCCCCAGGCGCATTAATCTCAAGCTGGCCTGTCCGTTCGGTGAAGGACTCTATGAGATCAAACCTTCGGTTTCGCTCGAGTGTGATAAACCAATCGGCTATACGCTCAAATCGGGGCCACCAGAATGTACGTACGTTAGGGTTTGCGATCGCAGCGCCAAAACAGTCCTTGCCTATAGTAAGTAGATCGTCAAGTGCTTGCCTGGGCAGTTTGCTTGGGTATTTCCGCACAAAACGATCTAGAGCGGCATGAATTGCGTTGCCATAATCGATTGCATCGGGCGCAGCGTCGATCGGATCTAATGGCCGAAGGTGAAGAATATCGCGCGCAAAAATATCGTAGGGGTTCTGTATCCATTGTTCGATGCGGCTTACAGACATCCGACGCGGTCGGGCTGCAAGCGGAGGCCGTGGGGAGGGTGGTTTTATTTGTTTTTGTGGTGAGCAGTTTTTATCAAGGAGGGCAGAAAGCGCAATCCAGTGTGTGCTGCAGTCTATCCTCTGTGCCAGGCCAACACGATGGAGTACCGCTTCGAGTCGAACCAGCCATCGGGATGGGACTGTCTCCGTGCCGGCGTTCTTGGCGCTTCGGATGAGTACCACGTTCGGAGCACAGAAGAGCTGGCTGAAATCGTGGGCGGATAGCCCTACTGTCTGCTCGGTGGCTGGGACGCCCAGTGACTGGCGCATGGGGCGACTCAACCAGGCATCGGCGTCGGCGTGGCGTGGCCAGATGCCTTCGTTCAAACCCCCAACTATGATTAGTTCAGCTTGTTGGAGACGTGACTCTAGAGGTCCCCAAATATGGAGCCGCGATTGTCTGGTGCAAGTGGAGCGAACTACAGCGTCCGCTAATAGTTCACCGAAGATGACCTCATATTCACGTCCACGCACAGGAGCCGCTTCTCGTGCCGCAACGATTAGTTCTCTAAGAAATGCATTCGTCGTCTCACCATCCTCTTCCGCCCACAGGCGAACTGCACCAGAACAATTCGTATCCGTTGCCAACCACTCGGCGAACAAAATATGAGACTTCAAGATATCAGCGAGGGGCGCCGAACTAGAAGAAGTGAGAGCTAGTAAGTGTTCGCTCGCAGAAGCGATCGATTGGAGCCATGGCCCCAATTTCTCCGATTCGGATGTCAAGGACAACGTCTCTAGGAGTCCCCGGAAACCTGGCGGAGGCCGAGGTCCGCGAAGGCTAGAGCGTTCAAACTTACCGACGTAATCACGAAAAATTTCATGTGCCATTCCACCATTGCAAAGTGGGTGTTTAAGCATTGCGAGTAGTGGGATCGGAGCGGCTTGAGTGCTGGCCATAGAAGCTATCAAGCGCAGAAATACGCCTACGCGCGTATCTGCAAGCGCCAATCCAGCAGAATCATCCACTGTGAGCTGCCAACGGCGAAGCTCTACTTTCACCCGGCGAGCTAATTCGCGATCCCCTGTTACCAACGCGGCAGTGCGACCGGCGGTCTCTATGGCCTCACGCATCATCATTGCGATCACGGTTGATTCGGTCCCAAGGTCAGGGCATGTGATCGTACGCAATCCCTGCACTGCGCTGGGATCTATCGAATCAAGCTTGTGCCAGGCCGCGCTGGTCGCTTTGGGACGCATTAACTCAGAGAGCAGCAGTGAGCGCTTTATGGCGCTGGGTTGTTCCTCTGCGTCTCCCCAATTTGCAACTGCACAGCGTTCAACTTCTAATTGGCTGAGGAGGCGTTTTAAAGCGTACTGTGGGTGGGTCTCTTCAAGTGCCTCCCAGCTTTTGTCGTCAAGATTTCGGTCGAGCCCTGGTAGCAGCACACATCCAAGCGGCAAATTTGCAACGACCACTAGTAAATCAGCGGTTGCCGGAAGACTTCCGGTGGAGCCGGCTGCTACGATGGGTGTTTTTGGTGGAGAATCTTTCCATTGCCGAGTTAAGTTCTCGATCATCAGATTTCTTCGCATTGCTTGATCGACTAAATCCCGTTCTGCGAGTAACGTGGGCCATTGTTTGGAAATGATGCGGAGAAAGTCGACTGTTTCTCGCCAGTGAGCTGCATAATCCTCTGGAACAAGTGTGTCGAGCGAGGAGAATGGCAATCGCGCCGTCTGGAATTGATCCAGAAAGGTTGCAAGTCCACCGGCAACATGGAGCGCTTGGTCAAATGCGTTCGGTGTATCTCCAGTTCGAGCGTGCCACCATCTCTGGATCAATTGCGCGAGCAGTAGCTTTCGTCTCGTTGGGGATATTGTGCACGGCACGGAATGAATATCATTTATCAAATAGTCTTCTGTATCGGAGTCGTGGAAGCCAAATTCGGCGTCCCCGACGTCGCCAATTGCGCATATACGTGGCAACAGCAGTGCTTCACGCTTGCTGAAGCGCAGAAACGCTTCTTTTAACGTTCGTGTGGCCCGGCGCGTTGGTAACAACACTGTTACATCCGCCAAGACCTCAGGTTGCGAGTCAGCGAAATCGTTTATCAAGCCTAAGGCGACGGCATCAATGAAGGCCTGCCCCAGCGGCACGGTAGCGATGTGTGGACGTAAGAATGCCACTTTGTGACAGCCTATATCAGGGACTTGAGATGGCTTTCGACGTGTGCAATGGCGTCTATCGTACCGATATGCATCCATTCGCCATCATGAACTATACCATAAAGACTACTGGTAGATTGCGCGCGATCATAAATTACATTTAGAGAGAAAGGAGGGTTCGGGCAGTTATCAAACAAACTGGTGTGTAGTATCTGCACACCAGTGAAGAGATAAGGTGCAATTTCTCTTTCTATACGCCGGCGCATTCTGCCGTCAGGTTCGAGGATAAAATCCCCTAAGCCGCTATAACCGAAAGCGCGTACAGTCGGATGGACGAGTAAAAGGGCATTCATGTCAGGACGCCATGTCTCGATCATGCGCCTTACAAGCGGTTGTATCCCGTTAAGTACCATGATGTCGCTGTTGACTACTAAAAATGGTGCTCCGCCGAGTAACGGCAGAGCCTGGGCAACTCCTCCACCGGTATCCAACAAGTTTTTTTCGTACACAATGGAGACCGAAGGTGCCTGACGAAGTCTAAGGTGTGCTACGATTTGCTCAGCTAAATGATGAGTATTGACCACCACTTCTTTTATTCCCCCCTCAACTAAATGATCTAACATTCTATCAATTATAGGGGTTCCAGAAATTGAGATCAGGGGTTTAGGGACTCGCTCTGTCAGCGGTCGCATGCGTTTCCCGAGCCCGGCAGCTAACAACATTGCGTGCATAGGAAAGGCTTAATAAGCTAAGATCGTTGCGGTTGTAGCCGCAAATGTTTTGGCAGATATCGGTCGAACCAAACGCGGACCGGTGCCAGGATGGGTTGGTTTAAATCTTGGTCGAGTAAGCGCCAAACTCTGGGTATTAACTCAAGATATGTCGCCTTTCCATCTCTTTTCCAAAGTCGAGTGAAAATGCCAACGATCTTAGAGTTGCGCTGCGCTCCAAGGACTGAATACGCCTCTCTAAAGGAGGAGGAGTTTATATTACGCGCGCTGACATAACGCTTGATCATCTTCTCCGCAAGATCGTCCGAGACGTCCCGGCGTGCATCCTCAAGCAGCGAGACCATATCATATGCCGGTGAGCCAGCTAGGGCGTCTTGAAAATCAAGTAAGCCGATTGCAGCAACACCTCCCCTATTGGGGAGCCACATTAAATTGTCCGCGTGATAGTCGCGTAGTACAGTAACTGGTGGGCCAAGCTCAACTTTAGACATTACCTCAGCCCACGCGTCGTGATAAGCCTTACGCGTCGGATTGGTAACTGAAGCCCCAGTCACTGCAGGCCAATACCAGTCGATCAAAAAATCCGTTTCTGTCAAAAGAAGTTTTTCATCGTAAGGCGCGAGCCAAGCAGGCGGTGGCCTTTCATGGAGTGCACACAAAACATCGATTGCGCGTTCGTAAAATGGCTCCTCATTGTCTGTCATCGGCAGGAGATCATTCAATTTTTTATCTCCCAAATCTTCCATCAACAGAAACCCACCCACGATGTCCTGCCCTAAAATTTTGGGGGCACTCAATCCTAAATTTAACAGGTGTCGGGCAACAGCCACAAATGGGCGCACGTCTTCTTGAGAGGGTGGAGCATCCATCAAAACCGCCCGTTCGCCGCAGGAATCAAGCCGGTAATACCGGCGAAATGAAGCATCGGCGGCAAGTGTTTTGCTATTTGCGTTGTCCCACCCGCACCTGGTAAGAAACTGGGCGCGGCGTTTTGATCTATCCATCGCTGGGCCAACTTAGTTTGCTCAGCCTAGCGCGCCAATGACCGTGGGCTTTTAAGCTCGCTTTTCGAATTTCACCTATATAGAAAGAAAACGTGATCTCAACGCGATGTTGAGAAGCATAGGGGGCCATTTTTTCAGGCCATTCTATTAACGATAATCCATCGCTCATTGCTTCTTCGATACCCAACTCATAAATATCGATGGGATGTTTAAGCCGAAAGAGATCGAAGTGCCAAACTGTGAGCCGGTCAAGATGATAGGTCTGGACAAGGGTGAAGGTGGGACTTGGCACTTCTTCTTTTCCACCAAGTGTGCGAATTAACGCACGTGCGAAGGTTGTTTTGCCAACTCCAATTGTTCCTTTCAGTTCGATCACATCCCCTGGTTGGATAAGGGGTGCAAGCGCTTGGGCGAACCGTTGGACGGCGTTCAAATCGGGTAACTCGAACATTCGTTGTGGTGTTCTTCTGGGACCAGTCGGTTAATCGCATTCAGTTCTAATTTTACATCGTGATCTAAAGCAAAGATTAATAGCGATAATGATCAGGCTTGAAGGGCCCGTGTTTTGCTACACCAATATATTCTGCTTGTTTGGCGGAGAGCGAGGTTAAAGTAGCTCCTACCTTATCCAAATGAAGGGCGGCAACTTTCTCATCCAGGTGTTTAGGCAGAACATAGACTTTCTTGCTGTAGGCTTCGGCATTCTTCCAAAGCTCGATCTGTGCTAGGACTTGGTTCGTGAACGACGCACTCATAACGAAGCTAGGGTGTCCAGTCGCACATCCGAGGTTTACCAGCCTCCCCTTGGCTAATACAATTAACCGTTTGTTATTGGGGAAATCTACTTGGTCAACCTGTGGTTTAATTTCAGTCCATTTCATGTTGCTCAGGGCCTCGATTTGAATTTCAGAATCGAAGTGACCGATATTGCAGACTATCGCTAGGTCTTTCATCGCCCGCATATGGTCTAGGGTAATAACGTCAATATTCCCGGTGGCAGTTACAAAAATGTCCCCCTGTGATGCCGCCTGATCCATGGTCACTACCTCGTAACCTTCCATTGTTGCTTGTAAAGCACAGATAGGGTCAATTTCCGTGATGAGCACTCGTGCACCTGCGGCGCGCAATGATTCCGCGGATCCTTTTCCAACGCCTCCGTAGCCGCATATTACGGCAACCTTACCTGCTAACATCACGTCAGTGGCGCGGCGAATACCATCGACTAGGCTTTCTCGGACGCCGTAGAGATTATCAAACTTAGACTTGGTTACCGAATCGTTCACGTTGAAAGCAGGCACAGCCAGTGTGCCCGATTTTTCCATGTCGTACAGCCGATGCACACCGGTAGTAGTTTCTTCTGACAAGCCTTTGACATGCGATAACAAATCCTGGTGTTTGTCATGCATGAGCTTGGTTAGGTCACCCCCATCATCCAAAAGCATATTGGGGTTCCAGTTTTCTGGTCCGTGGATGGTTTTGTCGATGCACCACCAAAATTCTTTTTCATCTTGGCCCTTCCAAGCGAATACGGGGATATTAGCGCTGGCGATAGCAGCGGCTGCGTGGTCCTGAGTTGAGAAGATATTGCATGAACTCCAACGGACCTCAGCTCCTAAATCCAATAACGTTTCGATCAGTACCGCGGTCTGGATTGTCATGTGTAGGCATCCAGCAATCCGAGCCCCCTTGAGTGGCAATTTGCCCGCGTATTCATTACGAAGCGCCATAAGGCCGGGCATTTCCGACTGTGCTATATTGATTTCCTTCCGCCCCCAGTCTGCTAATGAAATATCAGCAACTTTATAGTCGGAAATTTTGGTCATTTATCGACTCCTAACATGTGTCACTGTGGATTTTGGTGATCTGACAAATACCCTGGTTGGGCGACAAGTCAGGTCTGGGACGTAGTTTAATGCCTTTAGGGCTAAGCCCCCTCAAGATTTTCTGATGCGGTTCTGGCGGCATTTGTCTTGGGACCATGTTTAATCGCGTGCATGTTATCCGATCCCTTCTCCCGCCTTTGCCTTAGCAATACGAATTAAAGTTTCCACGCTCCATCGGTAGAAAGAAACCAATGAGCGTGGTGCAGATCACGGAATAACCTTCGCAGACAAGTCAAAAATAGTTGGTGTTCCTGGTTTGATTGGCAAGTTAATGTAGGTCTCTGTGGCGCACTTGGACTGGGTGAGCAGCTTCTCTTAGTCGCCCAGCTAGATATTCGGCAACCATAACCGAACGATGACGGCCACCCGTGCATCCAACGGCGATTGTAAGGTATCTTTTTCCCTCCGCCGTGTAGCGTGGCAGCAAAGGGAGTATCATTGCACAGAGCCGGGCAAAAAAGCCTTCAAAGTCTGGGTCAGTTTTAATGTAGGAAACGATCTCCTCGTCAAGCCCGGATTTTTTTCGCAAATTCTTAACATAGTGCGGGTTGATCAGAAAACGCACATCCAGAACGAGATCTGCCTCGCGCGGCAAGCCTTGGCGAAAAGCGAAAGACGTTATGCTGATTGTTAGCGGCGGCCCACCTTCTCGGGTAAAAGTGCCGTCAATTGCAAGCCGTAGGTCGGTGACTGTTAAGTGGGATGTGTCGAATACGTGATCGGCCCGGTCCAGCAATGGCGCCATCAGCTGGCGTTCGTGAAGAATACCGTCGGTAACGGGCCGGTCTATGGCCAAAGGATGCCGTCGCCGGGTTTCTGTGAAGCGGAGTTGCAACCTATCCGCATCACAAGTGAGAAATATCACAATTACTTTTATTTTCGCATGCTTATTGAGCTCATCGATTTCCGATAGAAGAACATCAGAGGAAAATCCCCTAGTGCGCGAATCAATGCCGATGGCCAGAGCAGCATTTTTGCCGCTCCCTTCCACCAAAGCTCGCAACAACCGAAGTGGTAAGTTGTCGACCACCTCATAACCAAGGTCCTCTAGCCCGTCCAGAAACGTACTTTTGCCGGCGCCCGACAACCCCGTGACTAACAGCAAACGAGACTCTGCCACGATTACAAATCTCCTAATCGTTGCGTATTTGAATCTTGGATTATGTCGATCTTATCAGGGCAGTCCATGATAGCTACTATGTGGTTTATGGGTGGATCTGATATTAAATACAGGTGCCGGGCAATTGCCAGGATGGTTGCATCATCTAAAGAAGCATGTCGAAGTTTCAGGCGGTTCAATATGAATATTCATTGGGTTGATCTACACTGTAAGCTCAACAACCAATTCTGACCTATTTAGTGTTAACATTGGAAGTTTTAAGCATCATTGTCGTCTTCGGTTGGTGCCACCAACAGTGCATAGATTGCATCGGCGGATGTGCTACCACGCAATTTTGCGCACATCAATTTGCTTCGCAGCAAGCGTGAAATTTTAGCGAGTGCCTTTAAATGAACGTGCTCAGGCGATAAAGGTGCAAGTAGCAAAAAAATTAGATCGACAAACTCGTCATCGATAGAATCAAAATCGATCGGCGATTCGAGTCGTGCAAACACAGCGGATAGTTGGTCTAGCGCACCTAGTTTTCCATGAGGTATTGCAACGCCCTGGCCGACACCGGTAGTTCCTAGTCGCTCGCGCTCTATCAAGACATTGAGAATTTCTCGTTCGTTCGCTCCTGTGAGCGCTTGTGCCGTCTTGGCCATTTCCTGAAGCGCTTGTTTCTTGCTAGTGACTTTGAGATCAATTCTCACAGCATCAGGCAAGAGGAATTCTTTTATCTCCATTAACTATCTCTCAGTCACTTGCCAGGGCACTATAATTAATCTGGTTTGGGGATTTCGATGAACCTAGAGCAGACTGTCTTTATACGTAACTCTTGTGCGTCATTTATTAAAACTAAAGCCTAATATAAAAGCACGGAGATCTTTGTAGGCTGATATGATCCGGAGCCATGCAGTAAGTGGATAAAACTAAGACTTCGATGTGGCTAATGTAACGTGCCGCCGGTACAGATTTTCTTGTGGCTCAAAGAAATTCAAATCGCCGACCAGGAGTAGACGGGGCATTTGTTACGATACCACGCAAGACCCCTCTGTGACCTTACGCCTAGCAAAGGCCGGGAAACTAATTGCCACAGTATCAACTGTCAACAAAGCTGACGGTATCTATTTAAGCAGGTTAGACATTCATAATTAATTTTTTTCAAGCGCCGACGTCGAATCGACGAGGGAATTCGCATCGCTTCTCGATATTTTGCTATTGTCCGACGTGCAATATCCACACCTTCATACCTGAGGGTGGGCGCGATCCGATTATCTGACATCACCGTGTCTAGAAGTTCCTGCTCTATAAGACACTTGATCCGGTAACGGACTGCTTTGGCCGAATGTGCATTACCTCCAAGAATAGAGTGGATCGGAGAATCAAAAAAATATCTGAACAAGAAAATGCTGCTCTGGGTTGCGAGATATTTGCCAGCGGTTGCGCGACTGACATTGCTTTCGTGCATTCTTACGTTATGTGCAATATTGCGTAGGGTAAGAGGTTTCAAATATACGACACCTTTAATAAGAAATTGCTTTTGCTAACGAACGAGCTCTCGTGTTACCGTGAGTATGGTCTTAGCTCGTTGGTCCAGGGGT
>PTKE01000066.1 GCA_002937585.1 Alphaproteobacteria bacterium MarineAlpha9_Bin6 | reverse complement strand
GTAGTGCGCATGGGTGTAGTAGCCGGAGCGGTTTTGGGCGCGCCTATTTCAACCTTTCTTATTATTTTCCAACTAACAGGAGACTTCGGACTGACCGTGACGGTCATGCTCTCATCAGCAGTATCCTCTTTGATCGTACGAGAGAGTATCGTTCATTCCCTCTTTACCTGGCAGCTTAAGTCACGCGGTGTCGATTTGACCGGAAACCATGAACGAGTTATTTGCCAATCAATTCCTGTTCGTGAACTAATTACGGAGACATTCCGCGCTGTTCCCGATGGTATGGCCGTGACAAAATTAGGGGGTCTAATACTGTCCGTACCGGAAAATAAATTTTCACAATGGATCAAATGGGAGCTTTAAACGGGTTGATTGCATTTGCCGATGTGAAGCAAAAAGTTTTGAATCCAGAAACAGGTACGTCCTTGCTTGCTCACCATCTTTCCCATTATCCTTCAGCCGTTCTACATGCAGGCGATAATCTCGACCGTGCATTAGATTTTTTTGCATCAATCTGACATTTCCGGTTTGCCAGTGATTGAATCACTTGAGTCGATGAAATTATTCGGCGTGATGCGGTCGTATCTTACAATCAGGCTTTGATCCATCTGCGTCGACAGGAACGCGGAGAAACCTGACCATCGACAACACTGGTTCCGTGAAAGGGAAAAATATGATCCATATTCGTAACATTGCGCGCGAACGCCTGGAGGCCGGTGAACTTGCCATCGGAATGGGCGTGCGACAGGCACGCAGTGTTGATATCGGAAAAATCATGAAAACGTGCGGATATGATTGGCTGTTCATCGACATGGAGCATGGCTCGATGTCTGTCGATGATACGGTTCAAATTAGCATCGCCGCTTCCGACGCAGGCATTACACCTATCGTTCGCGTTCCAGGTTTCCAACACTTTCATGCGACGCGAGTGTTAGACGGCGGTGCGCTTGGTGTCGTGTTCCCGCACGTGGACACAGCAGAAACTGCCAACGAGCTCGCTAATTTCTGCCGTTACCCCCCACGCGGTCATCGATCCGTGGTGGGCGCACTACCGCAAATAGATTTCCGTTCACTACCAGTATCGGAGGCAGCACAGGCAATTAACAACGCGGTGCTAGTAGTGGTGATGCTCGAATCTCCGGAGGCTATCGAGCGGGTAGAGGAAATAGCTGCAGTCGATGGCGTTGACGTGCTACTGGTTGGAACAGGCGACTTGTGCATGGAGATGGGAATACCGGGCCAAGTTGACAGTCCTAAGGTCGTACAGGCGTACGAAAAATTAATTGCTGCTTGCCACAGGAATGGAAAATACCCCGGGCTCGGAGGGGTATATAAGCCCGAACTCATGGAAAGTTATATCGGCATGGGAATGCGGTTCATCCTCTCTAGCAACGACTTGGCGATGATGATGGCAGCCTCTACAGAAAGAGCCTCTTTCCTTCGAGGACTAAGTGTTAGCTGAAACACCAAGACGTACAAACTAATCCTATAGGATGAAAGATATGCTGAGACTGCGCCAAATCTGTCTTGTCGCCTCGGAGCTAGAAGAAGCAGTGAACGACCTCCAGGCGGTGTTCGGACTTGAAACCTGCTTTCATGACCCGAACGTCGCAAAATATGGTTTAAAAAATGCTCTACTACCGATTGGCAACAAGTTTCTTGAAGTTGTCACTCCATTTCGTGATGGCACTACGGTGGAGCGATTCCTCAAGAGGCGCGGGGGAAACGGCGGCTATATGGTTATCCTACAGTGCGACGACGTCGAAGAGCGCGAACGTCGCATGCAGGAACTCGAGGTCCGCGTAATCAATAAACTTGACTACGGACCATTCCAATCTATTCAGATGCACCCACGGGATACTGGTGCCGCAATAATAGAAACTGGCACCGATTCCCGAGGTGACGGTGCAGATGGACCTTGGCATCCGGCGGGTGACAACTGGGAACCCGCCGTCCGTACTGATGTTGTCTCTGCTCTTGTTGCAGCTGAACTCCAAAGCGACGACCCGAAAACAATAGCCAACCGCTGGTCCGAAGTCCTCGATGTGCCTCTGGACAAAAACACTGAAGGACCACCCACGTTGAAGTTGGAGAATGCCGAATTACGTTTTGTCGATGTCACGGATGATCGGGGAGAAGGACTTGGAAACCTGGATCTTAAGACAGTGAACCGGACACACATATTACAGGAGGCTGCTGCCCGCAGCTGCGAAATTGATGGAGATACTGTAACCGTCTGCGGCATAAGATTTAAATTACTGTAAATTATTATTCGTGGAAAAATGGAAAATCATCAAATTTGGACCTGTAACTTTTGTCATCTGGACGTGATGGATTGACCAGCACCCGATATATTACCAGCCATGAATGATTCCTTTGATTTAGCTGAAAGTTCCCCGAACACCCAATCCTACGGCGCCAAAATAAGCGCCAGCTCTTATTGGTCAGAACTTAACAAAGACCAACGGAAAGCAGTAGAAACGGTAGACGGACCGGTACTGGTTTTAGCTGGCGCGGGCACCGGTAAGACCCGGGTATTAACAACACGTCTTGCACACATTCTGGACAGCGGGCTTGCCCATCCTGGCGAGACGCTGACCGTGACCTTCACCAATAAGGCTGCCCGCGAGATGAAAGATAGGGTCGAACGTCTAGTCAGACGACCCATGGAAGGATGGTACTTAGGTACTTTCCATTCAATCGCTGCACGCGTACTCCGAAAACATGCTGAATTGGTCGGGCTCAAGTCTAATTTCACGATTCTAGATACCGACGATCAACTACGCCTCTTGAAACAGGGCTTAGAGGCCCATGACATCGACGAGAAGCGTTGGCCGGCACGCTCCCTCGGTGCGATCATTAACCGTTGGAAAGACCGCGGACTGGCTCCAGACCAAGTAACAGATACCGAGGGCTCCGATTTTGCCAACGGCCGCACTCTCGAGCTCTATCACGATTATCAGGAGCGACTGCGGTCGCTGAACGCCGCCGATTTCGGCGACCTACTGATGCACAACCTGACCCTTTTCTCGAACGACAAAGGTGTATTACGGGAATATCAAGACCGATTCCGTTTTATCCTAGTTGATGAATATCAGGATACCAACGTATCTCAGTATCTTTGGCTCCGTCTCCTTGCGCAGGGACATAGAAACATTTGTTGCGTCGGAGACGACGACCAGTCGATATACGCCTGGCGCGGTGCAGAGGTCGGCAACATTTTGCGTTTTGAAAAAGATTTCCCGGGCGCACAGGTAATCCGGCTGGAGCGAAATTACCGTTCCACCTCACATATCCTTGGTGCAGCCTCGGACTTGATCGCACATAACCGAGATCGCCTGGGTAAAACGCTTTGGACCGAATCAAATGAAGGCGAGAAGGTTACCGTTCATGGCCTCTGGGACGGAGAAGCCGAGGCCAGAGTAATCGGCGAACACATCGAAACCGAGCGAAGTGATGGTCAGGCACTAAACGATATCGCTGTCTTGGTTCGTGCAGGACACCAGACACGCCCCTTCGAAGAGCGGTTTATCCAGATCGGACTACCGTACCGAGTTATCGGAGTAATGCGGTTCTACGAACGTCTCGAGATCCGAGATGCGATTGCGTACCTGCGTGTCATCTCTCAAGAGGACGATGACTTAGCTTTCGAACGGATTATCAATCGGCCAAAAAGGGGCATAGGTGTAACTAGCCTCCAGAAGTTGCACGTTGTGTCACGTGCTAACGGATGTTCATTGATGGCGGCAGCTCGTGATTTAACGGACTCTGATGAGTTGCGCGGTGCAACTCGCACGGGACTGGCAAATTTGATCAGCCACTTTGACCGTTGGCGGAATTTGTCCGCCGTTCAGGCTTTACCATCCTTGATACAGACTATCCTGGATGACTCAGGATACTTGGAGATGTGGCGCAAGGACCGATCTATCCAAGCGCCTGGACGACTCGAAAACCTCAATGAACTCATCGGTGCACTGGACGAGTTCGAAACCCTCGACAGTTTTCTCGAACATATCAGCTTAGTGATGGATAATGCCGAGACTGAGGATGGCGACATGGTAAATGTTATGACTCTCCACGGCGCGAAAGGCTTGGAATTCGACTCTGTTTATTTGCCTGGCTGGGAAGAAGGATTGTTCCCCCATCAACGTGCACTTGATGAAGGTGGCTTGCACGCACTCGAAGAGGAACGCCGCCTCGCCTACGTCGGACTGACACGCGCACGCCAGAGAGCCACCGTGTCCTATGCTGCAAATCGAAACTTATTCGGAAAATGGAGTTCGGAGTTGCCATCGAGGTTCGTTAGCGAACTCCCCGAGGAACATGTCACTCGCACTAGCGAAATAAATACGACTGCCGATCTCACTGAGCCGGATCTTGATTACCAAAACATCCACCGACCGGACATAGGGCGTCGGCGAAGCAATTGGGGCCGCTACGCTATCCGTCAACGGAATCGAACATACGAAACTATCGCCGTGGAAAATCATGCGCCCGGTACGTTTCAGATTGGAAAGCGTATATTTCACCAAAAATTTGGTTACGGAAAAATTACAGATATAGATGGCAACAAGCTTGAAGTTTCCTTTGAAAAAGCGGGCCTCAAAAAGGTAATGGGCAGCTACGTCGAACCGGCGTGATTAGTGTCTTCGATCCTTCCGTTGGTCCAACTTCAAACTAAGTCCGCTATTTGAATTAGGTATCCACCTGCCCCTAATCCAGATCTTTTTTTTACATTGGCGGTCATTCGTAACTTCTCTCCTCTAAAGCTCGTTCTAATTCGACCCCTAAAGCATTAACAATTTCGCCCGTGCTTAAGTTTCGCACCATCTTTGCACCCTGCCCGGCCCACATTGATAGGAAGTCGGACCTTTTTTGTTCGCCAGCAACAGAGCGAATTTCGGTCGTAAGACTATGCTGATAGGGGAAAGGTAGAATCTGGTTAGGAAGGGCGTCGATCTCATCCATCATTCGGTTGATCAAGCCACGTGCCGGGCGACCAGAAAAAGCTCGCGTTATTCTCGTGCCATCTTGCGCGCCGTCGAGCAATAATCTTTTATGCACATCGTGAGCTCTGCTTTCCGGGCTCGCAAGAAATGCCGTGCCCAACTGACCCGCGCTCGCGCCAAGAGCCAATGCGGCAGCGAGACCGCGCCCATCCATCAGCCCACCGGCTCCAATCACTGGAACCGACACCGCATCAACAATTTGTGGAATCAAAGCCATCAGGCCTATCATCGAAGGCTCCTCTTCGGAGTGGAATGTTCCCTGATGGCCTCCGGCTTCGAAACCTTGGGCAACCACAAAATCAACGCCAGCCTTATCAAGAGCAACGGCATCTGATACTTGTGTCGCACAGCCAATCAGTACTGCCCCAGAGGCTTTCACTTTATCCAAGTCTTCGGTGTCAGGAAGGCCAAAATGAAACCCCACGATCGAGATTTCTTCGTCAAGCAGGACCTGAAGCTGATTCGCAAACCTATCTTTGTATTCGGGTGCCGAGTTCCGATCAGCAAGGCCCAGTTCTGCACGAATAGAACGTAACGGCCTATTTGCCTGGTCAATCTCATCATTGGTAAGCGTATACCGCTTCTGTGGGGCAAAAAGATTTACCTGGAATGGTCGCTTGGTTGCTTGACGGATTTTTCGTATCGAAGCGCGAATTTCGTCTGGTGCCATATAGGCAGCGCCGAGAGATCCCAATGCTCCCGCTTCCGAGGCTGCAATAACCATGTCTGGGGTCGTCGCACTAGCCATTGGGGCCTGGATAATTGGATAATTGATTCCAAGCCGCTCTGTCAGAGAAGTACGGATCATTGATGCAATTTCCTTGGTACAATTGATTGGCTCAGCACTACAAAAATTCACAAGCCTGTACGAAAAAGACTGCGGAGTTTAGCACGTCCTGGCAAATTTCCCTGACGGTACCACGCCTTGTATTAGATCTGTTCGAGCGTGCTCTTGAGCCAATCGTTGATGCTCTGAGTACGCAGGTACGATCGGAAGGTTGGTTAATACGCGGCTACACGGCAGCTAAGCCAAGCCACCGCAAAATTGCAACAATTCTTGAACAAGCAGCAACAATGGCTGGTATACAGCCACCATTCGTGACTATCCAAGCGCTGCCAGAACTGAATTGGGTGCGAGAAAGCACCCGAAATCTCAACCCAGTGCACGTAGGCCGGTTCGTGATCCGTGGAAGCCACTCTGCGGCTTGCAAAAATCCGGCTCTGATAGAACTCGAAATAGATGCTGGCCCTGCTTTCGGCACTGCTCACCACGCTACAACCAAAGGGTGCCTACTCGCGCTCAGCAAGCTCGCGCCAGCACGGGCACCCTTCCGCCCACTTGATGTTGGCTGTGGTGCTGGAACTTTAGCTATGGCGATCGCTCGACTATGGAAAGTTAAAACAGTCGCCAGCGATATCGACCCTATAGCCGTCCGAGTTGCCCGCAGAAACGTCACGTTAAATTGCCTGCAAAGGTTTGTTTGGTGT
The DNA here is from genome assembly GCA_002937585.1 of Alphaproteobacteria bacterium MarineAlpha9_Bin6. Lineage (GTDB taxonomy): Bacteria > Pseudomonadota > Alphaproteobacteria > UBA7887 > UBA7887. The sequence goes on along the minus strand of PTKE01000066.1, from coordinate 6,833 downwards.
TTGGTTAGCGATGGGTTTGCATCGCCATTGGTACGTGAAAGAGGTCCATTTGACTTGATTGTCGCAAATATTTTGCAGCGCCCATTATGCGCACTGGCTCCATCGATTGTGATGAATTCGGTTCCAGGTTCTACCGTAGTGCTATCTGGGCTACTTGATAATCAAGCCCCAAGTATCGTAGCTACTTATCGAGGCCAAGGCCTTCACCTAAAAAACCGTTTCTCCATAGATGGCTGGACAACTTTGATAATGGTTCGGCCACAATGACAGGCCACGCAGCATTAACTATAAACACTCTAAATTTGCGCAAACCAAGGTCGTAGAATCAGGAATATATAGGTGCTGGGTGTAACCAGGTATGCCTGGCTAGACGACCCAGTCAAAACGGTGGTTTAACCCTCATATCGCTTGACCGTACAGCCAAGTGGATGCTGCGATACGCCGTTCTTTAATAGGGTCTTGATACTGGTTGTAAGGAAGGGCGGTAACGCTTGATATCAGCACTGTTGAGAAAAGGATGGCTCCTCCAAATTTGAAAAGGTGAGTTTTCACGTGTACCACTTCTGCTCCGTTGAAATACTTTTATCTTCATGGAGTTCAACCAGAGAAGGCGTCCTGCTCTTAAACCCAAAGTATGGTGCAATGCGCTATTTAATAATGAAAAACATCTTTAATTTCAATTTTATTACATAAAAATAGAAGCTTACGTTCCTGTTGCATTGCGTCATATGATAGGGGTGCTCCCCGGCCTGCGTTTGCCGAGCCTGAGTTCCAATCCAGCTTCCATAGACGAATATTTATTGGATCTCGTCAAACTGGACTTGTGCGGCGTGGAACAGGCCCGTAGCTTCCGCAAGGCAGCGCGAATCTTGGACGACCTCATACTAGACAACATCGAGTGTTACGGGACGGAACATGGATCAGCCAACATTGACCAAACTTCTGAAGGCGGAGGGCATTGCAATGTCGGCGACCGAGTTACATACGTTAGCGCAAGGTGCAGCAGCTGCGCCGCCGAGCCTGAATCCTGACAGGTGGATGAATTTGGTTACACCCGCTCCAACTTTGCGTCTCAAAACAGTGTTACGAGACCTTATGCAAGGTATAACCAGCGCGAGTACAAGCTCTGAAAGTGCGGTTTCGCGACTTATCGCGCTACGCAAAGCACTTGTTGACGCCAATATAGATGGTTTCATCGTGCCGCGTGCCGATGAGCATCAGGGAGAGTATGTGCCATCCTGCGCGCAAAGACTTTCTTGGCTAACCGGATTTACTGGTTCTGCCGGCACGGCCGCTGTTCTTGACGATCGCGCAGCATTATTCGTCGACGGCCGCTACACCTTGCAGGCCGAAATGGAAGTTGACCAAGAACTTTACCAAGTTGTCTCCATCGCCGACACTTCGATGGATGATTGGCTGGCAGACGAATTGCCCGATGGTTCCCGTTTGGGTTATGATCCGCGTCTCCATAGCCGAAATCAGGCCCAACGACTAAGAAAGACGTGCGAATCTGCAGGAAGCAGCCTGATAGCCGTCGATCGAAATCCCCTAGATTCCGTCTGGACTACGCAGCCGCCCCCACCAATTTCACCGGTAGCGGCGCACGATGAGCGCTTCGCAGGCCAAGGCTTGAGAGAGAAGTGCCTTCAAATAGCCAGCCGCATTTCTGAAAGCGGATCTGAAGCCACAGTGTTGACCATGACTGACTCGATTGCGTGGCTGCTAAACCTTCGGGGTGGCGACGTAGAGTTCACCCCTCTTGCCATGGCCTTTGCCATCTTGCATCGAGATTCCTCGGTTGACCTATTCATTGATGCCCGCAAATTGGGGCCAGACCTCGGATCCCATCTTGGCAGCCAGGTGGCAATCCACGCACCGGAACATTTTGGTGCAGCACTTAATCGCCTAAAGAATGAAACTAAACAGATCCAGATCGATCCTGCTACTGCCAATGACTGGATTTGTCGCCAACTCGCCGAAGGGAAAGCCAAACTAATTGAGGCCACAGACCCTTGTGTCCTGCCGAAAGCGATTAAAAACAGTGCTGAGCTCGATGGCACCCGTGCCGCGCATTTACGCGATGGCGTTGCGTTGACACGATTCTTGCACTGGATAAACAACGCATCTGAGAACGGACAAATCACGGAAATAGACGCCGCCGATCAACTCGAAACATTCCGGCGCCAAGGCAAAAATTTTCAGGGGTTGAGTTTCCCCACCATCTCGGGGGCCGGCAACCATGGTGCGATTGTTCACTATCGGGTAGATGCTGCAAGCAATCGTCCGCTTCTACCCGGTGAACTTTATTTAGTAGACTCTGGAGCTCAGTACCTGGATGGCACGACTGACGTAACCCGCACCATCGCAGTCGGGACGCCTAGCGAAGAAATGCGCGATCGCTTTACTCGGGTCCTCAAGGGGCATATTGCTATCGCCACTGCACTATTCCCCGTCGGAACCGTCGGCGGACAGCTTGATACACTTGCCCGCCAAGCCCTTTGGAACGCGGGCCTTGACTATGAACACGGAACAGGTCACGGGGTAGGCAGTTTTCTCAACGTCCACGAGGGTCCGCATCGGATTTCCAAAAGTTTGGCTGGAGCGCCACTAAAGCCCGGTATGATCGTGTCCAACGAGCCAGGCTATTACAAGACCGATGCTTATGGGATCCGCATTGAAAATCTGGTCACCGTGGTTGAGCGCGGCCGACCAGAAAGTGGCGAACGGGATTTACTTGGTTTCGACACCCTGACATGGGCCCCGATCGATCGCTGCCTTGTACAAAAAAGCCTGCTGAACGACAAAGAAAGTAATTGGTTAAATCGTTACCACACCAAGGTACGGGAGACATTGACACCGTTATTGGATAACGATGCGGCGGCGTGGCTTAAGTCAGTTACTGCTTCCATTTAGCGGTTGTCAAGAATGGTCCATCCAATTTGACTCACAGAAAATTCGCTACCGGCTCCTATCTCGACTGACCCCCTCTAGATTGACAGATACGACATTATTCCGGACCAAGCATTGCCGCTAATGCTGTCATATATTCACGGATTCGTTCTGCATTTACACCTACATCACTACGTCCAACGCGGCTTAACGAACGCATGTCAATACGGCTACCCTCAGGAGTTGCCACGACACGGATCACGATATCGTCGGTAAAACCATACCAAAACGAGGTATCGGAAGCCTCGATCCGACCATTTGTTCGATCTGCATCGACTATTTGCCAGTCCATGTCCTGCGCCACATCCAAAGCTTGGTCATAAGCCGCATCCGGGACCAATTTAGTCATCACCGGCAAGATATCTTTGTATGGTTCATTGAACCCCCCGAACCGCTGCCGAAGCGCTAAATCGGGTCCAGCATATGTGTGCGGATTGGCGGCGGCAGACTCCCGCAATGCCACAACGGCAATAAACTCAGGAGGGTTTTCAGTATCAGTAGTGATGTCGTGGATGAACGGACTAGTTTGGACCATCTTCCAATGCTCGAAAATAGTATGAAACGCGCCCAACCCGATGATCACACCCACTACGGATAAAACTAAACCCCGTGAGGCACCTCCCGGCCAACTTCTCCCAATCCCAACCATAGATAGCGCAGCCCCTGCCAGGGCCCCGTATGTTGCATATTTGGTCAGGGTTAACAGGGCGAAGCGTACCGACCATAGATCCCATCGGTAACCCAATGCCGCGGCAACCAGTACGAGGGAAGAAATCACGGAAAGTGAGAAACCTAGGCGCACAAAATTCGAAAGGCGGACTTCTACTATATCAACCATCTTGTCCTCAAATCCAATTTGTCCACCAAAAAACTCTTAAGCTTTTTTCGTAGCGTTAGATAATACCTACACTACCAATAACGCAAATCAAGCCTTAGGCCAAAAGAATCCTCTATAGTCCAAGAAGCTCTCGCCATTCGTTTTCGTTGAGCACGTCCACACCAAGAGCGCACGCCTTCTCAAGCTTGGAACCCGCCTCCGTACCGGCAACTAAGTAGTCTGTCTTGTTCGAAACAGACCCCGCCACTTTTGCACCAAGAGCCCGGGCTTGAGCCTTAGCTTCGGCACGGGTCATCGTGGACAATGACCCAGTAAAGACCACTGTTTTGCCCACCATTTGTGAATCGCTACTAGTGCCAACGAAATCTTCGACTTCGACCTCATCGGTGAGTGCGATAAGCGCCTCTTGGTTATGCGATGCTGAAAAAAACCCTGTCAGATCAGCAGCCACTTGTTCTCCGATACCGTCAATCGAAATCAACGTTTTGTATGCCGTACTCTCGACATCGCGAGCCTGGATCATGAAGTTCGTCAACACCTCTAAACTGCCATAGTTGCGTGCCAATAGCCGCGCATTCGTCTGACCAATCTGGGGAATACCAAGCGCGTAGATAAACCGTTCCAACGAAATATTCCTTTTACCCTCAATAGCAGACAACAAATTTCGAACTGAGGTCTCACCCCATCCATCGCGCGCCTTTAAAACCTCACGTTGCTCCTTGAGCCGAAATATGTCGGCTGGCACGAGTACTAATCTATCTCGCCAAAAAGCCTCAACCTGTTTTTCGCCGAGCCCCTCGATATCAAAACCGTCGCGGCTGACAAAATGACGTAAGCGCTCCACAGACTGAGCAGGACAAATCAGACCGCCCGTACAACGGCGTACTGCCTCGCCAGCTTCCCTCCTCGCCACGCTACCGCACACTGGACAATTTTCCGGAAATGAAAACCTCTCCGCATTCTTCCGACGCTTTTTCATATCGACTTCGACTATTTGCGGAATAACGTCTCCAGCTCGTTGCACAACAACCGTGTCACCAGCTCGAATATCTTTGCGGCTGACTTCATTCTCATTGTGCAATGTCGCTCGCGACACCATCACCCCGCCAACGGATACCGGCACAAGTTCAGCAACTGGAGTTAATGCGCCCGTTCGTCCAACCTGCACAACGATTTTGTCAACTACGGTCGTTGCACGCTTAGCGGGAAATTTATGTGCAATTGCCCAGCGTGGGCTGCGGCTTATCGAGCCCAACCGTGATTGCCAGTCGACCTGATTCACCTTGTAGACAACACCATCCAGATCAAATGGAAACGAAACCCTATTTGCCACAATATTTTCGTAATACGAGATGATCTTTGGGATGTCGGAATCAACGCAAATGGGTTCATTAAGAATGAATCCGAACGAGCTGAGTCGTCTGCGCACTTCAACCAGTGTTTTGCCCAGAGGATATTCCGGATCTTTTCTCCCTTCCAATTCCGAGACCTCACCCCAGCCATAAGCAAAAAAATGTAACCGTCGGCTGGCAGTAATTGCGGGATCGAGTTGGCGGAGCCCGCCCGCTGCTGCGTTTCTCGGATTTGCGAACGGAGCTTCATCGGACTGCTCACGGTTTTCATTAAGTTGGCGGAAATCATCTTTTGTCATGTACACCTCGCCACGCACTTCCAACACACGTGGCACGTCAGCTCCCCGCAAAATTTTTGGAATGTCATTAATGGTAGCCAAATTAGCGGTAACGTCTTCGCCCTCAATACCATCGCCGCGGGTCGCTCCAAGTACAAACTTACCATGTTCGTAACGAAGAGATGCTGATAGACCGTCGATTTTTGGCTCCCCCACCAGTTTGACAGAAGCGTCCTCCAAGAGACCAAGAAAACGACGCACGCGAGCGACAAATCCCGCCACGTCCGCACTCGTAAAGGCATTGTCCAGAGACAACATAGGTTGCGCGTGGCGAACTTTTCGAAAACCGCTGCGGGGTATTACACCGACCCGTTGGGAAGGGCTATCAATCCGTTTTAAATGCGGAAAGTGATCCTCGATAAGGACATTACGTCGACGTAACGCATCGTAATCACCGTCTGACAGGATCGGGGCATCTTTGTTGTAGTAAAGGTCATCATGATGACGGATCTCATCTATCAGCCGACTCAGCTCGCTTCTGGCTTCAGCCTCATTAAGTAGTACGACCTCTTTTTCTGCGGAAGCGGTCATGATTCAGCTTCAAGAATCAAACGGTCTGCCGCCGCTCGTGCTTCGTCCGTAACCCTGGCACCAGCCAACATGCGGGCGACCTCCTCAATACGCTTCTCGTGAGATAACTTCTCAACCCTCGTCGATATTTTGCCGTTGCGACCGGGTTTACTGACCTGGAAATGATGACTGGCTCGTGCCGCAATTTGGGGTTGATGGGTGACCACGAGGACCTGAACGCTGGAAGACAAACGCGCTAATCGTTGTCCGACGGCGTCTGCAACGGCACCGCCTATGCCACTATCAATCTCATCGAAAACTATGGTTCCGGCATGACCAGCAGACGCAATGACGACGCGCAGCGCCAACATAAAACGGGATAGTTCTCCCCCCGAAGCTATTTTATGGATTGGGCCCAACTTACTTCCAGTAACCGTCGCGACCGTAAAGCCAATCTGGTCAGCTCCAGAAGCACTCCACTTTTCACGTGGAAGCGGATTGATTTCCGTGCGAAACTTTGTCCCGCCCATCCTTAAGCCTTCGACCTCCTTGACCACTTTACGATCGAGTTCCTTGGCGGCGTTAACACGCACATTTCGAAGCCGTTTAACCTCTTTTTCCAAATCGGAATCCGCGGCTATTAACGCTGTTCGTTTGAGCTTTAAAGATTCATGGCTTGCGTCAAGTGTTGACAATTTCCGCTCTATCTCTTCTTCAAGTTGGGGCAGTTCATCAACCGGACTAGAATGCTTCCGAGCAAAATCTCGCAGAGTAAACAGACGTTCTTCCACCGCCGGTAGCTTATTGGGGTCTAAGTCAAGGTCATGCCCAATAGTTTCTAACAGA
>PTKE01000065.1 GCA_002937585.1 Alphaproteobacteria bacterium MarineAlpha9_Bin6 | reverse complement strand
ATTGTCAAGCGGGCATTGCGTATGCCCCTTCGCTTCATTGCTGAAAATGCTGGCTCGGACGGATCGATCGTTGTCGGCAAGATCCTTGATTCAAAGGACAACCAGTTTGGTTTTGACGCTCAGGAGGAAAAATATACCAACTTGGTAAAGGCCGGAATTGTTGATCCTGCAAAGGTCGTCCGTGCAGCCCTTCAAGATGCTGCATCGATCGCTGGCCTACTAATCACTACCGAAGCCATGGTCGCTGAAAAACCAGAGAAAAAAAATGATTCTGGCGGTGGCATGCCTCCAGGTGGTGGTGGTGATATGGGTGGTATGGGTGGTATGGGCGGTATGGGCGGTTTCTAAACGCTTGCAACCCCATAAGCATATACCTCCCCAAGAGGGAATGTTGGGTCGCGTCAACTGCAAGTTGGCGTGACCCTTTTCTTTTCGTTACAGCTGCCCCCATACTCAAATCTTTGGCGATTTGATGCTTACTAAAGAAGATATCCGAACGGCTTCCGATGTTTTGTGGAACTTATGGAACGGATGCCAGCGTATTGACATGTTGCCTAACTTGTATAGGCCAAAAACCCGTACCGATGGTTACTCCATTCAAGCCTTATTGGAACAACGAAGTGCGGCGCCTTTATTTGGGTGGAAAATCGCCGCTACAAGCAGTGCCGGCCAATCGCATATTGGAGTTGATGGTCCGCTGGCGGGGCGACTTATAAGTGAGCGCGCACATGATGACGGCGCATATATTTCCCTTGGCGATACGCTCATGCGCGTGGCGGAACCAGAATTCTCCTTCCGCATGGCTTATAACCTCCCCCCGCGTGAACAGCCCTATGATATGAAAGAAGTCGTGGACGCAGTGGAAAGCCTGCATCCTGCAATTGAAATTCCTGATTCGCGATATGAAAATTTTACTACTGCTGGGGAAGCTCAGCTCATCGCAGATAACGCGTGCGCCCATGAATTTGTCTTGGGGCCACCGGCGCCGGTGTCATGGCGTGAAATTCCATTAGACCTTCATCGGGTCCAGATCGAGGTGTGCCTGGGCAGGAGCGTAAAGGGCATAGGACGCAACGTGTTAGGTGATCCACGAATTGCCTTAACCTGGTTGGTTAACGAATTATCCGGTTTGGGGGTGCCCCTAGAGGAAGGGCAGATCGTCACTACTGGGACTGCTGCCACACCCTCTCCGATTTCCCCCGAGGATAAAGTATGTGCGGATTTTGGCTGTCTCGGGTCGGTAACAGCTAATTTTGTACTTTAGATTTTCCATCTTTCCCAACCTTTGTTTCAGTAATTTATATCGCATTGTTAAAATGAAGCATAAGGACATGAAAGGGATGTGGGGACCCGTTCCCGTTGTTCCACCAGTGGTGCATCGTTAAGATAGTGAGCCTAAATTTTGAATGAAACGCATGTACTGATATCGATCTGGTGCATCATTGTGGAATGAGGAGTTGTGGATGGTCGACATAAAAAAAGTAGCCTTTTTGGGAATGGGAGTGATGGGGTTCCCAATGGCCGGCCATTTATCGGCCAAGGGTTACGATGTAGTGGTATACAACAGGACCGCAAGTAAGGCCGAATCCTGGGTCGCTAAACATGGTGGTTTATCAGCGCCAACTCCACGAGAAGCCGCTCAGGACCGACATATCGTATTTGCGTGTGTTGGCAACGATAATGACGTCCGTGACGTGGTGATTGGTACTGATGGTGCCTTTAGCGGTATGGGGGAGGGTGCGATTTTCGTAGATCATACCACGGCTTCTGCGAACCTTGCTTTAGAACTCGATAAAATAGCAAATACCAAAGGTATTGGTTTTTTGGATGCTCCTGTGTCGGGAGGTCAGGCCGGGGCCGAAAATGGTGTGCTGACGGTGATGTGTGGCGGAGATCAAAAAACCTTCGACGGCGCAAAGCCGATAATGGACACTTATTCCCGGGCAGCTACACTTATGGGCGGCGCCGGGGCTGGCCAGCTAACAAAGATGGTCAATCAAATCTGTATTGCTGGACTGCTTCAAGGACTCTCAGAAGGAATGAATTTTGCCCTCAAGGCCGGCTTGGATCCTAAGATGGTAGTCGATGTTATCTCGAAAGGTGCGGCAGGTTCTTGGCAAATGGAAAACCGGGCTTTGACTATGGCTGCGGATAAGTTTGATTTTGGATTTGCAGTCAATTGGATGCGTAAGGATTTGAAAATTGTACTTGAAGAAGCACAACGTAATAAAGCTCGGTTACCCGCCACTGCGTTAGTTGACCAATTTTATGCTCAAGTTCAGGAACGCGGTGGTGCCCGTTGGGATACTTCTAGCCTTATCCATCTTTTGAGCCATGAGTAAAGATGCAGAACAGATTTTGAATCTAAAAATTGATTTTAGGTAGTCTCTTCGTGCTTAACTTGTTTCCAAACTGCCTCCATTTCTTCCAACGACGCATTCTTTGGGCCAACCATCTTTGAGTCCATAAGAGCTTCAACGCGTTTAAACCTCTGTTCGAACTTTCGATTTGCCTGTCGTAATGCAGTCTCGGGGTCAATATCACAATGTCGCGCTAAATTGGTACAGGTAAATAATAGGTCACCAATTTCGTCAATCAGTCTCTTGGGGTCCATGCTTCCGGCGAGCACCTCCTGGACCTCATTCAATTCCTCAAAAATCTTTTCCAAGACCGGCGCAATATCAGGCCAGTCAAATCCCACCATCGAAGCTCTTTTTTGCAATTTGGTCGCCCGGGTGAGAGCGGGGAGGTTTGTTGCGACCCCATCTAAGGCACTTATTTTTATATGGGTTACTTTTTGTTTTTGCGCTCTCTCCTTGGCCTTTAGAGACTCCCATGTGTGATTTTCGGCCTCTATTCCGGCGATTTTGGAATCCGGGAAAACATCCGGATGCCGTCTGACCATTTTGTGTGAGATGGCGGCAGCAACATCGTGGAAATTAAAATAGGATCGTTCCGTCGCTAGCTGACTATAGAAAACGACGTGAAACAAAAGATCACCAAGTTCATCCTTTAGATCCTCGTAATCCATTCGTTGGATTGCGTCCTCAACCTCATAAGATTCTTCAATTGTGTGAGGTGCAATTGTCTCGAAAGTTTGTTGCAAATCCCATTTACAGCCACGTTTGGGGTCTCGTAATCGTGCCATTATCAAGAGGAGGTCAGTAATTGGGTTCATTTGTCGTGTCTGGAGTTAAATCTATTAGGTTTTGGGTTTGGTGTGTTTAGGAGCAGGGATGTTACGATTAGTCGCATAATGTATATTATGGGAAATACATATTATCAACCTCGTTATAAGTCACTTCTCTTAATTATCTAAGGTCTAACATAAAAAATTCGAATTGCTCTCACAGTTATTCCAAAAGCACACATTAGCGCCACGCATATCCCTATTATCCCAATAGTCCCAGTTAACCCCAATTCTTCGCCTAGGCTCAAATAAATCGCAGCACGTATTCCACCCCATACGGTCCCAGCTCCGATAAAAAACCAAACTGATTTCGAAAATTTGCGTTCAATATCCCAACCAAATATCGCACCCACAATCCAAAAGATGGGATCACGCACTGAACCCCATAACATAACTGTCAATAAATCAAGGTTCATCGGGCTCAATCCCCAACCTCCACAACCATTCCGTCATAGGCAGGCTCTCTTATAGCCCTTCCTGGTAACACTCTCTGCAGCAGCCTCTCATACACCGACTCACTAGCCATGTGTGAGTAAGAATAGTGCGTTTTGAACCTACTTGCTCAATCCCGTGAAAATCTGCATAAAGAATAGCATCGATGGGAGCGATTCCAGCGTCTAGGCACAGTTCCCACATATCCCCAAGTATACCTTAGCCAAATAGCCGCGTGCCACCATCTTTAACCATCATAAAACCACGCGGCGATGGCAGTTGATACGATTGCTTGGATCAAAAGCACCCCCATCTTTATGATGGACGACGCGCACGGGTGAAGAGTGCAAAAAAATTATCACTGCTTTGATCTGCAAATTGTTCTGTTTCAATTGCAAGTAAATCAGCGATAAATTCGGCGGTATGGCTCACGAAACTCGGCTCGTTTCGCACGCCGCGACGTGGCACAGGAGATAAAAATGGTGCGTCAGTCTCAATCAATAACTTATCAACTGGCAGGTCTTGAATGATGTTTCGCAAAGAATGTGCGTTTTTAAAAGTCACAATACCGGAAAGGGAAATTGAAAGCCCACACTCCAGCGCGGCTTCAGCGACGCTTCGGCCGGCAGTAAAACAATGTATTACACCGGGGAACGGTGCTTTTTCATGCTCTGCCCGTAGCATTGAAGCGGTATCCTCATCTGCAGAACGACTGTGAATAATTACTGGTAGGCCAGTCTTACGAGCTACGTCAATATGAGCACAAAAACTTTCTCGTTGTGCTTCTCGTGGACTATTTTCGTAATAATAATCGAGGCCGGTTTCACCGATTCCAATGATTGACGGGTACCTATTCGCAATACCTACGATCGCATCAGGTTCAAATCTAGGTTCATCGGAAACATGATGAGGATGAATGCCAATAGAACAGTAGATGCTATCATGATTTTCTGTCAACGAGAGAACATCGGGAAATTCAGTGATCTTGGTGCAGATTGTCTGCAATACTTTAACGTCAGCGTTTTGGGCGCGTACAAGCACCTCATCAAGATCTTCCTTAAAGTCTGGAAAATTTAAATGGCAATGGCTATCTACTAACATTCTATAATGGGTATTAAAGAGTTTGTGAATCTCCGGAAACATTTCCCTCTACAAAACGTGGGAAGATCCCTTCTGGTTTTGGCATAATCCGACCTGCCGTTAAGCTATTGTTCTTACCTAGTGAATCGAATGCCCTTGCTTCAAGTGGAACCGCCAATTGGTCGAGCAACTTACCTGCTGCGGTTGGCATGAACGGTTGAATCAAGATCGCGATGTGGCGTAGTGATTCAGCAAGAACATATAAAACTGTGTTCATCCGTGCAGGATTGGTTTTCTTTAAGCTCCAAGGTGCTTGATGGTCAACGTAAGCGTTGGCAGCACGAACTAGGGCCCAGAGTTTTTCAAGCGCCTCATGAGACGCCTGTTGTTCCATTGAGTCTCGAATTTGTGGCAAGAGTTTATGTGCATGACCCAATAGTGCGTTGTCACTATCTATATAGGTGCTCGGTGCTGGCAATGCGGCCTCACAATTTCGATGTATCATCGAAAAAACTCGTTGTGCCAAATTTCCCAGATCGTTAGCTAAGTCACTGTTAATACGATGTATGAGTGCCGTTTCTGAAAAATTCCCATCACTGCCAAATGGTACCTCTCTCAAAAGAAAATACCGGACTTGATCAAGTCCAAATTTATCAACTAGATCGAACGGTTCCACCACGTTGTGAAGGCTTTTTGACATTTTCTGGCCTTCTACCGTCCACCAACCATGCGCAAACACCCGTTCCGGCGGAGTGATGCCTGCTGACATTAGGAATGCCGGCCAATACACGGCATGAAACCGGAGGATATCCTTTCCGACCACGTGAACAGTAGCAGGCCAAAACCTTTGAAAAGATACGCTCAAGGGCTCTGGATAACCAGTAGCCGTTAAATAGTTGGTCAATGCGTCGAGCCATACATACATTATGTGGTTGTTGTCGCAAGGTACGGGCACTCCCCAACGGAAACTAGTTCGAGAAACCGATAAATCCTGGAGGCCACCCTTGACGAAACTTACAACTTCATTACGCCGAGTTTCCGGTAAAATAAAATGGGGATGTTTTTCATAAAAATCCAATAGTGGTTGTTGCCAACGAGATAAACGGAAGAAATAGCTCGGTTCTTCAACCCACTCGATTGACGCCCCAGACGGGGCCACCCGTTCTCCAAATTCTCCATTTATTAGTTCACCTTCGGCAAAAAAAGCTTCATCGCGGACCGAATACCAACCGGCGTAGCTACCTAAATAAATATCACCGGATTTAACCAATGCAGTCCAAATCGCTTGGCATGCCTTTATGTGCCGTTGCTCTGTGGTGCGGATAAAATCATCATTACTTATTCCGAGCTTTGCAGTTAAGTCTCTGAACCTCTGAGATACTCGGTCTGTAAAATCGGACGGGGTTTCTCCTGCTGAACGTGCAGATTTTTCAACCTTTTGGCCGTGTTCATCGGTGCCCGTCAGAAACATTACCTCTTTGCCATCGAGGCGCATAAAACGCGCTAAGGAATCACACACTATCGTCGTGTAGGCGTGACCCAGATGTGGCACATCATTTACGTAATAAATTGGTGTAGTGATGAAATAGCTATCGATAGCAGGCATGATATTATAACGCATTTAACTTCAATCGGCACCGCGCCTACGCTTGGGCGAGATCACCAATCGCTGTGTACGCCGACAGCAGTACCTGTTTTCGATCCAAGTGCACCCGTTCAGAGCGAATAAAAAGGCGATTAATGTTCTCCCATAGCTCCGCCCAATGATCAAGCCCACGTACACTAATAAATCTCTCTCTTGCAGCCCCCTCACCTTTAATGATATCCGGCACAAGAACCTTCTGCGCACCAGTTCTTACCAAACATGAAAGCCAACCCAATAATAGTTCCATTGCGAGATTAAAACGCCCTTCAGACCCCTTGCGGGATAGTTCGTCAGCAAATGCATGCACAGATTCAAAATCGATAGCTGGCACCGTAATCAATATGCTAACTAAGGTCTGATAAAGCTGGATCCCATCAAGTTCTGCAATCACAAGAGCTCGGCCGGGGCTGCCCTCTGATAATTGCGCCAGCGTAATGATTTCGCTATTTTTTAGTTCTGGGTGCACAGTCTTAATTACAGTCCTGAAATTTTGTTGTGACAGAGGCCTTAGATTAAGTTGCTGGCACCGTGAACGAATTGTTGCCGATAGTCGACCCGGCGCGTGGCTGACCAATATTAGGATCGCACGTGGCGGTGGTTCTTCGATTGATTTCAATATGGCATTGGCAGCATTAAGATTCATCTCGTCAACTGCGTCTACAATGGAAATTCGCCAAGAGGACTCGACAGGAGTTAGACAGAGGAAACGGTGCAACTGTCTTGCCTCGTCTACTGTAATTTCGCCACGCAACCGACCTGTCCGAGGGTTAATTCCTTTCTCCAAAACAAGTAGATCGGCGTGGCCTCCAGAAGCCACACGCGCGAATACCTCATTGTCAGGAGAAAGTGTAAGCCGCTTGTCACTTTTTTCTGTGAACATTGTCTTCATATCCGGGGTACTGCTGCTTAAGACATGTCGAGCAAAACGATACGCCAAGGTAGCTTTCCCGATACCCCTCGGACCAGCGAGTAATAAAGCATGCGCCATCCGTCCATACTCAAAAGTATTCGCTAATTTAGCCTCAACTTTTTCGTGTCCTATCAGTGTAGCAGTTTGGCGAGGAGCGGGCATGGGTCCCAAGTCATTGGTGTTTTTAGACATCAAATCGCTGCGTGACAGTTTCGATTATTGCCCATCTTGTGTCGTCGATTGTGTTTTCGGCGTCAACGACTACACAACGTAAAGGCTCCCGATTGGCGATTTCAAGAAATGCTGTCCTCACTCGTTCGTGAAACTGGGTATCCATATTTTCGTAACGGTTTTCGTGATTACCGCGCCGGCGTGCACGTGCTAAACCTAGAGCTACTGGAACATCAAGAATAAAGGTTAAGTCCGGTATAAAATCTCCAACCGCAAATTGATAAAGCGATTCGATCGGGCCTTGTCCTAAACCCATAGCTACACCTTGGTATGCCATAGTTGAATCGGCGAAGCGATCACTGATTACCCAAGTTCCACGTCGAAGTTTCGGCCACACAGTATTTTTAAGATGAGCATGCCTGGCCGCAAAATGTAATAGGGCTTCAGATTCTGCATCCCATCGCTCATTTTCACCGGTTACCAATATTTTTCTGATCAATTCAGCGTTGGGTGCACCCCCTGGTTCTCGTGTGGTGAAACAATCAATCCCTTGCTTGCGAAGGTAGTCCGACAATAAAACGATTTGGGTGGATTTTCCCGATCCCTCGCCACCTTCGAAAGTAATGAACTTGTTAGATCTCAAAGTTTTCTCTTATCGAGGAGTAAAAAACGAAAGGAAGCGTCCTTATTCTTCGAGTGACGGCCCAAAAAGCATGTAACTCAGTGCCCCACTGATTCTTCGAAAAGGGCCCGCTCGTGGAACCGCTTTGCCGGCAATTAATGGCAATTCGATAGACTTGGTATCAGGTGTCTCTACCAGTAGCGTAGCAATTATTTCTCCAGCTTTGACAGGCGCTGGAATCGGCGATTCAAAGACAACTGAAACTTGCAGCTTGTCGCGACTATCCCGTGGCAAAGTTACTGTCAGAGTGTCCTCAATTACCAACGGAACTTGCGAAAAATCACCGAGCCAAACATCTGCACTCTCAACCGTCTCGCCGCTGGTGAACAACTCATAATTATTAAATTTTCGAAATCCATAGTCTAATAGCCGTTCACCTTCGATTGCTCTCTGTCGGGCACTATCTAAACCAGTGAGAACCAGAATTAAACGCCGATCATTGCGCAGTGCTGTGGCCGCCAAGCTGTATCCAGACTCTTTTGTATAACCGGTTTTCATCCCATCAGCGCCAATGTTTTTATATAACAATGGGTTGCGATTGCCCTGTCGAATTCCGTTGTAGGTAAATTCTTTCTCAGCAAAATATGGAAAAAACTCCGGGAAATCGATTACTATACGCTGCGTCAAAAATGCTATGTCGCGGGGGCTCATTCTATGCTCGGGATCAGGCCATCCCGTCGAATTTGTAAAGGTACTGTTGGACATACCCATCTCGTGAGCACGATCTGTCATGAGATCGGAGAAAGCAGCTTCACTGCCTGCGATTGTTTCGGCAAGGACAATACATGCGTCGTTGCCAGATTGAACAACAACGCCTCGCAAAAGATCTTCAACTGAGACTTTATCTCCAACTTCAACGAACATTTTGGAGCCGCCCATGCGCCAAGCTTTCTCGCTTACAAGCAGCATATCGTCTAAGGCAAGCCCACCCATTTTTATTTCCTCAAACACCATGTAACTGGTCATGAGCTTGCTCAAAGACGCGGGTGGCGCTGGCACATCGCTATCTTTCTCAAGTAAAACTGTTCCGGTTGCGGAGTCTATTAGGATAGCTTGGAGCGCTGCAGTCTCAAATGCTAGCACACCGCTACTCAGCGCCACTGGCAATAGCACCAGCATCAATAAACTAAACAAGTGTCTCATCAGTACACACCACAGCTCTTTTTCGTTCCGAATAAACAACAGAATCGAGTATAAATTTCATAAATTGTAAACCATTAGACGGTTTTAACACCCGTCTTAGGTGGTGAGCAACGAGAAGCAGACAGGAGAAGCTACTCCAATACGAGATGGGCCTCTTTGTATCCGGAGTTAATGAGACGTTGCAAAAGTGCGTCCGCTTCATCCACATCAAGTACAGGGCCAAGTCGCACCCGGT
Source organism: Alphaproteobacteria bacterium MarineAlpha9_Bin6 (assembly GCA_002937585.1). GTDB lineage: Bacteria > Pseudomonadota > Alphaproteobacteria > UBA7887 > UBA7887. The sequence goes on along the minus strand of PTKE01000065.1, from coordinate 4,104 downwards.
AATAAGTCCTTCCTTCGAGGTCAGCCGGAATTACGCGTACCGGACCAAAAAGGGAGAGTCTTCCACTCAAAGTACTTGCGTTGTCCACTTGAAGGAATGCACCAACTTGTACAAAAAAATCGGATGCTTCAACGGACAAGGTTCCGGTTTCTCGAGTAATGACGGCAGTATTAGCTTTGGCGGCCAACGCGTTCACCTCCTTTGGTGGAGAAACGACTGCGCCGTCTGGCACGGTAAGTTCTAAGACCGCGACCTGAACCGCCGGTACAGCTCGGACCAGTTTCTGCTCCTCAGCCGACGTATTGAGTCTCTTCGCAACGAATAATGCACCATTTTCTGAAACTGATTGGATCCGCACCATTGCCAATCCATTTTCCTCAAAGCCAAGTAATTGTGAAGCTCGCCGCGACAAATCAATGATTCGTCCGTTCACGAATGGACCACGGTCATTGATATCAACGATCAGTGACCGACCGTTGGTGAGATTCGTTACTCTGACTTTGCTCGGCATTGGTAGCGTCTTATGCGCTGCAGTCAGAGCATTCATGTCATAAACAGCCCCATTGGCCGTGGTTTTCCCGTGAAACTTCAAACCATACCAAGACGCAATTCCGACTTCGTCGTAATTCGGATTAGCCTTTGGGTAATACCAAACACCGCTTATTTCGTAGGGGTCTCCAACTTTATATTCGCCCAATTTTGCGACATTTGGCTCCATGTCTTTTGGTTTGTTAATTTGTTTAGCGTCTTCGGACCCCGGCATTCGAGTGATTTTTTTTATATTGTGAATTGCAAGCTGGGTTTCGGCACACCCGGTCACGAGTAGAACCACCGCGCTGAGTACGACTGCCCCCGCCTTCGACCGAAACGAAAATTGAGACCGACGCATCCTAGATATAGTAGTTCCTCATTAATAGACCTCTATCTTTAGCGTCCCAGGACCCGATCGGCAAGGATACCAACCGCCAACGCAAAATAAGTGGAGCGATTCCAATTCAAAATCACACGAAAGTTGTGATACACCATAAAGGCATTTCCGTTCGTTCCATCTGGCAATATGATGGATGCATCCAACTGGCGCGCCGGTAAATCGCGACCATCTATTCGGCGCACCCCCAGTCTCTGCCAATCCCCAATAGGCTTGGTCTTCTCCATGCCTACCAAAGTGAGGTCGAAGTTATCAGGCAATAGTATTTCACGACCCCACGTCTGGTCATACTGCCAGTTTGATTGGTGAAGGTAATTTGCCATCGAAGCAAAAATGTCGGCGTGGGTTGCCCAAATATCACGCCGTCCGTCTTGATCATAGTCCACAGCGAAGCGACGATAACTGGATGGCATAAATTGGCTCTGGCCCATTGCGCCCGCCCAGGACCCAGTCATCGACGATAATTCGATGTCTCCTTTATCGAGAATTCTTAAAGCATCAATCAACTCAGCACGGAAAAATTTGCTCCGTCTTCCATCATACGCCAATGTGGTAAGTGCATTGATGACCGAGAATCCACCAGTAAACCTCCCAAAATCACTTTCTATTCCCCACAATGCGATAAGAAAACGGGGTTGTAGCTGGTAATAGTTACCCACCTGTCCGAGAAGCACGCGGTGTTCGGTCAGGCGTTTTTGTGCTGCTTCAATTCTCGTTTCTGGAACGACACGACGAAGGTATTCCGTAAAAGTCTGTCTGCCTTCTGGTTGATTCTGATCGAGTTCAATAATACGAGGCACTAGCTTGACGTCAGAAAATGCCTGATCCAGCGTGCTTTCGCTGACGCCGGACAATAAAGCGTCAGAACGAACAAGCTTTAGCCAATCCTTGAATTTATTATCTAACGCAACGCTACTCCCGGTCGAAACAAAAAAAATTGATCCAATCACCAGGCATATTAAGTAGAAATTTTTCACGGTATTGGTGCCATATGTAGTTCAAATATCAATGTAGAGAATTCAGGGTTTTACGGATCACCGTAAATTACCTTTTGGGACAAAAATATGTACTCATAACCCAGTATTTTTAATTGCCATATACTCTTATATTATATTTTTAAAACACTGATATTGAATACAATTAAATGGTTTTGTTTTAAATATTTTGAAATTGAGCCGTTTGTCTGAGGTTTATCCAGCAGGATAAAAAATAATACCCTGTCTAGTAATTTCCATGCTCATTGAGCTAAGCGTTCTTACATCCAAACTAGAATAAGCAATTCTCAAGACCTCTTAATTGAATTTCCTTTCATTGGCCCATGGTCTTAAATCAGTAAACAAGTACACTAACTCCGACTTGTGGACGGGTAACAAAGTGGTTGAATGAACCGGTCTTGAAAACCAACAGATACAGTCTAACCTATTATAATATATAGATATTATATACTACAATGACTTACCAACGAATTGCCAATATATTACCAACAACATTCAGTGTAATTCAGTATAGTTATGCCAAGACGCAGCACCACCAAAACAAGACATAATCCTGAGGATATCACGACCATTCGTGGGTATCCCGATGCTCTAAAACTCTTCCGTATGCCTGCCTCACGGTATTGGTATGTGAGGATGTATATGAGGGGCAGAGGACTCGTTAAGAAATCCACTCAATGCGAGAAATTGGCAGACGCAAAGCACTTTGCCATCACTTGGTATGAAGACCTACTTTTAGAGAAACGGGGATATCAAGCAATAGGAGCAGAATCCTTTTCGGTGTTTGCTTCCAAACTCCAAGACACACAAGCACGACAGATCAAACGAGGTGAATTATCGGAGGATATGCTTGATGCCGATAAAATGCGATTAGACAAAGACCTTTTCCCCCACTTTGCTGGCACTCACATTTCAAAGATTGATTACAACGCAGTTGATGCGTTTCTTGATGAACTGAAGGACGAGAGAAACCTCTCGCAATCCACTCTGAAGAAATATGTGGTTACCATCCGAAAAGTGCTGAAAGAGGCAGAGAGAGACGGTGCTATCAACTACGTCCCTACCCTGCCCACCGTTAAACGCAATGACACTCCAAGACCTTGGTTCAGTCCCAAGGAATATCAGATGGTTTTGGACGCTTGCCGTGAATTGCGAGACAACCCACCACCCAAATACCAATTTGATTTTGGTGAGTTATACGACTTCATAGTTTTTATGATTCATACCTTCCTGCGTCCCAGTGAATGGAAGATGCTTCAGAACAAGCACATTAGGTTCTTGGAGCAAGATGGTATTGAGCAACTGGTTATTAGTGTTCCCAATACCAAAACCGTCAGAAGTGGTGGGGCATTAGATAGCACATCCACCGAGGTTGCTGCTGATGTGTATCGTAAGAAAATCCTTATACGACACGATAATGTCAAGGATTTTCTGTTTCTGAATGAAATAAAAGACCGTGAATATGCCCAAGATAGAATGAGCAGTATGTTTAGTTTCGTGGTTGGGCGGGCAAACCTTGAAACCGACAAATACGGTCAGAAGCACACCACTTATTCATTGCGGCATTCTGCCCTCTGCTATCAGATACTAAAGACGAGAGGTAAAGAACTGTTTGGGTTGGCAAAGAATGCGAGAACATCGGTTCTAATGCTTGAAAAGTTTTACCTGTCTGACCTCACCCCACAGATGCCGCAATTTGTGACCCAATTAAGGACAAGAAAGGTTCTTGAACCAACCATTGATGGGTAAACCTTGTGTCAGCACACCCCTTCAAGTCGTTTTTAAAGCAATCCACTCACGCAGAGCAATTGCGTAGGCATTTGTCTCATAGGAAGTGAAGCATTTACCCTTTATTGCGTAATGCGAAAGCTCGGTTCTCGAAAGACAGTATTGTTGCTCATCCGGTTCAGAACTCTCGCCATCTGTCGTATTCAACAGAAGCACAGCAAAAACAGTCAGCAGAATGGGCAGCACTCGTTTCATAGAGGAATGACTTCAAAACCTTCAAAAACTGGGTGACCCAAGTAAACATCACTGTGTTCACCTGCTCCTTTATGTGCTTGGCGAAATGGTTCGGATTTCGTCCAATTGATAAAATCAGTCTGCGATTTCCACGTGCTATGTGATGCATAAAGTGTATGGGTCTCTTCTGTTCCTCCCTTAACTAGATGAAATTCTAAA
>PTKE01000064.1 GCA_002937585.1 Alphaproteobacteria bacterium MarineAlpha9_Bin6 | reverse complement strand
AACGGGATTGGGATCAGGTCGCCGCGGATTTTGAGCGGGTTCTCGCGTGAACGCGTTATTCGTAACCTACAGCCGGATCGGAGACGCTGTACTCTCAACCGGTATTCTAGGAGAGTTGATCCGGAACCATCCTGAAGTAAGAGTCACCGTCGCTTGTGGACCAATCGCGTCACCGCTATTCAGTGTGGCACCAAACCTGATCAAAGTAATAGAGATGCCAAAAAAGAAGGCATCTCTTCACTGGCTGGACTTGTGGTGGCAATGTGCTGCAGTACATTGGGACATTTTGGTAGATTTACGTAATTCACCAGTGAGCCGATTATTACGCGCGAGAAAAAAATATATTGGTGGGACTGCTGATCCGTCTCGGCATCGAGTTGAGCATTTGGGCGCAATTATGGATATGTCTCCTCCACCATCTCCGAGGCTGTGGCTGAATGATTGTCACCGCCATGTGGCTCGGAAGCTACTTCCGGAAAATCGACCAATTTTAGCACTTGGGCCTGTGGCTAATTGGATAGGTAAGCAATGGGACGGGAAAAAATTTGCGGAACTAGCAAAACGACTGACTAGTCTTTCGGGTATTTTGCAAGATGCGCCTGTGGTGGTTCTCGGGGGGCCGAACGAGCGCGATCAAACGGAAGCTGTCACTCAATTAATACCATCTGATCAGCGGGTTGATTTGGTAGGAAAGATCGACCTACTCACTGCATGCGCGGTGTTGCGGCAATGTGCACTATTCGTGGGCAATGACTCGGGCTTGATGCATATCGCTGCCGCGTCGGGAATTGCTACTTTGGGATTATTCGGTCCAAGCCGCGAGGAGCATTATGCTCCTTGGGGACCGTGTTCTGCGGTAGTGCGCACCAAACTGAATTATGGGGAGTTAGTGGGTGGACCTGGGTACAACCATCTGACCACTGGCAGTCTAATGGGTTCTCTTACGGTAGACGATGTTGAGGTATCCGCGAATAAACTTTGGCGGAAGGCGATGAGAGAGCAAGTGGCGTGATTAACCGACCGAGCCTCTCTGTACTAGTGGTCGCGCATAACGAGGCAGAGCAACTCGCAGATTGTTTGTCATGTCTTACTAAGGCGGATGAATTAGTTGTTGTGCTCGATAAATGTAGCGATGGGTCTAAGGATATTGCGAGTGACTTTACCGATCGTTTGATCGAGGGGTCATGGCCCTTGGAAGGCGAACGGCGGAATATTGGATTGGATGCTTGTCAGAGTGAATGGGTCTTGGAGGTCGATGCAGATGAGCGTGTGCCAGTTGAGTTATTCGATGAGATTCGCAAAACTATCGTGACTGCTGAGCCAGGATATTTTCTGATTCCTTTCGATAATTACATAGGGCAACGCTTGGTCCGTCGGGGCTGGGGAGGATCTTGGGGAGTGATGGCAGCGCCGCGCCTTTCGAGCCGTGGGGCCAAACGCTGGGGTCCACAGAGGATTCACCCGAGCCTTAATCTGCTTGGCGAGAAGCGCTGGCTAACTATACCGATTGACCATTATGTAGACCGCGATCTTAACGACATGCTCGACCGTTTGCGCAGGTATACTGATGCTCGAGCGGCTGATCTTTTGGATTCTGGCAAAAAAATGCCGCCAATAATTTGGACTTTACGTCGGAGTTTGGGTCGGTTTGTTAAATGTTACCTTTTTCGGAAGGGCTACCAGGAGGGGCGTTGGGGCTTTGTGATTGCTTTGATGGCGGCTCTTTATCCATTGATATCTCATCTTAAGGTCGATATTGCGCGGCGTTCTGGAGACCAGTTGTGAAGTTGTTGCAGGTTATGGCTGGGGCTCGGTATGGGGGTGCGGAAGAATTTTTTGTACGCCTTGCCCTTGCGTTTGAGAGAGCAAACGTAGACCAGCGGGTTGCGGTTAGGGGACATCCCTTCCGGAAAAAGCAGCTTAGCAGCGGTGGTGTGAGAACAGACACGTTTGCCTTTCGGCGTTGGCTCGATGTTCGCACAAACTTCGGATTAAGGAATATCATTCGAGATTGGCGCCCTGATATAGTATTAACTTGGATGAGCCGCGCCTCGCGCGCTTGCCCTAAACCTAAGCTGGGTAGAGACTTTGTTCATGTGGGCCGTTTGGGTGGGTACTACAAACTCAAATACTTTCGAGGTTGTGACCACCTGATCGGAAACACTCCCGGTATGGTTGATTACGTTTGCGGCCTCGGGTGGCCGGCGGAGTGCGCCCACTATCTTCCCAACTTTGTCTCAGAAAGGCGGGCGCCGCCGCTCGATCGAAAAATCCTGAACACTCCTGGCGATGCTCCGCTCTTATTGGGGTTGGGGCGGCTTCACGAGAATAAGGCTTTCGATGTATTGTTGGATTCAATGGCGCTTTTGCCGGATCATTGGCTATGGTTGGCAGGAACTGGCCCACAAGAGGCTGCGCTTAGGTCCCAGGCAGTGCGTCTTGGAATAGAAAAACGCGTTCGCTTTCTCGGTTGGCGTGATGATGTCGCTCCACTGTTCTCGGCTGCGAACATACTGGTCTGCCCATCACGTTCTGAACCTTTAGGTAATGTAGTTCTTGAAGCGTGGGCGCAACATGTGCCAGTGATCGCCGCCGCTTCGGAAGGCCTCCAGCAATTGATTGACCACGAAGTCAATGGCCTGTTGGTTCCCACTGGCGATGCTCCGGCGTTGGCGAAGTCCATCATGGGAATTACCGGCGCACGCGCTGAAGCATTAGCAGCTTCGGGGTGGGCTAGCTATCGAGAGTCTTACAATGAGGGGACCGTGGTGAGTCGATACCTAGATTTTTTTAATACAGTTGCACGCTAATGTGTGGAATTGCCGGACTCGTGTTGGCTGATGGCTCTCAACCATTACCGAAGCAACTAGACCGACTCGTTTCCGCAATTTCACACCGGGGCCCTGATGGGGAAGGCCGTCTCACTATTGGCGGAACTACTCTGGCCCATCGGCGACTTGCGATCATCGATCTTCAGACTGGCGATCAGCCGTTCCAAGACAGTTATGGCACAAGTTTGATCGCCAATGGCGAAATATACAATTATCGTGAACTCACGGAAAAAATAACAGACGGGGTACTTTCGAGTAAATCAGATTGTGAATTACCTTTGCATTTGTATAGGTACCATGGATTGGCTTTCACTGAACACCTTCGCGGTATGTATGCGCTCGCAATACATGATTCTAAAAGGGGTCGACTGGTGTTGGCGCGCGATCCGTTTGGAATAAAGCCACTATATTATGTGAAAAATAAGGGATGTTTTGCCTTTGCTTCCGAACCGCAAGCGTTAGTCGCTGCGGGCCTTGCCTCACGTACACCGTGTACATCCGCATTTGGAGAATTGCTGAACAAGCAGTTTATTGGGGGTCGATCTACAGCGTTTGCTGAAATCAAAAGGGTGCTTCCGGGTGAGACATTGGTCATCGAAGAGGGCCAAATAATAGAAAAACGGTATTTAGCCGCGTTGCCTAGTGATGGTCCGCGTGAAAAGGACTTTGCCGGGCTTGAGGCACGTCTTGATGCGCTCCTATCTGATAGCGTCAATGTTCATCAACGCTCGGACGTTCCGTATGGTATGTTTCTTTCTGGCGGCGTGGATAGTAGTGCGTTGCTGGCAATGATGGCGCGGCTTAATTCCAAGCCGGTCCTAACTTATACAGCAGGATTTGATAGTAAATCGGTAGCCGACGAAAGGATTCAGGCACGCTCTGTTGCCAAAGCCGTGGGCGCCACACACGTGGAGATTACAATTACGCAGCAGGATTTTTGGCGAGACCTTCCTGCTATTGCCGCTGCCCTTGATGATCCTTGCGCCGATTACGCGATCGTACCGAGTTTTGAGCTTGCGCGCGTAGCAGCCAAAGACGTCAAGGTCATTTTATCCGGAGAAGGCGGGGATGAACTTTTCGCTGGCTATGGGCGCTACAGGCGAGCGCTTAGGCCGCGTTGGCTGGGTGGCAGGGAGCCGCGTATGCATGGCTTGTTTGATCGTATGAACGTTTTACGTGAAGCAAGCTCGCCGCATACACCCAGTCTTCCAGACTCTCAGCTGGCTTCCTCCTCAATGTACTCGCGTTTGCAGGTGGCGCAAGCAATGGATTTTGTGGACTGGTTGCCGCATGACTTACTTACCAAGTTAGATCGCTGTCTTATGGCCCACGGTCTTGAAGGAAGAACACCATTTCTCGATCGTCCTCTTGCCGAATTTGCTTTTTGTTTGCCGGACCGTGCGAAGATAAGAGGTGCCCACGGGAAATGGTTATTACGCAGTTGGCTCGGGAAGCAGTTACCTGCAGCAAAGCCTTTTTCACGTAAGCGGGGCTTTACGGTTCCAGTCGGAGAATGGATAAGGGCTCGCGGGCAGCAACTCGGAGACTTAGTTGCAGCGCAGCCTGGAGTTAAGGCGCTATGTCGATCGGGATCGGTCGCGCCGCTGTTCCAATCACGTAACAAACACGCGGGACAGGCTGCATGGGTATTACTATTTTTTTCTTTGTGGTATAGGCGTCATATCCTAAATCTGACCCCAGAAGGGGACGTTTTCGATTGTTTAAGTTCTAGCGCAGAGTGTTAAGTCGATCTTCGTACTCCGCTGTATACCTTATCATCACATTACCTCAAATATTATCCGCGTGTGCGTTTTAGAAAATAGGAAAGGACATTGCAATGGCTGTTTATATCGTCGGACAGATCAACATTACTGACGCGGAGATGTTTAAAATTTATAGTGAGAAAGTTGCGCCTACGGTACATTAGTATGGTGGTCGATATTTGGTTAGGGGGGCAGTCGAGAAGCTGGAAGGAAATTTTTCCGGCGCTCGTATGGTAGTGATAGGGTTCGATTCGGAAGACGCCGTTAAACGGTGGTACACATCTGAGGAATATGTCCCATTAATAAAAATTCGCCAGCAGGCCTCAGATGGTGACATTTTGATGGTAGACGGAGTACAGTGAGGTGAAGGCGTGCTCTCTCTCCAGGAGGAAGCACGCCTTAGTGGTCTCTTAAACTCATCCGTTAGTGCTTATGCAGCCTTTTTGTGGCTAAGCACCCTGCTCTTGGCTTTGGAGCTTCCGATTGCAATGCGACGTGGTCGCATTTCTTCGGGTATTTCGCGCACCAATTCTATGTGTAACAACCCGTTGTCCAGTTCAGCACCGGTCACTTTAATGTGATCGGCAATCTGAAAGCTTCGGTTAAAGGCGCGACCTGCGATACCCCGATAGAGGTAGGACTTTGCCTCCTCTGCATCTCCTATTTTTCCAGTAACGGTAAGTGTGTTGTCTTTCACGAGAACTTCCACATCTGCTTCGCTAAATCCGGCTACAGCCATGGTGATGCTATACCTATCTTCATCGAGCTTCTCGATGTTATAGGGTGGGTAGGAAGGTGCCTCGTCGATATGCAGTGCTGCATCGAACAAGTTGTTCAGACGATCGAAACCGACCGACGTGCGGAATAGGGGGGAAAGGTCAAAATTGTGCATAATCATATCCTCCATTGAGCAACATGATGAAAATTTGGACCCGCAATCTGCGCGGTCCGCTTATCGTACCTAAAGACCCGAAACCGGCATCTTTGGGTACACTATAATTGGAGGTGGTGTGGTAATTAATCAATAGATGCGGCAAAAATATTAGGTCTATCTGGACAGAGACTTAGCCCTCGTGCAGACTTTTTCTGTGAGTAGCAAAAACTAATTATCGGAAATATCTTAGTGAAAATGATAACGCTTGGTTGGGGGGGGAATTTGTGCCTCGAACTATCAAACTGAAGACAAGTGTTCCGTGGGAAGAAATACGTGTGACGGACGCCGATTGGCTTAAAGCTGATGTCACAACGATGGTGCGCATGTTGCACAATTTAAATCTTATTCGGGCATTTGAAGAAACAGTACTGGAACTTGCGGGGGAAAGCTTGGTTCATGGTCCAGCTCATTCCTCCATTGGTCAGGAGGGGGCTGCCGTCGGTGCAATGGCGGCGGTCCGTACTGGCGATCAGATCAATGGAACTCACCGCGCTCACCACCAATTCCTCGCTAAAGCTCTGAACCATGCCACGCCGGATACATTTGACCCTTTGGCTGGAACGCTGGGGGAGGGAATGCAAGCAGTCGTTCAACGTACTTTGGCTGAGATCATGGGGCTTGAGCAGGGTTACTGCGGGGGCCGCGGTGGTTCGATGCATCTTCGTTCACGTGAATCTGGCGTAATCGGAACCAACGCCATTGTCGGTGGCGGTGTGCCGATCGCGACAGGTGTTGCTTGGTCGCGCAAACGGTTGGGGAGGGGTGACGTTGTAATCAGTTTCTTCGGTGATGGCGCGATACATCAGGGAGCAGTCGCTGAGTCATTTAACTTGGCGTCACTTTACGAACTACCAATCCTCTATTTTATTGAAAATAATCAATATGCAGTTTCGACAACTGTCGCTGAAGCCACCCGCGAGACTCGCCTCGCTGCTCGGGGCCAAGCTTATGGAATTCCGGCTTTCACTACCGATGGCATGGACCCCTTGGCGGTTAAGATTACGACAGAGAAAGCGCTGTCGATATTACGCGCAGGAAAAGGGCCGGTCATAGTTGAAGCCGACTGTTATCGGTTTTTCCATCAAAACGGTCCGCTGCCGGGTAGTGCGTTTGGCTATAGGAGCAAGGACGAAGAGCAAAAATGGCGGGAACGTGACCCGCCAGACTACATGGCTTCACGGATGATTGAAGTGGGCCATCTTAACAAAAGTCAAACGGAGAAGTTACGCAGTGAAGCTCGGGCCGCGGTGGAGCGCGCGGCAAATAATTTGCTCGAGCCGGATGGTAATCGCAGACGAATCAAACCTGAGCTATGGCCGAGTCGGAGCGCCGTTGATCACGGTGTCCGGGGTGATATGTCGGAGTTCGATGGCGTTCGCTATGAGGAGAAGGAAGATCACTCGGGTGATGTAGTTGAACGAAAGTTTATCGACCTTGTTTCCAGCGTGATGGGGCGACGAATGGAGGTCGACGAGCGGATTTTTGTTATTGGTGAGGATATTCATAAATTACGCGGGGGCACCAACGGTGCCACGAAGGGTTTGATTGAACGGTTTCCAGACCGAATCATAGGTACTCCAATTACTGAGGGTGGCTTTGCTGGACTTGCCGGTGGGGTAGCTGCGGACGGGCATTTTCGCCCCGTGGTCGAATTTATGTACGCAGACTTTGTCTACGTGGCTGCAGATCAAGTGCTTAACCAAATCGCAAAAATGCGCCACATGTTTGGCGGCGACTTGCCTGTGCCGTTAGTTCTTAGGGCTAAGGTTGCTGCCAAGTCGGGTTATGGATCTCAACATTCGATGGATCCGAGTGGCCTATTCACTCTGTTCCCTGGCTGGAGGATTGTAGCTCCGAGCACGCCATACGATTACGTTGGTCTGATGAACAGTGCACTGTTGTGCGAGGATCCGGTTTTGGTGGTTGAGCACATTGACCTTTATCAGTCGACTGGCCCGGCCCCTTTGGAGGATCTCGACTACTTCATCCCACTTGGGAAGGCCAAAGTGGTGAGATACGGGACAGACTTTACTGTGCTGACCTCTCTGGCAATGGTTTGGCCGTGTGTGGAGATGGCAGAGCAAGCCAGTGTGGGTGCCGAGGTTATAGACCTTCGTACCCTTGATCGCGCGAGCCTCGATTGGGAAACAATTGGCGCAAGCGTTCGCAAGACCAACAATGTTTTAATTGTTGAGCAGGGCACTCAAGGTACCTCATTTGGAGGTGCTATAGCCGATGAACTCCACCGTCGATTCTTTGACTATCTTGATCAGCCAGTGAAGAGGGTTGTTGGTGGTGAGGCAGCTCCAACCATTTCCAAAGTTCTTGATTTGGCGGCGAACGCTAGTGACGACGATATCTTGGCCGGCTATGAAGATATTTTGTCTGACTCGGGTCGAATGTCTCGGGATGCGGCTGAATAGCAGAATGCAAGGAGAGATGAAGTAAACGCGGATGGTTTACTATTTCGGTTTCTGTAAAAGGACGTATTTGGGTGATATCGGCGGGCTTGGAGTGTCGCTCTCCTCGAATGTTCAGCGTGTGGTCATTGATTATGACGTACATGAAAAATAGTGATGATGCAGCAATGGCTGCGAGTGGTTTACGTGATCTTACCCCATTATTGAAACCTCGCTCCGTCGCAATTGTGGGTGCGACTCCAGATTCGCGCAGGGTTGGTGGCAGACCGTTGTCTTTTCTTCGGCGATTTGGCTTTCCTGGTCCTATTTACCCAGTCAATCCCAAATACGAGGAAATCGAAGGCATTCGTTGTTATCCGTCGGTGACGAAATTGCCTGAATCTGCGGATATGGCAATTATCGCTGTGCCTGCTTCCCGCGTTATAGAGGCAGTGCGTGAGTGCCAGGTGGCTGGCATTCCTTCCATGACTATCTACACCAGCGGCTTTGCAGAAATGGGTGGTGCGGGGGAGCGGCTTGAAGCTGAACTAAAGTCAATCGCTGAAGCAGAGGGCACTTTGGTTTGTGGTCCCAATTGCCAGGGTGTCGCCAATTTACACGATCGTATGGTCGCTAATTTTAGCTCTGCTCTATCTCGGGATGATATTACCGCCGGTCCCATTGGTTTTGTCAGTCAGAGCGGCTTATTCGCTGGAATTGTAGCAGCTGAATGCCACCAGCGCGGCCTTGGACTGGGCTATTTGAATAGTACTGGTAACGAATGCATTGTTGATTTCGCGGATATGATCGCCCACATGGCATCGGATTCCCGGATCAGGGTCGTTGCCGGCTACTTGGAGGGGATTCGTGATGGTCACAAGCTTCGTGCAGCGTTGGCCATCGCGCGGAAGAATCAAACCCCGGTGATAATTTTGAAGGTAGGAAGAAGTGACGAGAGTGCTCGGGCGGCCGCATCGCATACCGGTTCGATGACTGGGAGTTACGAGGTTTATAGAGCAGCATTTCACCAATGGGGAGTTATCGAGGCCAACGATGTCACCGAGTTATTCGATCTAATAGAGCTATTCAGCCTATCACCTCCCGCAAGTAAGGGGCCCCGTGTTGGCATTCTTACCAACTCAGGGGGGATCGGTGTTTTCTGCGCAGATAAGGTGAATGAACTCGGTCTAGAGCTGCCAAGCCTCAATCCAGAAACTAGCGCCAGAATTTTGGAAAAGCTGCCTGCTTTCGGGTCTGCGCAGAATCCTGTTGATTTTACTTTGCAGGCATTGAGTGATGCTGAGGCAATCGGATGGCACTTAAAACACATGGTGAGTGACCCAAACGTTGATGTCGTGTTGGCGTTCTTTGGGGTCCAGATGTTGAATGTCGATGCACTCTGTGCCGAAATAATCAAAGCCAATAAAGTTAATGAAAAGCCCATCGTGGTGGGTTGGATGTTAGGGGATCCATCTTTGCCCGGTCAGCTTCGCGCGGAAGGTATTCCTTGTTTCAACGACCCCTTACGGGCGTTGAAGGCCATTAGAGCACTGGTTGCAGGGCCAATATCAATGCGAGAAGAAGTCCTGCCTAGCGATGTTGACAGCGCCGTGGCAATGGTCGCCCAAGCCGTACACAGTGGAAAATTTCAGCTAGGTGAATATGATTCCAAGCAGGTGCTCAGCATGTTGGGCATAGATGTAACGCGAGGACGTGTTGTCGCAAATTCGCAACATGCTGTGGCTGCAGCCGAGGAGGTGGGTTACCCTGTAGCTCTAAAAGTGGAGTCTCCTGATATCGGTCACAAGAGTGAGGCAGGTGGTGTGCGCCTCGGGCTCACGACATCGACGGCTGTGAGATCAGGGTTCGAAGAAATACAAGATTCCATTAGGATTTTTGATCCAAACGCGCTCATTGATGGTATTGGTGTTTACGAAATGGTTACAGATGCTATCGAACTTATTGTGGGCATAAAACAGGATCCAGTTTTTGGCCCCGTAATTTTGCTCGGTAGTGGCGGAATTATGGTGGAAATGTTGAAAGATTCGGTAGTGCGGGTGGCACCAATCACGAAATCAGATGCTCATACAATGATTACTGAGCTAAAGATATTTCCATTGCTAGGGGGTGAACGTGGTTATCCAAAATCCGATATTGATGCAGTGGCAGATATTCTAGCTAGATTGTCGAATTTTTCACTCGCCACTGACCTGATTTCTGAACTGGACATCAATCCTTTGATGGTATTGCCCGAGGGGAATGGTGCATGTGCGGCCGACGCTTTAATTGTACTCCAAGTTGAACAGGAAAAATTTACAACTAATTAGGCGCAGGTTCATGCAGAATAATAACTGTTTTGTGCGGGCTCCGTTTGCTTGATTGGTTTGATGCGCGAAATTGTATCTGCGATCTCCGAAGGGGATAAGTGCAGAGGGTCACGCGAAACGATCGATAGTAAGTCCCGTAAGATCAATGGCTGGTGTGCGTTCCGATACTACGTCAGCAATTATGTGGCTGGATCCGCAGGCAAGGCTCCAACCCAGGCTTCCGTGACCAGTATTAACAAAAAGGTTTTTCCACTTTGTTCGACCGACTATTGGTGCTCCGTCAGGGGTCATAGGACGAAGACCTGCCCAGGTCTTGGCTGTTTCGAATTCACCGGCACCGGGAAACAAAATACGTGTTTGGTTACACAGAGCTTCGATTCGCGCGTGATCGGGTGCGCCATCACGCGCACCGAATTCCGCAGTGCCGGCCGCACGCAGTTGCTCGCCGAGCCGGCTAAAGCCGATTTTGCGGCTGTGGTCCTGAATGCCGATTTTTGGTGCGCCGTTAAATCCCGAGGTTTGCACCGTTATTGAATAACCTTTAACCGGATAAATCGGAAGTTTTGGGTATGCCGAGTTTAACAACTGTGCGCTGCTATTAGCAGCGCTGATCACTACGGCGTCGGATTCAATCACACCCTGATCCGTGCTTAGGCCAGAAACACGATTTCCTTTGGACAGTATTTGTTGGGCGTTAACTCCATATCGGAAAATCACACCCCGAGTCTTCAGAAGCTTTGATAATTCTTTTGTGAACCGATGTGCGTCTCCGGTCTGCTCATGGCGATGAAAAATGCCGCCTATAAATTGGGATGGATTTTGAGCAAGCGCTGGTTCAATTGCAATGCATCCATCGCGATTAAGCGCTTCCCCACGCGCCTCCGGATCTTCAACATGGCGTTCTTCGTCGGTGGCATGGTCAAGTGATTTCTGATTCCGAAACAGATGTAGAACGCCATTGCGTTCGTGATTAAAGTTCACATTTTCCGTCTTGACGAGCTCGTCCATTAAATTTGCACTGTGAACTGCGATCCGCATGAGGTTAGAACGGGTGGTTTGGTGTTTTGAATCCCGGCACTGAAGGAGAAATTTTGCTAACCATCGCCACATCGCTGGATCAGCACGAAGATGAACCAAAAATGGGGCGTCAGCGCGGCCAAATTCGCGAATAATCATGGAAGGGACTGACGGTGCCGCCCAGGGTCGTGCTGTGTAACGACAAAGCTGTCCAGCGTTGGCGAAGCTTGTCTCCAAGCCGGCACCAGTTTGGCGTTCTATGACCGTAATTTCGTGGCCGTCGGCTCGTAAATAATAGGCGGTGGTAATGCCCACGACGCCTGCTCCAACAATAAGGACCTTCATGTTTGAATTCCCCACGGCTCGTAGAGCGGTCGTATAGAAAACTGTAGGGAGGTGTGCAAGGACCCGTTACTTCTGAAGGACAGCATAAATATCACCGGTTGGGTCATTTGATTGAAGGCCACATAGCGTATCGCGCAAAATTCGTTCTCGAGTCCAGTCCATGAACTGGAATTTTTTCCCTTCTCCAACACATATGTTGAACCGATACTCGCCGAGCGAGGAAAGTCGCTCGAGGCATGCAACCACGATGTCGAGGCGTGCTGGTACATATTCAATCGATAAACTTTCCAACGGGTGTGTCAGACCGGCAAGAGCTTCGGCTTCGCTGCCTTCAATATCTATCTTGCAAAATTTAGGTGCTCCGAAATCACGAATGAGGTCGTCTAGCGTCAAAGTCTTTACTCGCAATTGTTTATTCCAGCAAACGTTGGAAAAACGCTGCTGTGCGGCGACGTCTCGTGCCCAGCCATGTGCTATTGTCGACATGGCTGGAGTTCGATTGCTTACCAACATTGACCGGTGCCCGGCCACGGCTTCAACAGCGGCTTCGATCAAGATCACCCTCTTATGATCGTGATACAGCCAGTTCAAGAAATGCATGAAATCAGGCAATGGTTCAACGGCTACAACGTGTGCTCCAAGAGACAGGAATGTGGCTACTCGATCACCGGCGTGTGCTCCGATGTCGAAACATAAATCTCCAGGTCCGACAAATTGCCGATAGTGCCGATACGATTGTATGCGACGAACTGGATTAAAACGATAAATTGCCAACGAATGAACGAGACCGAGATAACGTTCAAACCAAATCCTAACGCGGTTACGCATCACCCCATCACGTTGTAGTTGATCTAAAAACTGCATAGTTTTTTTATGAAGGAGAATAGTTGAAGTTCAGATCAAGTATCTGCCCGTCAATACCAACTTTAAGGCTCCGTGTGCCATCTCAGGGTTATTATGGCGTCATAATAGATGGTGCGTCTCCATCGAACACATACTCATAACAAATTGAATATGGAATAGTTATTTTAAAGAACGTAGAGGTCCAATGGCGCATATGCTGTATTGCATCAATTCAATCACAAAGTTATACAAAAGGCTTGAGATTGTGCTCAGGCACTAAGCCTGCAACCAGAGAGTGCGCTGGGCAAGTATGTCTTACGGTGGAGTATGCTGTCGTAAGTGTGGCGCCCGAAAAGTTTTAGGAGCTAGGGCTTTGTACATGAGAGATTCGGTCCTTCCGTCAATAATCGTATCTATGTCGATATTGGTTTTTTGCTCTCAGGTAAATTCAGGCCCCTTTTCAGATTTTAAAGCGCCTGAACTGTCGGAGGAATTCACTTCTGCTCCAACCGCGAAATGGGAGACCCCGACTTCTAAATCACTTGAGCAGGCCAAGGAATTATTGGACCCAACGCTCTCTGAAAATTGGTCTCAGGTCCGGGATGACTATTTAATCACAGGGAAAGTAGTCTTTGACGATAATGTAAAGGTAATAATGCAAGACTTCGTGGAAGAACCACACGAAGTATCTTTGGTAGTTAAGATCCCGGATTACCTGCAGAGCATAGAAGAGTTTGTTCTATTAATTGAAAACAATCCCATACAAGCAGCTGCTCGCATTTATCCACATCGACCTATTGAAACAGTTGGGATGAATGTGAGATTGGAAGACGATTCCCCAGTAAGGGCCGCACTGAAAGACAAATTTGGAACGTGGCATGTCGGTTCGAAAATGGTTTTCGTGAAGAACCCAGGGGGTTGTTCTTTGCCTTCCTGTGACCCTGAAATCCAGAAATGCGTAACGGGTGAAATCGGAAAAATATTAATTAGTCAATTTAATAGAGAAGGTGGAGCATGGCGGGTAAAAACGAAAATAACGCACCCGATGGATACGGGCTTTGTTATTGATGATAATGGAGAACTTGTACCCTCGTATTATATAGATCGAATCGATTTTAGCGATGAAAACGGATCTATTGCGGAAATTGAAACTTACGCAGCGCTATCTACGAATCCTGTAATCATGTTAGATTT
>PTKE01000063.1 GCA_002937585.1 Alphaproteobacteria bacterium MarineAlpha9_Bin6 | reverse complement strand
TTAAAAAGGACCTCTGGTTCTACGACTGCCATTTTGAGGGTGATCCGATCATGCCGGGCTGCCTTGGCCTGGATGCGCTGTGGCAGATGCTCGGTTTCTTTCTCGGGTGGCTCGACTTGCCGGGACCGGGCCGCGCGCTGTCGGTCGGCGAGGTGAAATTCTCCGGCGAGGTCAAACCGGGCGGTGAAATTCTCCGCTACCACATTGACGTAAAGAGGGTGATCAAGCGTAGCTTTGCTCTGGCGATTGCCGATGGCTATGCTGAACTTGATGGCGAGCGGGTCTACACTGCTGAGGGTCTGCGGGTTGGCCTGTTTCCCCCCAGTGAAAAGTCTGACTGATGAGTGTGAATAGCTTGCGCCGTGTCGCTGTCACTGGCCTTGGCATCGTCTCCCCCATAGGCGCGGATGCGGCCGAAGTGATAACAAGCCTGCGCGAAGGTCGCTCGGGCATTGTCCATTGTGATACCTATGAGGAAATGGGCTTTCGCTCCCATGTTCACGGTGCGCCGGACGTCGATTTCGACAACCATATCGACCGTAAGTTGCGCCGCTTCATGGGTGACGGTGCGGCCTACAATTACATCGCCATGACCCAGGCGATCGTCGATTCTGGCCTCGACGACAAGGACATTCGCGACGAGCGCACCGGCCTGGTGATGGGCTCGGGCGGGCCGTCGACTTCCGCCCAGGTCGAGGCCGCCGACATCGCGCGAGAAAAAAGTCCCAAGCGGGTCGGCCCGTACGCTGTCCCGAAAGCCATGTGTTCGACCCTGTCGGCCAACATGTCGACCGCGTTTGGGATGCGCGGGCTGAGTTATTCGATCAGCTCCGCCTGCTCAACGAGTGCGCATTGCATCGGCAACGGGTCGGAACTGATCCAGATGGGCAAGCAGGATGTCGTCTTTGCTGGCGGCGCCGAAGAGCTTCACTGGACCCTTACCGTTCTGTTCGACGCTATGGGTGCGCTATCGTCGAAGTACAACGACACCCCACAGAAGGCCTCACGCGCCTATGACGCTAACCGCGACGGTTTTGTCATCGCTAGCGGCTCGGGCGTTGTCGTGCTCGAAGAACTGGAACATGCGAAAGCGCGCGGCGCAAAGATCTACGCCGAACTGGTCGGCTATGGTGCCACCTCTGACGGCGTCGACATGGTCGCCCCTTCGGGCGAAGGCGCGGTGCGTTGCATGCAGATGGCCACGGCGGGCCTCGACAACCAGACTGTCGACTACATCAACACTCATGGCACATCGACGCCGGTCGGTGACATCATTGAGCTCGGGGCCATCATAGAAGTGTTCGGCACCCAGCGCCCGCACATCTCTTCGACAAAATCCCTGACTGGCCACTCCCAGGGCGCTACCGGCGCCCATGAGGCGATCTACTCTCTGCTGATGCTCCAGAATGATTTCATCGCTGCCTCGGCGAACATTGAGGAGCTCGACCCGGCAGCTGGCGACGCGGCCATCGTGATCGAGCGGATCGACAATGCCGGCCTCAACGTCGTGATGTCTAACAGCTTCGGCTTCGGCGGGACCAACGCTTCATTGACTTTTGCTCGTTTCAATAATTAAAGCTGGCCGAGAGTTTTTTTGAGAATTAGATAATGCCTGCTACCTGTTTGCTCGAAGGGAAAAAAGGCCTGATTATGGGCGTTGCTAATGAACGCTCGATTGCCTGGATTGTTGCTGAAGTCGCCCGTCAGCACGGCGCTGAGCTGGCGTTCACCTATCAAAATGAGGCGCTTTCAAAGCGGGTTTGGCCGCTTGCGGAGGCGGCTGGATCACGGTTGGTCTTACCTTGTGACGTGGCCAATGAAGGTGAGATCGAAGCAGTATTCAATAATTTGTCGGATAGTTGGGGTGACATTGACTTTGTCGTTCACGCGGTCGCGTACGCGGACCGAGATGAATTAAGGGGTCGGTATGTTGATACCAGCCGCAGTAACTTAACGAGTAGCTTGATGATTTCTTGTTACTCTTTCACTTCCGTTGCCCGGCGCGCGGCCGCTCTAGCGAATGATGGTGCAAGCCTGCTAACTTTTACTTTTTCTGGTGCCCGTCGTGTAGTGCCCAGCTACAATGTGATGGGAGTGGCCAAGGCGGCGCTGGAGGCAAGTGTCAAATATCTGGCAATGGATCTAGGCGATGCTGGCATCCGAGTAAATGCGATTTCGTCGGGCCCGATGCGCACGCTGTCTGGTGCGGCAATTGGAGCTGGCCGGACAATTTACCATTGGGCGAGGAATAATTCGGCTCTTGGTCGAGACCTTAACAGAAATGATGTTGCCGATGCGAGCCTTTACCTTCTGAGCGAGCTTTCCCGCGGTGTTACCGGTGAAATCCATTACGTTGACAATGGAAATAGCATAATTGGGATTTCGCCACTGCAAGACTCGGGTAAAGCTGAAGCACCTTGATCTTCATTTGCTGTCTGGTGTTTGCAATTGAAAGTTTAAGCCTTGTTGTGTAAGGGCCAAAGTGTCAAATTGCAATTCCGTAGCATATGGGGCACTCATGAACGTCGGATTAGCAGACATTGATCCCATAGCCCTTCTACATGACGCGGAGATGCGCCCCACTCGGCAACGCCAAACCTTGGCACAACTTTTGTTCGGGAGGGTTCATCGGCATGTTACCGCGGAGGAGTTGCACCGGGAAGCCTGCGCTGCCGGCATCAAGATGGCGCTTGCCACCGTGTATAATACTTTGCACAGGTTTACTCGCGCGGGCCTCTTACGGGAAGTTGCGGTGGATTCAGGGCGGCGTCATTTTGATACGAACGTCAGCTATCACCACCACGTGTTCGACGAACGGACCGGTGAATTGAGTGATATCGACGAGGGGGACCTCCAAATCTCCGGCTTGCCTGAGGTGCCTGATGGTATGGAAATTAGGCGAGTAGACGTGGTGGTGCGGGTGGGTTTCGCGGATGGTCGGTAAACCTTACTTAGAAAGCTTCTAAATTATTGACAGCTCTCTTATGGCGCGACATATTCGTCCGTGTCACTTATATGGGCGTTAAGAGTGTTGCTGCCGTGTTCCGCATTGCGCAGCTTCAATTGCAAACATTTTTTCGTGTCATCCAACAGGAGTTGCTAAAATGAGCTTGTCGGGAACCAAAACCGAACAGAATTTAAAGGATGCCTTTGCTGGCGAATCCCAAGCTAACAGGCGGTATCTGTTTTTTGCTCAAAAGGCAGATGTTGAAGGCTACAATGATGTATCAGCGGTTTTTCGCTCAACGGCCGAGGGTGAAACTGGCCATGCTTTTGGTCATCTCGAATTCCTAACGGAGACAGGCGATCCGGCGACAGGTCAGCCTATTGGCGCTACGGCTGATAATCTTAAAGCGGCGGTCGCCGGAGAGACCCACGAATACACGGATATGTATCCAGGCATGGCGAGGACGGCGCGCGACGAGGGCTTCGACGAAGTTGCTGATTGGTTCGAGACATTGGCAAAGGCTGAGAAATCACACGCTGGGCGTTTCCAAAAAGCGTTCGATTCTCTTGGTTAGTGTGATCCGCCTGTTGTGATACCCAGTGGTCGCTGCGGCTATCCTCAAATTTGATCCACCCGGGATTTTCATATGGAAGGCGGCTTAAAGGCCCCGACACGCCATCCGCATCGCTTCAACGAACCCGATTATTTGGACGAAGAAAAACTCGATGCAGAGTTACGTCGGGTATTTGATATTTGTCACGGTTGTCGGCGGTGTTTTAATTTATGCGACAGTTTTCCGCGTCTCTTCGAGCTAATCGACGGATCCGAGAGCGGAGAACTCGATACCGTGTCAAGCGATGGTTTTGGTCTCGTCATGGACGGCTGCACGCTATGTGATATGTGTTTCATGGTGCGCTGTCCCTACGTGCCACCCCATGAGTTAGACGTAGATTTCCCCCATCTTGTGTTGCGTTACCGGGCAGGACAGCGGGCCAAGGGAGCCGTCTCATGGGCTGATCGCCAATTGGCTCGAACTGACCGGAATGGAAAGCTCGCAACGTCAATTGC
Source organism: Alphaproteobacteria bacterium MarineAlpha9_Bin6 (assembly GCA_002937585.1). Classification (GTDB taxonomy): domain Bacteria; phylum Pseudomonadota; class Alphaproteobacteria; order UBA7887; family UBA7887. The sequence goes on along the minus strand of PTKE01000063.1, from coordinate 9,795 downwards.
ATGGCTGACTAACTGGTCTAGTAAAACTACGAACTGGTTTACACGACCCATTCTTGAAATGTTTGTTGGTGTCGACCGAAACGCCAGCCTTCCCAAGTATTCTAGCCGGACCCTGATCCAACGGGCGGGTCGCGAAGTCCCAGAAATTAACCGCACTGCGCCGTCTTTTGGTCGAAAGGTGGCGTTATTTGCGACTTGCTTTGCTGACTACAACAATCCAAGTATTGGGTTGGCAGCGCGCGATGTACTCGCCCGTAATGGTGTCGATTGCACGATCGTGTATCCTGAGTGTTGTGGCATGCCGCAGCTTGAGCAGGGCGACTTCGAGGCCGTTGCCGAAAAGGCCAGGACAGTGTCGGCAGCATTGGTTGCGTGGATAAATGATGGCTACGATATTGTCGCATTGGTGCCGAGCTGCGCGCTTATGCTGAAATTTGAATGGGCACTAATTTTGCCCAACGATGCGAACGTAAGAAAACTTAGTACGCACACCTTTGATATTAGCGAATACATAGTAGGTCTCTCCCAGAAAGAGGGACTTGCCGACGGTCTCTCCTCATTATCAGGCGGGGTAACGGTTCATCTTGCCTGTCATGCACGGGCTCAAAATATTGGGCCCAAAGCGGTCGAGATGTTGCGGCTGATCCCTGATGTTGATTTGACTATCATCGAGCGTTGCTCTGGTCATGGTGGTGTCTGGGGGGTGAAGAAAGGGCACTTTGACACAGCGCTCAAGGTAGGCAGGCCGGCTGCACGCGCAGCCATTAAGGCGGGGAGCGCGTTTGTCGCATCAGAATGTCCACTTGCTGGAGAACATTTGCGCCAGGGTATGGAACGCCTTGCTAATGGTCCGGTCATGATCGAGCAAGTCACTCACCCGATCCAATTGTTGGCTCACGCGTACGGTTTGAGGGTGGGCTGAGTGCTATGGGAAAGAATTTAATTACCCGCGATGACATTTTGCCAATGACAGAGTTTTCTAAAATTCGACGGGCTAAGCGACAGGAGTTAGTCGCCATCAAGGAAAATCGACGTGTCCCGGTAGGTCCTGATGCAACCTTCTATTTTGAGAATCATGACACCATGTGGTTTCAGATTCATGAAATGCTATTTATCGAGCAAGGGGGAGAAGAACAGATCGCGGGCGAGCTCGAGGCCTATAACCCGATGATTCCGAACGGTCTTGAGTTGGTCGCGACCTTAATGTTTGAGGTCGACGATCCAACGCGACGCGCGGGGTTGTTGGCGGCGCTTGGCGGCGTCGAGAAGACGGTGACCTTGCGTTTTGCTGAACACGTAATTTTTGCTCGGGCTGAGGACGATGTTGATCGCAACACCGCCAAAGGGAAGGCATCGTCGGTGCAGTTCCTGCATTTTTCATTTACCAAACCGCAGATTGTCGCTTTTTGTGAGCTCAATAACCAAGTTGTAATTGGTCTCGGACACCCGAGTTATAGTCATATGGCAGTGTTGCCGCGTGCAACCCAGCTTGCCCTCGGAGCTGATTTCAACAAACTTTGAGGGGCGGGGCCCAGCTTGACCAGTGGTAGTTAGTCGACCTGTTCGTTCTCGTAAACTCCCCATAGAACGTTCTTAGGCAACCAGCCGCGATAGGGGGTTAGCTCAATACGGCACCAATTATCTTCGCACTCCAGTAGGCGGCCATGGGCGCCAATCTCCACACTTGCGATCGGCGCTGATTGTTTATTGGGGGCACGGCGCAGTGTCGTTGGAGTGGTTTCTGGATTGTTAGCGGTGATAATAACCGTCCGTTTCCCCGATAACATGGACAAGTGAATCCAGGCCGCCACACCATCAATATCCCTAATCCTCCGCCAAGGTCCGAACTCGTCTACTACCTCGACGGGGAAGCCTTTGCGGAGATAGACCCAATTAATTGGGAAACGGAATCCCGGGCCTGCACGAGCGTTGACCCGATCGTCTGCCAAGCTCACGAAACGCGGCACTGGTAAACCGCTTCCTGCCGTTTCCGAAGAGTCGGCGCCCAAAATACTGAATGCCAGCAAGGCGAGAGCGAAGAGGATGGAGCGAGGATTGAAGAGGCAGGCGGTCATGAGTTTAGGTCTCTGACTATAGCGACCCGCGCCTGGGAGCGCGACCGCTCTTGCCAGCTTGTATCCCGGGTTGCTAAACCATCTGAATCATTCAATATCCATCGGTCTACCCGGCTCGCGCATATGGCTAATAAACCCGTCGTCGTTGTCACCCGTAGGCTCCCCGAAGTTATCGAGGCACGCATGATGGAGTTATTCGATGCGCGCCTCAGAGACGACGACACACCGATGTTAAGAGAGGAACTCGCTAAAGGGATGGCCATTGCGGATGTTTTAGTGCCAACAGTGACAGACCGCATTGACGCTGAGCTGCTGGCCCTGGCCGGTCGCCGGCTAAAGTTGGTCGCTAATTTTGGTGCTGGTGTCGACAATATAGACCTTGAGACTGCGCAGAGCCAAAACATTACCGTGACTAACACTCCTGCTGTTTTGACGGAGGATACCGCGGACATGACGATGGCGATGATCCTCGTGGTGCCTCGTCGGTTAGTTGAGGGAGAGCGTTTGGTTTCAGCTGGTCAATGGAGGGGATGGGGGCCAACGTCTATGTTAGGCCATCGGATTTGGGGCAAACGTCTTGGAATTATCGGAATGGGGCAAATTGGTACTGCCGTCGCGCGGCGTGCGCGCGGTTTCGGGCTCTCCATCAACTATCATAACCGCCGCCGGTTGCCTGAGTCGGCTGAGCAAGGTCTTGAGGCGACTTATTGGGACAGTCTAGACCAGATGCTTGCGCATATGGATATCGTCTCCGTAAACTGCCCTCACACGCCGGCTACTTACCATCTTTTGTCTGCCCGCCGACTTGCGCTAATGAAGCCGGAGGCCTATTTGGTTAACACGTCCCGCGGTGAGGTCATCGACGAGGGTGCGCTTACCGCTATGTTACGCGAAGGGCGGCTAGCAGGTGCTGCGTTGGATGTGTTCGAGCACGCACCAGCGATCAATCCAAAATTGCGCGAGCTAGATAACGTGTTACTCCTGCCGCATATGGGATCCGCGACATTGGAGTCCAGAATCGACATGGGTGACAAAGTGTTGATCAATATTCGCACGTTCGTCGACGGGCACAAGCCACCCGACCGGGTAATCGCGAAACTGATTTAGTGCACATTGGATTGGTATTGGGTGGGGAGAAAATTTGTTTTTCCAAGAAGAGATCATATAAATAGCATGTTGCCGTCGGCCTCTGCGCCGGCTAAAAAAGTAACCAAACCTCCGTGTTCGATCGGCACATCGTCTCGTAGTGTCTTATCGTCAAGCCCAGCTGCGCGGAGTCCCATTTCACAAACCAGGAATTTTACTTCGAGTGCGACGCAGGCTTCTAGTAGCTCCTCGAAACCTGCGGCGCCGTTAGTTTGATAACGGATGTCCCAGACTGAACCGTTTCCTTCATCTTCGGAATGCGTAAGCTCCTTCCATCTAGGTCCGCCAGTTTCATCGCGAGCAAGCGCACGGATTGCTCCCATTGTGAACAAAAGGGTTACCGGGATGTTGGTAGCTGCTGCTGCTGCTGCGGTGGCCAGCGCATAATGGACACAGTCGAAAGAGCCCGAGAAAACGATTATCGAAAGTTTTTCCAACGGCGCCACTACGCTTCCTGGCTGTGTCCGGTCAGGTCAGAGATGGTGGCGTTCTCGCTGCACAAGGGGCAGGAGGGGTCAGAGCGCACCCGTATTTTGCGCCAGGTGGTATCAAGGCCGTCATAAATTAACAGATAGCCCGCGAGGCTTTTGCCAATACCCAGCAGCTCTTTCAGGGCCTCCACCGCCTGTGCGGATCCAACCACTCCGGCCAAGGCGCCAAAAACGCCAGCCTCCGAGCACGACGGGATCACCCCTGGGGGTGGTGGTGCCGGGAAAATGCAGCGATAACAGTGATGGCCGCGTCCAAGGTGTGCTTTGTAGGTAGATATCTGACCCTCGAACCGGAGAATGGCGCCTGAGACGAGGGTCTTGGAGGCAAGAAAGCAAGCATCGTTGATTAGGAACCGGGTATCAAAATTATCGCTTCCATCGATTACGAGATCGTAATCGGCTATCAAACGTTCAACGTTTGTAGCGTTCAGCCGCTCACCGTGAGGGATCAGCGCCACGTCGGGGTTCAGCTCTTCAACTGTCTGCTTAGCACTATCGACCTTGGCTACGTTCAGTCGGTTAGTCGTGTGTAAAATCTGGCGCTGTAGGTTCGAGAGATCGACGACATCATCGTCGACCACGCCAATGGTTCCCACTCCAGCGGCGGCAAGATACATAACCACAGGTGAGCCTAGACCGCCGGCCCCGATCACCAGCACACTGGACTTCAACAGTTTGGATTGGCCATTGCCGCCTACCTCTGGCAAGAGAATGTGGCGTGCATATCGCTCTACCTGCTCGTCGCTTAAATCCATGGAGCTTAAATGGCCACAGAGGGTTTATCGGCGTTGTTCTCAGGCAGACCGCGAGCTGTTTGACTGGTTCCTGTCGAGCCAAATCCCCGAGTGCTGCGTTTGGTATCGGGCAACTCGGCACGTTCATTCCATGCTACGCGTGTAATCGGAGCGATGACCAACTGCGCGATACGCATTCCCCGTTTGATAATGACGGGATCTTCCCCGAGATTGACTAAAATCACGCCAATTTCACCGCGATAATCGGCGTCTATCGTGCCAGGGCTATTTAGTACGGTCACACCATGTTTAAGTGCTAGGCCCGATCGAGGTCGTACTTGCGCCTCGTATCCGGGGGGCAACGCAATCGCGAGCCCTGTTGGTATCCGAGCCCGTTGGCCCCGTGCGAGGGTAAGCGACTGGTCATTTGCTGCTGGCAGATCGAGGCCAGCGCTCTCCACAGTTGCGTATTCCGGAAGCTCACCATCAAGCGCGTGGGGAAGACGTTGGATCACGACCGTTATCTCGTTCGGCGCCGTCATGGAACAATGCTCCTGCAAGCGATCTTCGATGCGATGCGTGCCGCTAGGCGTTCGGCGATAACTGCCTTGCTCGCTACAGGCCAGTCTTCAACTCCGATCTCGTCGATGACATGGACCTTATTATGTGTGCTGCCAAACACACCAGATTTTTGAGAGACGTCGTTGGCTATGATCCAGTCGCATCCTTTAGTTAAGCGTTTCTTTGTCGCGTTTTCTATCACCGACTCGGTCTCAGCGGCGAACCCGACAACGAGGGTTGGTCGATTTGGTTGCGCTGCACTTAGGCGGCCTAAAATGTCTGGGTTTTCAATTAATTCAAGGTGCTGTGATTTGCCACTTCGCTTGATCTTTTGGTTGGCTGGTACCGACGCACGCCAATCGGAGACTGCAGCCGCGCATACTGCCACGTCGACAGGAAGGGCTTTAAGGCAAGCAGCAAGCATTTCCTCAGCTGTTTGAATACGGATTACTCGCGCGCGCAGAGGGTCAGGCTCTTTGGTCGGGCCCGTGATCAGGGTCACCTCAGCACCGAGAGCCGCGAGCGCCTGGGCAATAGCATATCCCTGCTTTCCTGACGAGCGATTGCCGATATATCGGACTGGGTCGATGGGTTCCTGGGTTGGACCCGATGTGACTAGCGCACGCACGGAAGCCAGGTCCGACGATGTATTGGCAAGCATTGCTTCAATTGTGGCAAGAATGCTGTCGGGTTCTGCTACCCTTCCAGCGCCAATTTCACCGCAGGCTAGATCGCCTTCGTCGGGTCCTACGCGATGGACCCCGTCGCCCGCGAGTATCGCCAAATTTCTTTGTGTTGCGGGATGTTCCCACATTTCCGTGTTCATCGATGGGGCGATCAACACCGGTTTATCAGTTGCTAACAGTATAGTGCTGGCCAAATCATCGGCTAGACCATTCGCTGCTTTGGCGAGCAAGTCCGCGCTTGCTGGCGCAACAACCACGAGGTCTGCTTCGCGCGAAAGACGGATATGCCCCATCTCTTGTTCATCGGTGAGTGAGAACAAGTCGGTGTACACTTTATCGCCAGACAACGCTCCTACTGTAAGTGGGGTCACAAACTTGGCGGCAGCAACGCTAAGTACGCAGCGGACAGCTATGTTCCGTTCCCTAAGTCGTCGGATCAAGGTCAAGGACTTGTAAGCGGCGATTCCGCCAGAAATGATCAACAAAATGCGTTTGGTATCAGTCATGCCGGTGCAAATGTTGTAGTGCTTGATTATCTGGTGTCATTAACGTGCGCGGTCCAAGCCATCCAACGCAGGGAGGTCCAGCGTAGGGGGAGCAGGCGCCTTTGGCAACCGTTGCTAGGCACTCAGTCAGCCAGTGCGTAAAGGGCTAGTAGCGCTACCACGCCTATCGCTGCCCACATCCAACCCTCGCGCAGGCGACTATTAATATCATGCGTATTTTTGGATCGTATCATTTGATTGGTATTTTCTAATGCTACTTCGGCGTGGGCTAAGAGAAGGGGGCCTCGCTGGACAATTTCACGTACGAAACCCCCAAGTTCTCGCAAGTGGGTTTCCGGGTTCTTATTGGTGATAATCCAATCCTCTATTAGTGGCTCGGCAATCTTCCACATATTGACCTCGGGATTCAGAGTTCTGCCTACACCCTCCGCAACCACCATTACTTTTTGAAGTAGCAATAAATGGGGTTGTGTTTCCATGCCGAAGGTCTCTGTGATGTGGAAGAGTTGGCCGAGCAAACGACCTATCGAGATATCGCAGGCAGGTTTGTCGAGGATGGGCTCCGCTATTGACCTGAGAGCTAAAGTGAAAGCTCCAATCGACTTTTCCTTGGGGACATATCCTGCCTGAAAGTGGAGGCGTGCAGCTCGCTCGTAGTCTCGAGTTAGGATAGCAAGTATCATTTCTGCAAGGTAACGACGAGATTGTCGATCAAGTCTGCCCATAATTCCAAAATCGACGGCGTTGATAACTCCATCCGAGTCGACGAACAAGTTACCAGGATGCGGGTCGCCATGAAAAAAACCGTCCCGGAACACCTGTTTGAACATAGCTCGCGACGCACTTTGGAGCACCTCGTCTAGGTTGTGACCCGCCGCAGCGAGGTTTTGGACTTGGTCAATCGGTGTTCCATGCACCCTTGTTGTGGTCAACACACGGCGGCTCGTCCGAGACCAATCTACTGTTGGCACCTTATAGCTGGGATCATCGTGAAAATTTTCTGCTAATTCAGAGGCTGCCGCAGCCTCCAACCGCAAATCCATCTCAACTTGGACCAAGCTTGCAAATGTTTCCACCGACTCCCGCAACCTCAGGCGGTGCCATGTGGGCTTAGCATGCACAATCCATTCGGCAACCCATAAGAACAGGTCGATATCTCGTGCAAACGCTTGTTCGATGGCAGGACGCAATATCTTGACAGCAACCGAGTGTCCGTCCTGAGTGGTAGCGAAGTGAACTTGAGCGATCGACGCGGCAGCGGCCGGTCGGTCATCGAATTCGGCGAATGAGTCTTGGATACGTACGCCTAGTTCGGCTTCTACAACAGCCCGGGCTTGCTCGGTTGAGAAGGGTGGCAAACGATCGCGCAATTGCCCTAGATCCGCTGCCATTTCTGCTCCCAAGAGGTCAGAGCGAGTGGACAGCGCCTGGCCAAGTTTAATAAAACTTGGTCCTAATGCTACCGCTGCCGTAGCCAAGCGGGTGCCGAGTGGCCCGTTGGGGACGGACGGTTCCATGTGCCGTAGCACCCATACCAGGAACTTTGGTAGTCCAAGTGCTTCCAGAGCTTCAACCGCACTGTGACGGGCTAAAGTTCGAGCAATTATTGTCAAGCGTATTATATTGCGGGGAGTTCGGAGCATGCAGAAGCCGAAATGTCGCTTACACGCGCCAGGCGCTGTGCAGGCTCGCGACACCAGCGCTTAGCGCGTTTACTCGTACCCCAGCAAAACCTGCTTTTCCTAGTAACCTAGCCACGTGTGTAGCTTGGGGGAACCGGCGGATGCTTTCGACCAGATAGCGATATGCCTCAGCGTCGCCTGTGAGCCAATCGCCAATCTTAGGAATTATACGCAGACTGTATGCCTCGTAGAGGCCACGTAATGGTGGCGCTATGTCAGGGGTAAACTCTAGGCATAAAAATCTGCCGCCCGGCTGCATTACCCGGCAAATCTCCTCCAGTGCCCGTTCTATATGGGTCATGTTTCGCAATCCGAACGCAAGCGTGCAAGAATCAAAATAGCGGTCTGGTAACGGCAAAGCCTCTCCATCGGCGCACAGCCAATTAATCCCGTGGAGATGTCCTTGGTCCCGAGCGCGACGTCTTCCGACACCTAGCATTTTTACATTAATATCACAGACGGTGATTTCGGTCTTATGTGCGGCAAAGCGCTTTCGCGCACGTAGCGCAAGGTCACCTGTCCCACCTGCGATGTCGAGCAACCGCATTGGTGGTCTGACAGCGAGTTCGTCGATTAATCGGCGTTTCCATATCCGATGGATACCTCCGCTCATTACATCGTTCATTAAATCGTAGCGGTCGGCGACGCTGTCAAAGACAGCGCTAACGAGTTGGCTCTTGGTATCAGCGGGAACGGAATGACTTCCAAACGGCACCCATTCGCTGCTGTCCTTGCTGCGGGGGTGTTCCGGCATAAAACAGACCATAGCCTAGCTAACGCACCGAGGCTACAATGCTGATGAGATTCTTAGATCGTATTATCTTGTGCCCGAACTCCCCGAAGTAGAAACCATTCGACGCGGCCTGGCAAAAGCACTTGAAGGCCGAAAATGCAGGGCAGTATTAGTCCGGCGAGGCGATCTCCGTCGACCGTTGTCGGAGAAATTTGGAGAGAGAATCGAAAATCGAGTGCTTAAGGAGGTGCGCCGTCGAGCAAAATATTTACTTTTCTATCTTGAGGATAATACGGTTTTAATGGCGCACCTTGGTATGTCTGGGAGAATGATACTGAGTGGTCGATCAAAGCCCGCGCTCCACGATCATGTGATATTTGATTTTGAGGGGGGAGTGAGGCTCTCGTTTAATGATCCCCGGCGATTTGGTCTCATGGAACTAACTGAGGTGGATGGCCTTAATCGACATCCGTTGATTAGTGGGCTGGGACCCGAGCCGCTCGGCAACGATTTCAATGGCCCCTTCCTCAGCGCCGTGCTTGCTGGGCGCCGTGCTTCGATCAAAGCGTTACTTATGGATCAGAAAATTGTGGCTGGTTTGGGTAATATCTACGCTTGCGAAAGTCTTTTTCTTGCGCGGCTGTCCCCGCGCCGTCTCGGAGCAAGTGTTGCTGGAATCAGGTCAGAGCGGTTGGTCTGGGCTATCCGTGAGGTACTCAACGCTGCTATCGCCGCGGGCGGTTCTTCGTTACGCGACTATGTTCAGGCAGACGGCGCGTTGGGCTATTTTCAGCATCAATTTAAGGTATACGGTCGCGCTGATCAGGCTTGCGCAAGTGGTGAGGCCACCCATGTTGTCCGTCGTTTGGTTCAGTCCAGTCGTTCCACATTTTATTGTCCTATCTGTCAGCGTTAATTGGGCGAAGTCGAGTTTCAAAGTCGAATGTGTTGACAGATGGTAATTGATCAACATAACAGCCCAGCAATGCGGCTTAAGGGTGGGGGATAAGGAGCCAACACATGCTGTCTTTCAACAGTACCGTTAATCGGAAGGAATCAGGCAATGCCATATGAGCACATCATCGTCGAAACGCATGACCGAACTGGATTTATCAAGCTAAACAGGCCTACGGTGTTGAATGCGCTTAATTCCCAGTTAATTACTGAACTCAATCGCGCTC
>PTKE01000062.1 GCA_002937585.1 Alphaproteobacteria bacterium MarineAlpha9_Bin6 | reverse complement strand
TGGTTGGGTAACGGGTTATAGATTGCTTCTATCTCGGGGTCGGCAAGGAGTTCTTCGTAGGAGCCATAACTCTTTTCTATTCCCAATTCGTTCGCCGTTCTTCGAGCCTTCATTGGGTCGCGAGAGGCTATCGCGTGAATGTCGCAAAGTGGACTTTGCTGCATTGCAGGAATCACTCGTTCACGCCCAATCTTTGCGGTACTAAGCACTCCCCATCGAACAGGTTTCATATATAGTCCTTCCTAGCGCTTCGTCTGGGGACGCTACGGTTAGCGTTGTTATGAGAGAAAGAGTAACAACTCAGAAAAATTTTGCTGTTTCGTAAATAACCGTTTAATCACCTTTTCTATTAAGTGCTACTCTTCTCGCAAAATGCCCCAGACAAATTTTATTTTTTGCACGGCATTAATGCAGGAAAGACAGGATCGCCTTTGCAGTTTGTTCGGCCGCGTCAAAGTCAACCCGATGCCCAGAACCATCGATGGTCTTTGTTTCGCAGGGGCCAGTGATGAGATCTGCGAACCGATTTGCATAAGCCGGTGGGACCACCCGATCAGCGTCGCCCCACAGTAGTAGAGTTGGAGCCGTAATCCGATGCAGGCGCTTGGCGAGTCCAGTGTCTCCGATCGGCCACAGCATCCTTGCTGCAGCCTCTCGAGCGCGGGTCTGCAAAATTCTCCATTCCACCTCGTCTTCATTGTCGGGGCAGGATAAAGCTTCAGCGAACTTTTCCGGTTGTGACGAAAACATAGCGGGCACTTCAGAATCACGCAGGGCCCAAATGTCACCCAATGGATCACCCTCGTCGAAAAGACCCATGGGACCTATCAATACCAGTCGCCTGACATGGGTGTGCACCATCGCAGCTACTTCAGCTGCTAGCGCAGCGCCCGGACCGAGCCCGATCAGGTCTGTGTTATTAATTTCTGCGGCTTCGAGAAGATCCAGTGTGGCGCTTACCCAATCAAGCTGGTTGTCGAGTAACCGGTGGCCGTCCGCCCCTGGATAGCCTGGCAGCGACGGCACGATTAGGCGCCTCTTGCTTGCCAAATGCCCAAGAAATGGGGTCCAGTTCGGATAGCCACCGAACCCAGAAAGTAGGACTAGTGGTTCACCGTCTCCATTTTCCCATATCCGGCAACCCGAACCGTTAACCTTTACGATCCGCGTTGATGGCTCGTTCATTGTAGTGTCGTTTGAAATACCGGGCGCGGCTCGGCGCGGGTAGAAGATGCCATTGCCTGTGGCCACCACTCGTCTGGCCATTCGTTCTCGAATAAACCATTGATCTGCGGTGCCACCTGCTTGGCAAATAGTGCGGTGTTATGGATTGCTAATTCTTTTCCCATGTTGCCAAACTGCAGAAGCAGCATCAGGTGGCCAATGTTTAGATCGACTGCGACTTCGCGCAGTTGCTCCGCAACCTCATCGGGGCTGCCTATAATGACGTATCCCTTGTCAACAATTTCTTCAAAAGTGGGAGCGGTGATCATGCTTTGGTCAGTGGCCCGACGCGCTGCCTGCAGAACTTGCGATTTTACCTTCGCGCGCATAGTTGCTTCTGATGTGTAACCTGGCGGATTGGCATATCGCGCGTCAACATGTAGGCACCTGTTATAAAAATATTCCGCGGGCTCACGATAGAGATCAAGTGCTTTATCGCGGTTTTCGGCTACACCAACAAATTGCAGAAAGCCGGCTCTAAACGGGTTGGGATCCTTGCCCAGATTTTTCATTTCACGCCAGAATCCGTTCATAGTTGCCGCTCCGGCTTTGTAGCCGAAGTATGATAAATAGGCATACACATAGTCCTGCTCTGCACACCATTGCCACGTCTCAACAGATCCCCCCCCGGGGATCCAGATTGGTGGATGTGGGGATTGCACAGGTCTTGGCCACGGATTTACATGCCGCAGTTTGTTGTATCGACCATTCCATGCGAACGGCTCGGGTTCTGCCCAGGCTTTCAAAATCAGATCGTGAGCCTCGTAGTAGCGCTCTCGTAGTTGGCTTGGGTTCATTCCATACGCGTAGCAGGTGTCCATAGGCGTACCAACAGGAAATCCGGCTACCAGACGTCCCCCCGATATACAATCAAGCATGGCAAACTCTTCTGCTACCCGTAGCGGCGGGTTATACAGAGCGAGTGAGTTACCCATTACGATTATTGCAGCGTCTTGGGTGCGCCGAGCAAGTGTGGCGGCTATCAGATTTGGTGACGGCATTAGGCCGTAACCATTCTGATGGTGCTCGTTTACGCACACCCCATCGAAACCGGACTCCGCTGCAAACTCCAGCTCGTCCATGAAGTCATTGTACATATGGTGGGCTTTTTCTGGTTTGAACAAACGCGAGTCGATGTCCACCCACACCGAGTTATGACTATCCTTAAAGTCATCCGGTAGGTCTGTGTAGGGCATCAAATGGAACCAACAGAGCTTCATGGGTGTTTCTCCTTACGGCGAGAAATAGGCTCAAGCCGTTCGTGTCTCTCAGAACGCAGTCTATCGCGCTAATAATTTCGCGCAATTATTACTCGTTCAGCGTAGTGTTCTGGCGAGCTTAGACGATTCTGAGTGTTGCATGTTAGGGTAGAGTATTTCTGAGATCGGAGTGATTCGTCCGCTGATATGAGCAGTAATCGTCATACCTTTTCGTGTATTGATGGCCATACTTGTGGGAATCCAGTTCGGGTAGTTGTTGATGGTGCCCCGATACTTCGGGGTGAGACCATGAGTTTGCGACGTCAGGATTTTATTTCCCGATTCGACTGGGTTCGTAGATCCTTAATGTACGAGCCACGTGGTCACGACTTGATGTCAGGCGCGCTGCTTTACCCGCCTGCTCGAGACGATTGTGATCTCGGACTAATCTATATCGAGACCTCGGGGTGTTTACCAATGTGCGGGCACGGCACGATCGGTACGGTAACCGTTGTAATCGAGCACGGCCTTGCAAGCCCCATGCGAGAAGGTGAGTTACGGTTGGATACCCCCGCCGGCTTGGTTACCGCGGCATACCAACTCGATGGGGCAAATGTTGAGTCAGTACGAATTGAAAATGTTCCCAGCTATTTGCATAAAGCCGATTTGATTTTCGATTGCCCGGGACTTGGAAAACTCAAGTGCGACATTGCCTATGGAGGAAATTTTTACGCAATTATTGATCCGCAACCGGGTTGCGATGCGCTTGATTCGTTGAACGTATCAGATATTAAACGATTAAGCCCCATCGTGCGAACGGAAGTGAACAATTTACTCGATGTCGCACACCCCTTGGATGCGACTGTCCGGGGAGTTAGCCATGTCATGTGGACCGGTCATTCCACTCAACCTGGTGCCGATAGTCGCAATGCTGTTTTCTACGGGGTCGCGGCGATCGATCGTTCTCCCTGTGGCACCGGGACCTCGGCACGGATGGCGCAACTTGCAGCGCGCGGTAAGCTTCGAGCTGGGGATCGCTTTGTCCACGAAAGCATCATCGGTAGTACGTTTGAGGGAGAAATTCTCGGCGAGACGGAAGTGGGGAATTTCCCCGCAATCCTATCCGCGGTGTCCGGATGGGCGCGAGTGACGGGCCGCAATACAATTTTCGTAGATGACCGGGACCCGTATCGCCACGGTTTCCAATTGATATGAGCAGGCAACCCACAACGTTATTTTACCGAAAGATCAGTATGGAATATTAGTTTAGGTTTTGGTGCGGTGTGGTTCTAAAATTAGATAGCACGGCAACCTTGGCACACTAATTTTGTGTCATGCGGGATCATGGTGGTTACACAGGCTAGGTCTCGAAGTGGTGATTACGAAAGATTTGATGGGATTAGTGGCTTAGTAACATCCAGTTGTATTGAGTGAGACGTGGGGGGAATCTAAACAATGGCATACAGCGATATTTTGTACGGCGTTGATGAAAGCGTTGCGACGATCACACTCAATCGGCCCGATCGTTTGAATGCTTGGTCTAGAGATATGGAGGGTGATGTTCGAAGCGCAATGGACGTTGCTGGTGCCGATAAAAATGTGCGCGTGATTATTGTAACAGGTGCAGGGCGTGGTTTTTGCGCCGGTGCTGATATGTCGATGTTGAGTGCGTCAAGCGAAGAAGATAGTGATAGTCGACGTGAGTCTGACCGTCACCGCCTCCACCATGAGCCGATGACTCGCCAGCTAGACTTGGTGAGTGATCACAACATGCGTTACACGTATTTCACTTCGGTCCCAAAACCAGTCATCGCTGCGATTAATGGACCCTGCGCCGGGTTAGGCTTAGTGATGGCGTTATTTTGTGATGTTCGTTTCTCTTCTGAAAACGCCGTCTTCACCACAGCTTTTGCCAGGAGGGGACTGATTGCAGAGCATGGGATCGATTGGATTTTGCCTCGGGTTGTTGGTTTGCCTAACGCGCTCGACCTCCTTCTTTCGGCTCGTAAATTAGGGGCGGAAGAAGCGCGTGACATGGGGTTGGTTGGCAAGGTCTTTCCACATGATGAATTGATGGGAGCGGTTCGCTCTTACGCAAAAGAGTTGGCTACAATGGTGTCACCTCGTTCGATGCGCGTCATGAAAGAACAGATTTACCGAACCCAAGATACGTCGCTTTCGGAGTCGGTGAACCGCGGGTTTGATGAAATGTATGACAGTTTGGACAGTGACGATTTCAAGGAGGGCGTGGCACATTTTGTCGAAAAACGCGATCCTTCGTTCAATAGCCAGTAGGTAATACACTTACCGCGTACTTGATCCACTGCCTCGATATTACGGCTGATAAGCACTTAACTTACGGGTGCATATGTAAATGAGCTCGCGTGACTGTCCTTTTTTGTTGCATATAAACACGTAGCAATCATTATACGCTTGGTCGAAAGTGCTAGCGGAGCGCTGGTACCGACCGGCGCGTCGTCCGACACTGTTACATAATTATAGGAGTGAGAGGCATGAAGAATCCCCTTGAGTCATTGCCAACGACAATTGTGATGGGTTTGGTAATCACGGTGATCATGGTTCTATTGGTTCAGGCGATCGGTTCTTAAGGACACCGCGAAGGCAGGAGGCGAAGTTATGGAAGACGGTTTCTCGTTAATCTTTTTTATCCGTTGGCTGCATGTACTCAGCGGTGTGATGTGGATCGGTTTGTTGTGGTATTTTAATTTTGTTCAGATACCAAGTATGCCTAAGATACCGGATGAGCAAAAACCTGCTATTAGTAAGGTAATTGCTCCCGAGGCATTGTTCTGGTTTCGATGGTCCGCTTTGTCTACGGTCGTATTCGGGGTGCTGCTTGCGGGGATGAACGGTTACCTGGTGGACGGTTTGTTGATCGGTATCAACACCGAAGTCGCGCGCGACACTATGATTGGGTTTGGTATGTGGCTTGGGTTGATTATGGCCTTTAACGTGTGGTTTGTGATTTGGCCAAATCAACAAAAAGCACTTGGCATGGTGGCGGTGGAGGCTGATGAGAAGGCCAAAGCAGCACGCACTGCGATGTTGTTTTCACGCACCAACACGATGTTGTCGTTACCCATGCTTTACGCCATGGTGGCAGCCCAGAATCTGTTCTAACTTTCTTAATTCACGGTTGCTGAACATTTTGGCCCGGCTGTGTGAGAAAGCAGCTGGGTCTTTTTGTTAAGAAGTTTTAGATGGAGTCGAGGGGGACAAGAGAGTAACGAACAGTTTAGCGATAAACACCGATTTCGATTAAATTACCGTCGGGGTCGCGGAAGTAGACGGAGTCCATAGTCCCAAGCGCCCCATTTTGTTCTACTGGCCCATATATGATGGGCACTTTTTCTGTCGTGAGGTGTTCCTGCACCAATTCGAGTGCGAGATGTGAAATGAAGCAAAGATCGGCGGTCCCCGGCTGGGCGTTGAGGGCGTTTGGTTTTGCTTCGTTCCCAGCTTGGTGGATATTGATCTTCTGTTTTCCAAAATGGAGCGCTTTTCTGCCGGTGCCGAACGTCACGGCCTCCATGCCAAGGACCCGTTCATAAAAACACATAGTGGCACCTACATCTGATGCGGTGATCACAAAATGGTCAATCCTCTCAACAGAGATGGTCATATTTCCCCTCCTTTTGTGTATCCACTTGGCTTCCCCACTGTGTAGGTCGCGACTATGCTTACTCACCATGTTTGAATTGGAAAAGGTTTCAAAGCGTTTTAATTCGCTGACTGCGCTGGATGACGTCGACTTAATAATTCCAAATGGGCGCACCACAGTTTTCATTGGCCCCTCCGGATGCGGAAAGTCCACATTGATCCGTGTGTTGATGGGTTTGATTGAGCCCGACCACGGCGTGGTGCGGTATGAAGGCGCGCCTGTGAATGCGGGCAGCGCGATGCAACTGCGCCGGCGTATGGGTTATGTCATCCAAGGTGGAGGATTGTTCCCGCACTTGACGGCACGCGGGAATGCCACCTTGATGGCGCGATATCTGGGGCACCCAACGGAAGACATATATCATCGCGTCGACGAGCTAGCCGAATTAACACATTTACCGTCCGATGCGCTTGATCGTTATCCAGCACAGTTGTCAGGTGGTCAACGCCAGCGGGTAGCGCTGGTTAGGGCACTAATGTTGGAACCCGACGTGCTCATGCTCGACGAGCCCTTCGGCGCACTTGACCCGATTGTGCGCTACCAATTGCAGACCCATCTTCGAGACATATTTCGCGGTCTTGGTAAGACCGTGGTCATGGTTACACATGATATAGGAGAGGCAGGATTTTTCGGTGACGATATCGTTTTGTTGCGTGAAGGCAGAATCGTCCAACGTGGCCCGATTCGTGATTTCGTCGATCGACCGAGCGAACCATTCGTTGAGCATTTTATCTCTGCGCAGCGGACACTGATTGACAGCCTTGAGGACGGAACATGATTGTTCGGGTGTTTCTGCTGTTTATGGCTGGCTTGATCATTTACGTGGCCCCTATGTCTTGTATCGCCCAGGATATTCGGATCGGTTCCAAGGTGTTTACGGAATCGGTCATCCTCGGCGAAATAATTGCACACCTAGCGCGCGAAACAGGTGCCAGCGTGCATCATCACCGCCAGCTTGGTGGGACTCGAATCCTGTGGGATGCATTGCTGGCTGGTGAGATTGACATATATCCGGAATATACCGGGACTATAAGCAATGAGATTCTGTCCGGTGAGGGGTTGGTCACCGAGAAAGAAATTCGCGACGCCCTGGGCAGTCGGGGTTTGGCCATGACGGGGCCATTGGGATTCAATAATACGTATGCTATCGGCATACGTCAGGAGACATCCGATCGTCTCGGGATCAGCACGATTTCGGATTTACGTAAATATCCAGAACTGACGTTCGGCTTTGGCAACGAATTTTTGGAGCGCGGCGACGGCTGGCCGAGTCTGCGCACGCATTACGCGCTTCCGCATATACAAGTGACTGGCCTTGACCATGATCTTGCGTATCGAGGCTTGGTAAGCGGCAGCATTGACGCGATGGACGTGTACACTACCGATGCGGCAATTGCTTTTTACGGCATACAGATCCTTGAAGACGACCTCAACCACTTTCCAGTCTACGACGCGGTATTGATTTATCGTGGTGAGTGGGAGGAAAGTAAAAGTAATATCGTTAAATTCGTAAACAAACTTGAAGGCCGTATTGACGAAGCAACAATGGCAGCGATGAATGCACGTGTAAAATTGGATGGGCTCAGCGAAACTTTAGTTGCCGCAGAGTTTGTAGCTGATCAATTCAACGTTGTTGTTACTGTTCGCAAAACTAGTTGGTTTGCTAACTTTTTGGTCAACACGTATGAGCACCTCAAGTTGGTTGGAATATCGCTGACGGCAGCGCTCGTGATTTCTGTTCCCCTCGGAGTAATTGCGGCTCGTTGGAGAAAGCTCGGGCAAGTCATTTTAACTGTGGTTGGGCTCATTCAAACGATACCTTCGCTGGCATTGTTCGTGTTCATGATACCGTTGGTTGGTATCGGTGGGCCGCCTGCGATACTCGCATTATTTCTCTACAGTCTACTTCCCATAGTACGCAATACACATGCGGGTTTAACAGGTATTCCTCCTGATATTGTGGAGGCCGCCCAAGCAATCGGCTTGCCGAGGTTAGCGCAGCTGCGTCTAATCGAAATTCCTATGGCAGGGGGTATGATCTTGGCCGGGATTAAAACCTCAGCAGTTATCAATGTAGGGACTGCCACCCTCGGCGCTTTGATCGGCGCTGGAGGCTACGGCCAACCGATTTTAACGGGTATTCGCCTTGACGATGTGGGGTTAATTCTATCGGGTGCGGTGCCGGCCGCGGTCCTGGCGCTTTTGGTCCAGGGTCTTTTTGAAGTGGTGGAACGTTTTGTCGTACCCAAAGGATTGCGCCTCTGAGGCTTGCGTGGCAGGCTGGGACCTCAGCCAGTATAACCGCTAGCTAATTTTTCCGGCCTTTAGTTAGGGTAAATGCGATGGGCGGTGATAGAGGTGCGCTCGTGGGTGTGCCGGTCAAAATGAGCTGCACCCTTAACTGGGAGAACATGCTCACGATATTCTCGTGGAAGATGGCTGCGATGATAAGGGAATCGAAAATTTTTTGCGCCTGAGAGTGATCGGAGGCATGCTGTCCTCTGAAGTGGTATGAAAACGGATAATGACTTCATGTTAACGCACGTAAACCGGGGTTCTAATGAATAATGATATGCCTATTCTTCGCAGGCGCGAGATTGAGGCGCGTGTAATCAAACCGATTTACGAGGAAATGGTGGAAGCGTTCGGGGAAAAAGCAGCGCATGGCGTGCTGAGCCGGGCTATTAAGGGCGATGCAATCGCACACGGTAAGAATTGTGCTGAATCTCAGGTGGGCGACAATGATATCGCCAGCTTCGCCGGGCTATTCAAATTGTGGACTGCGGAAGATGCTCTCACCATCGATATTTTGGAGCAGACAGAGCAGAGTTTGGATTTTAATGTCACACGATGTCGCTATGCGGAGATGTATCGCGACATGGGCATCTCTGAGCTTGGATCGGTTCTGTCGTGTGATCGCGATGGAAACTTCTGCAAGGGTTACAACCCTCGTCTTACGTTGGAACGAACACAAACGATCATGCGTGGGGCAAGCTGTTGCGATTTTCGTTATCGCCTTGCTAATGAAGATGCAACCTCAACAGAGAGTTAGTTTACACGATCATCAATATGATTTTGGAAGGCCTAATGCGCGTTCCGCAATGTAGCATAACATCAGTTGCTCGGTGACTGGTGCGATTCGGTTGATCCATTGCTCTCGCATGAAACGCTCAACGTGGAATTCCTTCGCGTAGCCATAGCCCCCATGGGTTAAAATGGAACGCTCACAGGCCGTGAATCCTGCTCGTGCGGCAAGGAATTTGGCGGCGTTGGCCTCGATGCCGCAAGGTGCGCCTGCATCGTAAAGTGCGGCGGCTTTGAAGCACATTAGGTGTGCCGCTTCCAATTCGCACCAAGACTCTGCCAAAGGATGCTGTATGGCCTGGTTTTGGCCGATAGGCCGATTAAACACAATACGGTCTTTTGCGTACTGGGATGCACGGGCCAGGGCAACACGCCCAATACCGACAGCCTCGGCAGCGATCAAAATTCGTTCTGGGTTGAGTCCGTGAAGCAGGTACTGGAAGCCCTTACCCTCTTCTCCAATTCGGTCGGCCACGGGCACTCTTAATCCGTCGATAAATAGCTCGTTCGAATCAACAGCTTTGCGACCCATCTTTTCGATTTCGCGAACCTCAACTGTGCTCCGGTCAAGGTCCGTGTAGAAAAGCGAGAGCCCGTCACTCGCCTTATCGCATTCCTCGATTGATTTCGTTCGCGCTATCAGCAGGATTTTGTCAGCAACCTTTGCCGTCGAGGTCCACACTTTCCGACCGTTGACCAGATAGTGATCGCCGTTGCGCCGAGCCAAGGTCTTAAGGTGGGCGGTGTCGAGGCCTGTATCGGGTTCGGTAACACCAAAGCAGGCGCGTGTTTGTCCTCCTATCAGGGGTGGTAGCATCCGTGCTTTCTGCTCATCTGTGCCGAAAACTACAATTACATTAGGCCCA
This sequence comes from Alphaproteobacteria bacterium MarineAlpha9_Bin6, assembly GCA_002937585.1. Lineage (GTDB taxonomy): Bacteria > Pseudomonadota > Alphaproteobacteria > UBA7887 > UBA7887. The sequence goes on along the minus strand of PTKE01000062.1, from coordinate 3,791 downwards.
AAAATGTTCATGTGTACCGCTGAGCAGCCACTCATTGCGGCGCCTGATTCTGCGATGGTCTGCATCATTAAAGCGGCTTCCATGATTCCTAGTCCGGCGCCTCCATATGACTCAGGCATGGCAATGCCCAGCCAACCATCAGCTGCTAAGGCGGAACAAAAATCGTGCGGAAAGTCACCCGTTCGGTCGCGCGCCAACCAATAAGAGTCATCAAAACGTTTACAAGTCTTTGCAATAGCCGCAGCAATCTGCCGCTGCTCCGCCGTGAATGAAAAGTCCACGTGTCATACCCCTTCGTGCGTCGTTTTCGCCATCCAACTCAATTTCCATAAATAGTAAGAGTGGATTGCATAGTATCTCTTATACATGCTCTTTAGGATAACCTGATGCGGGCATTTAAAGCCCGATTAGAGTCGTTAGATATTGATATGAGACAACCGTATTTTAGCTCAGACTTTCAACACAAGCTTTTCCTTTTCGCGCTGTGACGTGCATGCAAAAATCTATTTGGAGCGAGTTTTAGTGTTTCCTAGACGGTAGTATTTTGTTACTCGACCGCACCGGGCTATAATTGGCTGTTATCCAGCTTATTGCTTCGGGAGGAAGCGATGCGGCAATCGTGGCATGGGATTTGGATGGGCTTGACGCTAGCAATGATGTGCTCGGCAAGCACGACGGCAAATACGGGTTCAGGCCCAGACAGTTGGATCGGAAGCGGAGTTCCGATCACCAAGCCTGAATGGTCCTATGATCGGGCGGGCCATTTGCTTGAACGCTTAGGATTTGGCGGCACTCCAGAAGAAATAGAACAGTTGGCAGCTATGACGCCGCGGGACGCGGTTGATTGGCTGGTGGATTATGGGCAGGTCAGCAACCGGGGAGTGCCCGAGTTTGACGAATCCGGCATTTTCGACTCAGGGATGGAGCCGTTTCCGCGTAGTCGTGCCGAAGCGGTGCAGCGTGCGCGCGACATGGGCCATTCGATGGGCATCGCGGTCAAACCTGGTGGCGACCGACGCTACCAACACGTAGTCAATAAATATTTCTATTACCTCCGCTCAAATCGGCTGGAAAACCATCGTCTCGGGCAATATTGGGCACAACGTATTTTGCTAACCGAACGCCCTTTTGAAGAAAAGATAGCGTTGTTTTGGCACGGTCATTTTGCGACCTCGGATGACAAGGTCCGTGACTATCGAAAAATGGCGCGCCAGATCGATTTATTTCGGAAGCAGGGAGTGGGCAATTTCCGGAACCTGGTGTTGGCTGTGGCTCAGGACCCGGCGATGCTCGTGTTTCTTGATGCTGGTGAAAACGTGAAAGGTCGACCCAATGAGAATTTTTCAAGAGAGATTCTCGAGTTGTTCACCATGGGGATTGGCAATTACACGGAGAATGATATTCGCGAAGCCGCGCGCGCTTTCACTGGTTGGACCAATGATAGCCTGGCATTTGTGGTAAAGACCGAATTGCATGACGAGGAAGACAAAACGTTTCTGGGACAGACAGGTAATTTCGATGGGGCAGGAATTATTGATGTCATTATGGCGCATGAGTCTACCGCCCGGTTTATCACCAAGAAACTTTATCGTTACTTTGTTGCGACTGACGCACCGCCCAAACGGATCGAGCAACTGGCAGATTTACTGCGCCAAAATAATTACGAATTAAAACCGCTGCTGAAGGCGATGTTTACGGCGCGTGATTTTTATGCACCCCACGCTTATAGCTCTCAGATAAAGAGCCCGGTGCAGTTAGTGTTGTCCACCTATCGCAAACTTGGCGTCACCGCTTTGCCAGGTGTTCCAGATTTTCATACGGCGACCGAGTCGCTGGGGCAGAAGTTGCTTTACCCACCCAATGTTGCTGGTTGGGAAGGAGGCCGCAGTTGGATTACTCCAGCCACGCTGGTTGAGCGCGGCAATTTTGCCAAACAGGTTTTATTCCCGGACATAGGCGAATACTTGTCTCCCGATCGCGTTTTAACCCAGATCTATCGAGATGTTGGCACGAAGCTAAATGTTGGCCTCGATATTACGAGCGCGACTGTGGTTGGTGCTGCCAGCGGAAACAGTATGAATATGATGTCCAGCTCTGACATGATGGTTGCGATCTCCGACGAGGAATACAATACTCGCTATGGGGCTTATCACGGCACAATTATGGCTATGAAACGGGTAAAACCAGTTTTACGCGTGCCTGCCGCGATTGATCTGGTCGGGATGGTACAACGTCAAGGTCTAGCAACGACGTCGGACGTGGTGGATCATTTCCAAACCCGTTTGTTGCGGCTGCCACTTTCATCGGAGCACCGAGATGTCTTGATAGGGTTTCTGACCCGCGAACTTGGAACCAAGGAAATTGGGGCTGCAATTAGTTATCTAGAAGAACCGCTACGCATGCTCGTTCACCTGATAATGAGCACTCCCGAATATCAACTCTCATAAGCGGTTCTGGTTGCAGTATGCGCGACTGAACGAAAGAGGGATCGTGCTATGACCACGCATATCTTTTCACGGCGGCCTCGGTTGAGCCGGCGAGAGGTTTTACGGCAGGGACTTTCTGGTCTGGGAATTAGTGCCGGAATACCGCTGGTGTTTGGGCGTGCGGTTCAAGCGATGACGAAGGAGGAAAAACCAGGGGATTTTGCAAATCCGGAGCGGATTTTAGTCGTAGTAGAACTCGATGGAGGAAATGACGGACTTAATACGGTGGTCCCTTATGGCGACGACGCCTATTACCGCCAACGGCCAAAGATTGCTATCTCGGCTGATAAGGTGCGGCGAATTGATGATCATTTCGGATTTCATCCTTCCTTGGTAGGATTTGAACGATTGTACAAGGATGGTAAGTTCGCTTTGGTTCATGGATGTGGCTACGAGAACCCAATTTTGTCCCACTTTGCGGCAATGGGTTATTGGCATACTGGCGTTCCTATTGCAGGTGAAAAGCTTGGTTGGGTTGGTCGACTTGCGGACAAGATGAGCCCTGAGGCGCGTGAGAATTTAATCGTCAACGTGGCTAGTCAGCAGTCACTTGCTGTGCGATCACGGGTTCATTCGCCGTTAGTTTTTGATGATCCTTCGCGATTTTTAAGAGTAGGTCGGTATGAACAAACACCATTGTTTAGCGTCTTAACTGGCGCGGATGGCTCGTCTCAGCCGGCTCTAAATTTTCTTAGTGGAGTAGCGTCGAGTGCACTTAAGAGCGCGGCGTTCGTTCGAGACGCGTGGGCCGCGTATTCGACACCCGTAAATTATGGTCTCGAATTACCAGTTTCGCAGGATTTGCGGAAGGTAGCAGCTCTAATTGATGCTAACATGCCGACCCGATTTTATTACGTGCAATATCGCAACAACGATTTCGACACCCACGTCCATCAGGTTGATCTACATGCTCGCTTGCTCGCCTATGCTTCCGACTCAATCCATGGCTTTATAGAGGATATGAATCGGATCGGGCGCGGGGATGATGTCGCGATGATGGTGTTTACAGAGTTTGGTCGCCGTGTGGCGGAGAATGCGAGCGGCGGGACTGACCACGGCACTGCTACGCCAGTTTATGTGATTGGCAACAAGGTGAAGGGTGGACAATATGGTAAGCCGGTCAGTTTGACGGAGCTTGATGACGGAAATCTCATATATACCACAGATTACCGGCAGGTTTATGCGAGCATGATAGGTGAGTGGATGGGCGTGGATGCAAGTACCGTACTTAAGGGGAATTTTAAGCCGCTAGGACTTTTCGGGTAAGTGAGGGTTTTGAGCTGATTTTCCACCAAGATCTGAAAT
>PTKE01000061.1 GCA_002937585.1 Alphaproteobacteria bacterium MarineAlpha9_Bin6 | reverse complement strand
GTAGACGAACACCAGCGAGGATCGCACGATCATGCCGTTGCACTTTTTGTATTGCTTACTGTAGAGCGTGCGTTGGCGCGGATGCTTTAACCTGGCTGTCATGACCAAGTATGCGACAACGCCGAGTATTGCGTTCCCATTCGTAGGCGATACCGTTGGTGGAAGTCACCTGTCGACACTACTGTTAATGCGAGAATTGCCCCAGTTAGGATTTCGTGCTGTTGCGTTGGTTCACGATGATGGTCCACTGACTAGCTATCTGACTTCTCAAGGGATCGAGTTCCTCCAAACAGGGTTACCGTATTTTGATGCCAAAAAGAGTGGTATCGTAGCACTTGCGCGTTCCATCAGTATTGCTCCCCAGCTCGCCGCGTTTGTGAAGCGAAGTGACATAGCGCTTATACATGTCAATGACGGGCGCATGATCGCGACTTGGTCGTTTGCCTCTCGTCTTGCGGCATGCCCCATCGTAGTTCATGCCCGCCATCGTTGGGCGCCATCTCGCCTTGCCTATATATGTTTCCGACTTGCTCACGCACGTATAGCGATCTCCTCATATGTTCTTGATAGCATGCCAGAAAAACTCTCCAAGAAAACCGTCGTGCTTTCTAATCCCTTTGAGACAACTGGTATTGACCGTGACCGCGCACGCGAAGGCATTGCTGAGGCAATCGGCCACACGGACAGTCCTGTTATTGCCTTCTTGGGAACGCTTACAGAGCAAAAACGACCGTCCATATTTTTGCGCGCTGCCGCGTGTCTCTCCCAGGTTATCCGCGCGCAATTCTTAGTATTTGGACGGGATGGAAATGTTTTATGCGATTTAAAACAGCAAACGGCCGATCTTGGTATCGCTGACTTTGTAACCTTTACAGGTTTTCGCCACGATGTTGAGAGCTTGCTTTCTGGATGTGATTTGGTTATGGCCCCCGCGATCAATGAGGGGCACGGGAGGGTTTTGGTTGAGGCCATGCTACATCGTGTTCCAGTAATCGCATCGGATTCTGGAGGGCACCGTGAAATTATTCGCCATCGCCAAACTGGTCTTCTGGTTGTGCCCGACGATCCCGAGGCATTGGCAAAGGCTGCGCTGGAAATATTGAACGACAGGCCCTTCCGAGATGCAATGGTCAACACGGCATGGTCATGGGCTAATCTGACATTTTCACCTACCCGTCACGCTGAACAAGTCGCGGGTCTTTATCGCAAACTATTGAAGATACATTGACTAACCGCACCGTCATTGTCATCGAAAGCCTGGCTGGAGGAGGCGCCCAGCATGTCTCTAGCACGTTAGCAAACACGTGGGCTGATCGGGGAGACGCCGTCACCGTTATTACTTTTCTCGACGCAAAGCACGACATTTTTAAATTAGACCCAAAGGTGCGCAGAATAATCATAGGAGGCACAAATAAATCACCAAATCCTTTCGCAGCTACAATTGCTAATCTCGTTAGGATACGACGCTTACGTGCCGCAGTTCTCTCTTGTGACGCAGAAGTTGTGGTCAGTTTTGTTGGAGCAACTAATGTGCTTACTATATTGGCGACACGTGGTACCAGCGTGAGAGTTGTCATTTCAGAACGCAACGATCCTTCACGACAATCATTAGGCAAACTCTGGGATATTCTACGCAACTACACTTACAAATTAGCAAATCGTATTACTGCGAATTCTAAGCATACAGTTAGTCAGCTAAATAACTCTTTCCCTAGCAACAAAGTATGTTGGACACCGAACCCTATAAGGGTTTCAGAAAACAAAACGCATTTCGAATCTGATGCACCATATATAATCGCGGCTGGTCGCCTTCATCGGCAAAAAGGGTTTGATATTCTTCTGCGGGCATTTGCTGAATTTCATAAATCACACCCTTGCTGGAGGCTTTTTATTGTAGGAGAAGGTGATGAACGTGCAGAGCTGGAATTGCTCAGCTATTCGCTACACATTGCACCTTTTATCGACTTGATAGGCTTCGTAAAAGATCCCTTCCCGTACTACAGGGGTGCAGTATTTATGACGCACCCGGCTCGGTACGAGGGGCTTCCCAATGTTGTCTTGGAGGCAATGAGCGTCGGTATACCAGCGGTCGTTACCGATACGCAGCCAGGCATTTTAGACTTTGTACAGCACGAAAAAACGGGACTGGTGGTACCAGGCGAGTCGGTGCCGTCCTTAGCAGCTGCGATGTGCCGTCTTTCCGACGATGAATCGCTGCGTGTTCGGTTGGGCGGAGCTGCTCGTGAAGCTATCCGACCTTGCTTGCCAGACCAAGCACTCAAGGCTTGGGATAGCGCGATCGGCGAAAACTGATAATTTGGGACGAAGCAATGAACAGATTTCCCAGACGTTAACCCAGCCACTCTAGATTTCACTGCAAATCCGGCTTTTTCTATGCTCAAAAAACGAATGTTTGTTGTGATTGGCTCGCTTGACGTTGGCGGCACTGAGCGACATTTGTGTTCCGTTCTGCCTCACCTTAAGGACAAGAAATTCGATATCACGGTTATTGGTCTACAAAGGAGAGGGGATTTGGCTCCAGAGATGGAGGCTGCCGGCATACCTGTGATAACTCCGCCGTTTTCAACCCGTCTTCGATTCTGCCGACCCTTACATTTGCTCGTCGTGACCATCTGGCTGGCTCAAGTATTTCGTGACCGCCGGCCAGACATAGTGCACACTTTTCTCCCGGAGGCTTATATTATCGCCGGGAGCGTTTCAATAATTATGGGCGTTCCTATTCGCATTATGAGTCGTCGTAGTCTGAATAATTATCACAGCCGGCGCCCGTTTGCCTCCCTCGTTGAGCGTTTTCTTCATCGTCACATGCATACCTTGCTTGGAAATAGTGCCGCGATAATTAAGCAACTTCGAGAAGAAATGGGGGAACGGCAAACTAAGACTCATTTGATATACAGTGGCCTGGAGGTAGAACGATTCGCACGCATTGAACGGCGATCTGACATTCGTGCAGAGCTTGGTATCCCCAAGGAAGCAATTGTATTTGCGACCATTGCCAATTTGATCCCTTACAAAGGTCACGCTAATCTTCTTGAGGCGTTTGAAGACATTTCCAAGAAATTATCTGTCCAGTGGCGTTTAATCTGTGTCGGCAAGGACTCTGGCATTCTCTCTACTCTCAAACGGCAGGCCCACGAAAAGGGCTTGGGAGGAGAGATTCTTTGGTTGGGGCAACGCACCGACGTTCCGGACCTTTTGGCCGCGGCAGATGTGGGTGTGCTCGCCTCCTTGGAAGAAGGATTCCCCACCGCAGTAATGGAAGGAATGGCCGCGGGACTGCCAATGGTTGTTACTGATGTAGGTGGTAATCGTGAGTTGGTAATTGATAACAAAACTGGGATTGTAGTTCCGGCACAATGTCCAAAAAAAATAGCTTCTGCACTATTAAATCTTGCGAATGATGCGGGGCTTCGAGAAGCAATGGGATTGGAAGGTCGTGCCCGAATTATTGAAGAATTCTCTTTGGAGCGATGTGTTGCAAATTACCGAGCCCTTTACGATTCTCTGCTACATTAGATAAATGGCGAAGATATAACCTCATTATGTGTGGAATCACTGGTTGTTTCGTTGCATCGGCACCGGTTTCCGCAGATTGGTTGGAAGAACAAGCATTAGCCTCCATGGACGAGCTTCGCCATCGTGGCCCCGATGACGGTGGCACGTGGGTTGATGCCGGGGCCGGTCTCGCACTTGGACATCGTCGGCTTTCCGTCATAGATTTATCAACCCAGGGTCATCAGCCCATGGTGTCGGCTGACAACAGATTCGTAATCGCCTTTAATGGGGAAATCTATAATTTCCGCGCCCTACGCACTGAACTGGAGACAGACGGCGCAACCTTTCGTGGTCATTCAGACACCGAAGTGCTCCTCGCGTCGATTGTGCGTTGGGGTTTAGTAAGAACCCTCCAGCGTGTCAACGGCATGCTATCGTTAGCGTTGTGGGATTGCCGGGAACGCACGCTTCATCTTGCACGCGACCGGTTCGGACAGAAGCCGCTTTATTATGGCTGGGCCGACGGCGCTCTTGTTTTCGGTTCGGAACTCTCAGCATTGTGCAGGTTTCCAACCTTTAGCGGAAATATTGACCGCGATTCAATCGCGTTACTATTGCGCCATAGTAACATTCCGGCTCCCTACACGATTTATCATAATTGTTGGAAATTGATGCCGGGCACGGTGCTTAGCATTGATATTGCAGCAATTGAGCGTCGAGCCCTGCCGGCGCCAACAATATACTGGTCAACTGCAGAGGTTGCACGCGACAGCCTTTCCAAGCCATTGATGATATCTTCCGATAATGCAGTTGATGCATTGGAGTCCTTGTTACGCGATGCGGTGGGCGCTTGTATGGTGTCCGATGCCCCGATAGGCGCTTTCTTGTCCGGCGGAATTGACTCGTCGACCATTGTGGCTTTGATGCAGGCGCAGAGCCCTGAACCAGTACGCACATTTTCCATTGGTTTTACAGAAAGTATGTACAACGAGGCAGGCTACGCAGCCAAAATTGCGCGCCATCTTGGCACCGACCACACAGAACTATATGTCACACCAGGAGACGCCCAAGCGGTCATACCTGACTTGCCACAAATCTACGATGAGCCGTTTGCTGATTCCTCTCAAATTCCAACTCATCTCGTTTCCCGACTAGCGCGGGAACACGTCACGGTAAGTTTATCCGGAGATGGCGGTGACGAATTATTTGGAGGATACAATCGCTATACTTGGTCCCGCAATCTTATGTTAGTCATAAACATGCTCCCCCCACGAGTAAGGCGTTGGGCGGTTCGTCATGCGCTTGAAGTGGCGCCAGACCGGCTGGACAGAATTTATACAAAACTTGCAACCGTCATCCCTAACAGTCGAAAAGAATTTCGCTTTGGCGAAAAATTACACAAGTTAGCAGAGGTCTTCGACGCGCGAACGAAGGAGGAAATGTACTGGCGGCTCGTCTCGCAGTGGAAGAATCCCATGGATGCTTTGTTAGGCGACTATGAACCACCAACGCTGCTAAGCAGACAAACCGAGTGGCCTGTAGTTCCCAACTTCACGCAGCAAATGATGTTACTTGATACGCTCGTGTACTTGCCCGATGACATTCTAGTTAAGCTGGATCGAGCAAGTATGGCGGTAAGCCTTGAGAGCAGGGTTCCATTTTTGGATCACAGGGTATTCGAGTTTGCGTGGAGCTTGCCGGGAAGCTTAAAAATTCGCAAGGGACAGGGGAAGTGGATCCTGCGAAAAGTTCTCGAACGCCACGTTCCCCCCACCTTGTTTGACCGGCCAAAGATGGGTTTCGGTGTTCCTATCGGCGACTGGTTGCGGGGGAGTCTCCGCGAATGGGCAGAAGACTTGCTTTCGCCTGATGCCCTGAAGCAAGGTGGTTATTTTAGGGCCGAGGTTGTGCAAAAGGTCTGGCAGTCGCACTTAGCTGGCAATCGCGAGCAACAATATAGATTATGGCCCGTTTTGATGTTCCAGTCTTGGGTGCGTGGTTTACGCTAACTAGGTTGCACATTGTCGGTGGCTGCGGCAAAAGAACTGGCGATGGATTCTTTTAAAACCTTCCGGCTGAGTTCGGATGCGCCCATACTGTATGTGCTAGCTTTCTTGGTGCCGACAGTGGCTGTTATCGCGCCGCTACAGCTCTGGATGCCGCCCGTTGCCGCAACGCTTACTATTGTGTTACGCCGGGTGGCAGCGGGCGGGTCCTGGCCGCGGACGTATCCCGCTCTCATAACCATTTTGGTCTGCATCATCGCGTGGGGCGCGATTAGCACGCTATGGGCAATTGATTGGTCGCGCAGTCTAGAGACGGTGGGGGTATTGGTCTTGATGGCGGCCGCGCTTGTGTTGCTTGTAGATGCTGCAGCAAGCTTGAATGAGACCGAACGTATATGTTTCCGCCAATCGCTAATCTACGGTGCTGTCGCAGGTATTGCTCTCACGCTGTTTTTAATTGCTGTGATTACTGGCCACACCATATGGGTGCAGGAGCAACAAATGGCCATTCATAAATTGTCAGCTCTCAACCGCACCGCTAGTGCAATTGCGATCTTAATGTGGCCCATCGCCATCAGCATTGCCAAAGCCTATGGTCGCCGCGCTGCCGTTACATTTATTGTTTTATCGTCCGTCGCTGTATTCTTGTTGGCACCATTGACACCGCTGTTAGCCTTTTTGATAGGAGCAGCCGCTTTCGCCGTTGCCTGGATGTCGTTCCGGTTGGCCAAAATATTATTCGCTGCTGCTATTGCGTTTTCTGTCCTTATTGTACCTTTTCTCGATAACGTTGCCCCATTAGCAATTGAACTCTTGCTGGCGAATTTCCAGGACCACATTCCCGAGGTGCACCGCTTCGTTATTTGGCAGTTTGCAGCCGAACATATTCTGGAGCGTCCGATATTTGGTTGGGGCCTTAACGCTGCACGCATGTTTCCTGGCGGTGACGCTGAGCTTTTATTGTTGACCACCCCCGAAGGGGGACAGATCACTGGGCCAGCTCTCCCCCTTCATACACATAATGCTCTCATCCAGATCTGGCTTGAGCTCGGGCTTGTGGGCGTTGCTCTATTTGCCACTCTTCTAGCCTTTGCGATACGGGGCATACCACGTATGCCCGGCGATCGCGCTGGACCCGCCGCGGCGTTGGCGGTAATGACGACTGCTTTCGTGATTGCTCAACTCGGGTTTGGTTTTTGGCAGGGCTGGTGGCTTGCTACCCTAGGAATAGCCGCGGTGACTACAACTGCCGTTGTGGGCCATCCTGGATCAATCCACGAGCCAGAACCCAGCAGATAGCCACCTACCTCTCATTCTCAGATTAAGCCTATAAATTATTTCCTCTGCTTGGCGGAATGGAGGGCGCTGGGACTCCTGCAAAGGCGCTCCGGAGCGTCCTGATCTCAATCTACAATTACGTCCGGATAATGCAGCCAGCCAAAGAGTAGCCAACACCAAATCCCATGAGCAACACGGTCATATCCGGAGTCAACACTCCTGCGCTCCGGGCTTCTTTCATCGCAACTGGTATCGTCGCAGACACTGTGTTGCCCATATCACGGTAATTCCGAAACATTTTTGTTTCCTTAATGTCGAGTTTTCGGCGAACACGGTCCAACACCACCTTACTTGCCTGATGAAACACAAACATATCGATGTCCCCAAGTGCAAACCCCGCTTTGTCAATCAAACGCAACACAGACTCTGGAACTGCTTCCATGGTGAAATCGAGCACCTTGGGACCGTTCATATGCAGTATTTGGTCACCGACACCAGCTACTCCATTATTCTTCTTCAAAGTTAGATTTGGTGCGCCCTTTCCGTCGGTAGCAAACACAAATGGGCCAATATCTCCTTTTCCATCGGCGTCGATTATAACCGCACTAGCACCATCGCTAAATATGGGCCTGCACGTTCTATCATGTGGAGAAATGTATTTGCTATACCCCTCCGTACAGACCAGCAGGCACTTGCTAATTTGCTCCGTCCGAATTAGAGCGCTGGCCATCGACAAGCCATAAACAAAGCCGGAGCAGCCCTGGTTGAGGTCAAACGCGAGACAATTCTCCGGCAAACCGAGCCGCTCATGGAGCAAACAGGCCGTAGTCGGGATAGTCGACTCAGGGGATTGTGTTACATAAATCAAGCCATCAACGTGGTTTCGGTCAGCATCATTGAAGACTCGCTCACAGGCATCCACCGCCAGACTTAAAGGAGACTCCTCGGGGGTCGCTAGGTGGCGTTGCATAATGCCTGTCTTCGCAAGCAGACGATCTGCTTGCCAATCAGGATTATGCTCACACGCTTCGGCTAACGTCTCAATTTTAGAACCGAGTTTAAATTCGATAGCGCTGATTTGCATTTGATGTCTCTGTCGCGCCTTAATCGAAAAATGAACAGTTCAGGATGGTAAAGGCGACACTAAACGGAGGCGAGTGGCCCGTCAAAATTTTACCTTCCTCCTGCCAAATTTAGAGCCCCAATATCCGATCTAACCACGAAAACAAGCCCTGAGCGACTAGTTCAAGTTACAGTTAATCCAAAGGAATAATCCCAATCAATGGGGCCATAAACACCTCAATTTATAGGTGTTCTTCATGGCTGCAATCGAGTTTTCCCAGAGGGACAAAGAAAAAAGGGGGCTATGGTAAGCCTTTCTGAACTTGTATACCTTTTGCGATCTAAGGATTTTACCGTAGATCTGTTGCCTATATGGATATTAAACTTACATATAAACACTAAGGAATTTGAGCCGCTCATGGCGCCGCCAGCACAACAACTACAATGCTCAAGCTGTCGTTCGTGAGCACTGCACTCTCTGACCATCCTGCACTCATTGCAAGCGCTTGCCACATTGCTCAGGCCGCCGGCGACCTGATCAACCGGTTTGCTGAGCTTCAGCCAGCTGTTCCGTATCGAGTTAAGGAGGACCTGTCAGCCGTCACCAATGCAGATGAAGCCGCAAATGAATTGATTACACAAGCACTTGCCAACTTGACACAAGAAATCCCCATCGTCGCCGAGGAAAGCGTCGCGTGCGGTGACACACCGGCAATCGATGGTGCCTCATTTTGGCTAGTTGATCCGCTTGACGGCACTAAGGAGTTCATTGGTGGACGAAATGAATATACAGTTAACATCGCGCTGATAGAAAAAACCGTACCAGTGATAGGCGTTATTTATCTTCCGGCAATAAAAACACTTTATTGGGGTGGCTGTGAGATTGGTGCTTTCCGCCAAGAAAACTGCGAAGACCCATGCCGCCTCCAAGCGCGCACAATCCCAGCAATAGGTGCATCAGCGGTCGTCAGCCGTTCTCATTTGACCTCCGAGACCGAACATTGGCTCTCCGGTGAGCGAGTTGCAACGATGGAGGTCGCTGGTTCTTCCGTTAAATTTTGCCGGATCGCAGAGGGGCGTGCAGACCTTTATCCGCGACTTGGTCCAACCATGGAATGGGACATAGCCGCCGGCCACGCTATACTCGCAGGGGCGGGTGGGCGAGTTGAGACTATAGAAGGGATCCCGTTGCGCTATGGCAAGCCCGATTTTAAAAACCCGTATTTTATCGCCCGGGGTCGTTAAGGCTTTTTTTACATTCCGAGCTTAGATCGCCCAAGTGGGAACGGACACCGACTCAATGTATGTCTAGCTCACATCTAGGTAGGCTCTTAAACACTTAATGACGACAAAACATCACAGGGCGACTACTAATTAAGGATGAACGCACTACAGACACATAAAGGCTCACGTAAGCAGATCGAAGCAGACTTTGACGTCCTATTCTCCCCATCGTAGTACCTCTGCGCCGGTGAACACTTGATTACGCTGGCCATTACAACCCTCGTCATTATGACTCCGTTAGCAGCGTGGCTCGCAAGCGGGCTCGCTCTTCGGCTGCTGAATCGACACAATATCCTTGCCCATCCCGACAGGCGTTCCAGCCATATCCTGCCAACACCTCATGGTGGTGGCATCGCAGTAGTTGGCGTGACTAGCCTCGGCTGGATTGCTATCGGCGCCTTGGGCATAGGCGATTGGTCATCTCTAGCTACGGTTTTGGCTGCCGCCTTGGTTCTTGCTATCGTCTCGTGGTTCGATGATGTAGGGAGCTTACCAGTAACACCCCGATTTGTGTCTCAGGTCGTAGCAATAACCATCGTTATGCTTTTGGCGCCAATGGAAGCATTAACGCACGGTTTATTGCCGCTTCCTTTCGACCGGTTATTGAGCGGCATTCTATGGATATGGTTTATAAATTTATTCAATTTCATGGACGGTATCGACGGAATTGCTGGCGTCGAAACGTTGTGTCTCTGCTTGGGTGTAATTGGAGTTGCCAGCATCGCAGACTCGGGCGAGAATTTAATCTTACCGGCCACCATTTTGGGTGCAGCAATGGTGGGCTTTCTGCCGTGGAACTGGCACCGCGCTACACTATTTCTCGGCGACGTTGGGAGTGTGCCGGTTGGCTTTATGCTCGGTTGGTTTTTGCTCCAGCTTGCCGGACACGGACAATGGGCGGCGGCGTTGGTTTTACCCAGTTATTACATCGCTGATGCTACCTTGACATTGTTCGGTCGTGCCATCCGCGGGGAGGTGTTTTGGAAACCACATCGAGGGCACTTCTACCAACGTGCAGTAGCAGGCGGCCTTAGCCATGGGCAAGCAAGCAAAGCTGTAGCAGCAGCCGGTATGTGGCTTCTCGGCTGCGCACTTCTCAGTGCTATTTCTCATACGTTAGTTCTGTTTTCTTTATTGGGGGCAACACTGGGGGTTGCGAGCTTGCTGTGGTATTTTCAGAGAGTCGCACACTCCACCCCTCCGACGGTCTAAATTTTCAAACGCATGACCACACAATGGCCCAGATTTGATCGGCCCTACGTCGCAGCGATTCACGATATCACGATGGCGGCTGCAGCATTCGTGCTGTCGCTTTATTTGCGCTTAGGAGACGATTTTTGGTCGCAGACTAAAGATTTTCTGCTCGAGGGAACGTTGTTGTTTACTGCAATTTGTGCAACCGTATTTGCTAGCTTTCGGCTCTATCGCGGTGTTTGGCGTTATGCGTCGCTGGATGATCTCTTAGCGATAGCAAAAGCGGTTTCCCTGGCCATCCTCATTTTTGCAGTAGCACTGTTTGCACTCACTCGGTTGGAACTAATGCCGCGGTCAGCTTTAGCTATCAATTGGTTGCTGCTTATGGGCATGCTTGGTGGTCCCCGCTTACTGTACCGTATTGCAAAGGATCGTGGATTTTTTGGTATTTTAGAGCAGGGTTTTGATGGGCGGATCCCCGTCCTTTTAGTTGGCGCAGGTGACATAGCGGACGCATTTCTGCGGCAACAACGGAAACCGGGAGAGCAGTACCGGGTCGTGGGTTTGATCGATAACGATCTCCGGAAAGTAGGTCGCTACATTCACGGTGTTCCGGTTATAGGTGTGCCTAACAAGGTCGAGAATGTCCTCAATAAACTACGCAAAAGCGCTATCAGACCACAACGAATTTTAATAGCGGACGCGCTCGTAACAGGCACCGAAATTGGTGACTTTCTTGAATTGGCGGATCGCTACGGTATGACCCTCGCGCGGCTGCCACATCTAACTGACTTCAAAATAGGTGAGGCAGCGATGGTCGAGCCGCGCCCAATCGCAATCGAAGATCTTTTGGGACGTCCTCAGACCCGACTCGACCGAGCAGCAATAGCCAAGCTGATCGAGGGCCGGCGAGTGCTGATTACAGGTTCTGGAGGTTCAATCGGCAGCGAGCTCGCTCGCCAAGTAGCTGAAACCAAACCTGCGAGGCTTATATTGCTAGATCACGGTGAGTATAATCTTTATTGCATCGATCGTGAGATCGCTGAGCACACCCCAACCTTGAGTCGACGTGCTGTGTTAGGGGATATTCGTGACCAGATGTTTTTGGACCAAATATTTGGCACCGAAGAACCTGAACTAGTATTCCACGCCGCCGCACTAAAGCATGTCCCGCTAGCCGAATCTAACCCTTGCGAGGCAGTGCTAACCAACGTCATAGGAACCCGTCATGTCGCTGACGCGAGCCAAGCTTTCGGAGCCACGGCAATGGTACAAATATCAACCGACAAGGCGGTCAACCCATCAAGCATAATGGGAGCAACCAAACGCCTCGCCGAAAGTTATTGTCAAGCACTCGATCGCCAAGACTCAGGTGCTAAAGCCCACTACGTGACGGTTCGCTTCGGTAATGTGTTGGGATCTGCCGGGTCGGTGGTGCCGCTCTTCCAACGTCAACTAGCCCAAGGTGGTCCCCTCACCGTTACTCATCCGGATGTTGCGCGTTATTTTATGACCGTTCGCGAAGCCGTCGAGCTAGTGCTTCAGGCAAGCACGCTGGCAATCCATTCAAATAGCGTTGCAAACGAACCTTCCGGCGCAAAATCAGGACAACTTTACGTCCTCGACATGGGGGAACCAATTCTGATTCAACACCTTGCACGTCAAATTATTAGGCTGTCTGGGCTGCGGCCGGATGTTGATGTTGCGATCGAGTATGTCGGACTTCGAGCTGGCGAAAAGCTGTCTGAAGAGTTGTTCCACGAACATGAAACGCTAGTGCCTACTGGTCATGAAGCAATTCGTCTCGCCAACGCACGCTCAATTGAATTATCATTGTTAGCTCAGCGCCTCACCGAATTAGCTGGTCATGCAGAAGCTCGGCGAATCCAACCAACATTGGCAATTTTACGCGAGCTAGTCCCCGAATATAGGAGTGAACCGCCGGAAAACGCTGCCACCCAATAACGACTGCAAGACACTACGACGTAACAAAACTCCATAGGCGTGATCAAGGAGACATATATGGTGAACTCCGATACGGTGCCAATCCGGCGCGCGCTTATATCGGTATCGGACAAAACTGGCTTAATTAAATTCAGCCGGTTTTTGACCGATCGTGGAGTCGAGATATTGTCGACAGACGGCACAGCTCGCTCCCTTCGAGAGGCAAATATTCCTGTATTTGAAGTTGCCGACCACACTCAAACCCCAGAGATTCTGGGTGGAAGGGTAAAAACCCTGCATCCCCTCATACATGGTGGCATTCTCGCTAGGCGGGACAAAGCCGCAGATCGAGCAGATATGGACATCCACGGAATTACCCCTATCGATTTGGTGGCGGTCACATTGTATCCGTTCGAACAGGCGGTAGCAGACGGCAGCGATGTCGCGACTTGTATCGAGAATATCGACATCGGAGGTCCAGCGATGATCCGCTCTGCCGCCAAGAATCACAAGTGGGTCAGCATAGTAACCGATCCGTCAGACTACCAGCTCATCATGAACGAGATGAATACCCATCAAGGAGCAATTACCCGTAATTTGCGACAACAGTTTGCACGAACAGCGTTCGCGCGAACCGCCGCCTACGACGCGGCAATCACGAGTTGGTTCAACGATCGACTCGGCCAGCCGGTGCCAGAGCAACTAACCATCTCGGGACAACGGCGCGAAACTCTTCGGTACGGGGAGAACCCACATCAAGAAGCTGCGTTCTATCTTACTAGCGCTGTACGACCCGGAGTGGGTACCGCCCGCCAAATGCAGGGGATATCACTGAGCTACAATAACCTCAATGATACGGACGCCGCCTTCGAATTAGTAGCTGAGTTTGATCGCCCTGCGGTGGCTATCATCAAACACGCCAACCCTTGTGGGGTTGCTCTCGGAAATACACCTGTTGACGCATATCAACATGCCCTAACCTGCGACCCAACCAGTGCTTTCGGAGGCATTATCGCATTTAACCGCCAAATTGATGAGGCCGCAGCAAAAGCAGTCGTGGAACTGTTTTCAGAAGTAGTGATTGCGCCCGACGCCGATGCCCGCGCTCAGAAAATTTTTTCCGAAAAGAAAAACTTACGACTTTTACTAACAGGGTCCGTCCCAGAACTTGATCAAAAAACATTAACTGTACGCTCGGTGGCAGGAGGCTTACTGGTTCAGGACAGAGACCAAGTTCGTATAAATGCTTCAATGCTGAAGGTAGTAACTGAACGAGCACCAAATCCGTCGGAGCTCGCAGATTTGCTATTCGCCTTTCAAGTTTGCAAACACGTAAAGTCTAATGCAATCGTTTTTGCGAAAGGTGGCGCGACCGTTGGCATTGGAGCAGGCCAGATGAGCCGCGTTGATTCATCCCGTATTGCGGCCTGGAAAGCACAAGAAGCCGCCGCCGCACTAGGTGAAGAGGAGCCACGAACGACGGACTCTGTAGTCGCATCTGACGCTTTCTTCCCTTTCGCTGATGGATTATTAGCGGCCATAGAAGCCGGAGCACGGGCAATAATTCAACCCGGAGGCTCAATCCGCGACGAACAGGTAATCGCAGCAGCCAACTCTCATAATGTTGCAATGGTATTCACTGGAATTCGGCATTTCCGGCATTGAATTAAGGCGGGGGGGCTCGTAGCTTGGCAAAAACTAAATGATACTTTCAAGAATTGGCTTCGCATGAGCAAAGACCAAACAAAAGCGCGCCTGCGAGCGCTAGTCTCGGAAAAGTCCCTGCTTCACGGAAAAGCGTTTACTCTCGCCTCTGGGACAACCAGCAACTATTACTTCAATATGAAGGCTACGACCTTCGACCCGGAAGGGGCAACCCTGATTGCGGACTTAGTCCTGGATGCATTAGAGAGTTTCGATATCCAAAATGTAGGCGGGTTGGAAATGGGAGCTGTCCCGATCGCGACTTGTGTCAGCATGAGGAGTTTCGAACGCGATAGGCCGTTGCCCGGATTCTTTGTCCGTAAAGCAACAAAAGGACATGGCACCCAAGCACTTATAGATCCCCCTTTGCTTCCGGGCGCGCGTGTGGCAATCGTTGAGGATGTGACTACTACCGGCGCTTCCGCATTGAAGGCGGCAGAGGCCTTACGCGCCGCTGGGTGTGAGGTCGTTGTCGTTGTAACACTTGTGGATAGATTAGAGGGTGCCGACGCCGCCTTTGCCCAACAAAACCTCCGTTTCGTTGCTTTACTCACAGCCGATGAGTTCACTCTCACCGACTGATTAAGGCGCCGAGGACACTAGCCTCAACCGCGAAACACAATTGCGCGTACCTTCCAAAATAATGGAGCGGGCGATGAGATTCGAACTCACGACTTCAACCTTGGCAAGGTTGCGCTCTACCCCTGAGCTACGCCCGCCCAAT
>PTKE01000060.1 GCA_002937585.1 Alphaproteobacteria bacterium MarineAlpha9_Bin6 | reverse complement strand
TAATCGAGGAGGGTAAGCTGGGCGGGGCTCGATTCACTGCTTTCCGGTTGGCACAGTGTTAAGATAACGGCGATGTGCTACGCAATTCACGGCATTGTCTGCCGCGGCCAGCATATGTATCGACGCGGCCATGTTGATGCCAGTGGCTGACGTGTGCGGGTTGAGGGTTATTTTCCATGCTGAACAGAGTGCCGCGATGCGGCATACCTCAGTGATACCGCCAGTTTTTGACAAGTCCGATTGGGCAAAGCGAACGGCGCCGTCTTCGACCAAACGTATGTATTCGAACCGGGTGAAATGATTCTCGCCCGCGGCCAGCGGGACGCGTCCTAGGGTAGACGCTATTTTATAGTCACGATAGTCGTGTGCAGGAAAAGGCTCCTCCAACCAGAAAACGCCGTAGTCGTCGAATGCTGGCATGACCCTGCATACATCCTCTAGGCAATAACCTGTATTTGCCATCGACCATAATTTCGATGCCCTCACCAAGCGCTTCCCGAACGGCGCGGACCCGATGAATATCACGCAATGGGGTATCGCCGACTCGCAATTTAAGTGCCCGATGACCGCCTTGAACGTGCATGCGAGCTTCGTCCAGAAGTTTGTCTGGATCTCCTGCCAGCCCAAAGATATGCCGACTGCATAGGCGGGTATAGAGCAGCTGCCGCCACCCAAAAGCCGATACAGTGGAAGACCCAGTGATTTGCCACGGATGTCCCAGAGTGCCAGATCAAGGCCGCTTAGCGCCATCACGGAAGCATAACCCATGCCATGGCTTGCCAACTGCATTCGGTAGATTTTGGACCAAACGTCGACCGTGTTACACGCGTCCATCCCGAGTGCCAGTTCGCTTATAGTTGTGTCGATCAGCTTTGCGATAGCGCCTGGACAGCGGCCATGGTGAGATTCCCCCCAGCCCACAATTCCTTCGTTCGTCTCGACTTTAACCAGTACAGCGTCGCTGTTTTACAGCACGGCCAATACCGAGACGCACTTTATTTCCCTCCGGTACCCGGTACGAGATGGGAACGGCGCAAATGTTTGTGATTTTCATTACGCGTTACTCGGGTTTTGGAAGTCCGGTTGGACCAGATCGAGTGGCCTTTCACATCTTCGCGATGTGCGAAAAAGTAGCTGTACAGCTACCTTTTTAGTTTTTGCTGGACGCTGCTTATTCAGCGGCCATTGCTCTGTCCATTCCAAGCCTTGGCAAGGAACCGTCAAACTTGGTCAATACATGCCCTGGAGCTGCCACTTCGAGGTATTTATCGCCATCAAAAATCTGCGACCCGTTGACCCACGTGCCGCGAAGCCCGGGTGCGCTTCGTAACAAACGCTCCCCACCGGCTGGCAGATCGAAATGTCGACTCAACTTAGTGATCTCGATGATATCAGGATCGAACAAGATCATGTCGGCCCAGGCACCAGGCGTAAGTCGGCCTCGGTCAATGATACCGTACACTTCCGCCGGGTCACTGGTCACCTTTCGGATTGCAGTGGGAAGATCGAACAGCCCTTTATCTCGAACCCAGTGACCCAACAGGTGCATTGCGTAGCCTGCATCGCAGAGCAGTGCGTTGTGAGCTCCAGCATCTGACAGGCTAATCAAGGTGCCGTCATTGGAAATCAAATTTGCTACGCCATCTTCATCCATGTTTAGTATGAAAAAAGTAAACTTTGTGGCGAAGTCTTCCTCGAGCCCAATTTCAAGGAACGTATCGAGGGGGTCTTGCTCACGGTCCTCGGCGATTTCGGCAATTGTACGTCCGACCAAGTCTTCGTTTTTCTCTAGTCCGACGACAGCAATCGGTACCCAATCCCAGCGGCCCTTAAATACATGTTGGGAATCCGGTTTTTTCAGGGTCTCTCGGAAAGCATCTCTGAATGCTGGGTTAGTGAAAATTCGACGTAATTCGGTATGGTCTTCGGTGGAAGGCCACGGGTGCATGGCTTTCAGAATATATGCCTTATCCAGTGTGGATGTCAGACTGAGCGGCTGGCATGAGCCTTGCGTGTAGACTGGTACCCCCCGGCGACGCGCGTCCTCGGCCATGTTCATGATGTCGCTGGCACGATCCGGCTGATGGGTGAAGTGAAAGTGCGGCGCGTAGAAACCTGGTCTCCCACTCAATTTACACAATTCCTCCAAAAACGGGATCGAGTGCCGTTCACCGAAGGTAGCCATGAATATGCCGTGATCATACTCGCGTAGCACTTTTGCCAGCGTTCTAAATTCCTCGTCCGTTGCAAGACGGGAGGCGATTGGAATACCTCCTGCACCCCGGTGATTTTCATTGCTGGATGACGCAAGTCCGATCGCACCTGCATCCATCGCTTCGCGAAGTAATCCGACCATCGCCTCTAATTCAACTGGTGTTGATGGGCGCTCGGATCCCTCGTCACCCATTACGGCAGTGCGCATTACCGTATGCGAGGCGAGGCATGCCACGTTTGGGTACACGCCTTTCCTTCGCAATAGTTCAAGATATTCACCGAAACTTTCGTAATTATCGTCCATTCCCGCTTTAAGCGATTCTAGAGACATGCCCTCTACTTCGGCCAGGTTAGCGACGATACTATCCCGTTGGTTTTTTGGAGCAGGTGCAACACCGAATCCACAATTGCCGATCACTACCGTGGTAACGCCGAGTGCTCCGGAGGGGGAGGCGGTTTTGTCCCAGGTGAGTTGTGCATCATAGTGGGTGTGTATATCGATTACGCCCGGAGCCAATACACAACCGTCCGCATCGATGGTTCTAGTTGCTTCGCCTTCCACGTTCCCAACAACAGCGACGCGGCCATCTTGAACGGCGAGATCACCTTCGACCAAAGGGCTGCCAAGCCCATCAGAGAGGCGTGCGTTTCGAACAATTAGGTCGTGCATAACTACTCTTCCAAACTTTGTCCCTGTCCCGCCATTATTCGGCCGCCTGTTTGGCTTCTGGTTCCTTCCAGCTTTTCAGGACTGGCAAAACTTCTTTCGCAAACAATTTTATTGATTTCTCTGCCACCTCGTATGGCGTGCCGCCAAACCGGAACGAAGTGGCTAATTCAAAGTCGCCGATTATTGCACGGCGCTTCTCGAACTCGCGCAAAATACGATCCGGTGTACCCCAGACTGCCGCCTGCATAAACCCATCAATGATTCCCTCGATCCCAACTTCCTTTGCAACCTCGATCTTGGCGGCGTAGGAATCGTAGCCTTTCACTTTGGAGAAATGGTCACCCAACAGTTCGTAGTGTTCAAAATTACTATAGACAAAGGTTCCCATGTATTCGCGGCTAAATTCTTCTGCTCCATCCATTGTTGACGTGCACACGCAGAAATCTGCGGTTAGTGGCGGCGGACCGGAAACTCCATGCATTTCCTCAAACAGTTGAGCGTGTTGCTGTATTTGTGGTAGCCGCTTTGGCCAGGGTCGGTCGGCAAACATGACCATTCTTGCACGCAACTTCGCTGCGGAGACGACGGACTCTTCACTTGAGGCAACGGCATAAATTCGGCCATCAATAGGGAAACGTGGACGAGGGCGGATCTCGACTTTGGGTTGTATATAATGTGGCCCCTCACCTTCCATCCAACCGGACCGTAGTGATTCCATGATCATTGCGGCAGCCTCGTCGAAGCGCTCGCGTGACTCGGCCATGGTGGTCCGAAAGCCATCGAATTCACGTCGTGCCAGGCCCCTCCCGACTCCAAGTCGCAGTCGGCCATTAGAAAGTTGATCAAGAGCAGACGCCTTTTCGGCGACCCGAAGTGGATCCTGCCAAGGTAAAATAACGGCCGCTGTTCCAACATCTATTTCTGGATGTTTAGCAGTTAGATAGGCCATAAGCTGGAGGTTGTCGGGGCAGAACGCATAATCCCGGAAGTGATGTTCTACCGCCCAAAGGCAATCAAAACCGCTGTCCGCCGCGATTTCGGCAATTTTGAGTTCCTCATCCCAGACCTGCTGATCGCTAATTTCCTTCCAGCCATACCCGGTGAACACCATTTGCAGGCCAATATCCATTCCTCGCTCCAATGATTATACTTTTCAGGATTATGTCATTTTTTTTGTGTCGTCAAAAGCTTGCCGCGCTTTCTTTGGTTCACCGACCCAGGAACCAAGTTATGGTGCGCTTGCCTGGTCAATTTTGGTGGTGTCTTCAGCGTCGAGTCGTAGCTCTGCAGCAGACACCAACTCTTTCAACTGATCCAGATTTGTGGCGCTAGCAATTGGTGCAGTGACGCTGGGCCTTGCGAGCAACCATGCAAGAGCGGTTTGACCTGGTTTGGCACCATGTTTTTCTGAAACTTCCTGAAGGGCCTTTACCACGCGAAATCCATCTTCATTCATATATTTTTGAACGTGAGGCCCTCTTGTTCGATTTTCTATGTCCAAATCCGAGCGGTATTTGCCCGTCAAAAAGCCGCTTGCTAATGAAAAATAGCTTATGACACCCACATTTTCTTTAGCACAAAGATTCTCCAGTTCACCTTCGTATTCTGTCCGTTCCACAAGGCTATAGAGTGGTTGTAGAGATTGGTACCGCGGTAATCCTTCGTCGGTGCTGGCGTCGAGAGACTCTTTTAAACGGGTTGCCGTAAAGTTGGATGCACCTATTTCACGGACTTTCCCCTGCTCTATCAATTTGGCATATCCTTCAAGGGTCGCGGTAACCGGTGTTGTTTCGTCGTCCTTATGGGATTGATACAGATCAATGTAGTCCGTTTGAAGGCGCCGCAGTGAAGCGTCGATTGCTTTCAACATGTACTCAGGTGATAGTCCAACCTTGTTGTCTCCCATCTCCATACCAAACTTGCTCGCCAGCACTATCTTCTCTCGCCCACCACGACTTTTAAGCCACCTCCCAAGAATAATTTCTGATTCCCCACCATCATTGCCATCGGCCCAGCGGGAATATACATCTGCGGTATCTACAAAGTTAAAACCTGCATCCAGAAATGCGTCTAGCAGCCTAAACGACTCCGCCTCATTGACCGTCCAGCCAAAGACATTTCCGCCAAAGCAGATGGGCGAGACTTCAAGGGAAGATGCCCCAAGGTTTCGACGTTCCATTTTACTTTCCTTTTTGTCTCACTGTTGATTGTTGCAGCATGGGGCAACTCTTACTGTACCATGTGTCTATGCAGTTGTACTTCTTTCTACTGCATTGCGGTGTTGGTGGGAGGCGGCGAAAATGTGAGGCACGAGGGTTTAGTCACTGTCCCGGCATGGCCGACTTCTGGGTTCTCTGCCGGTGGACAAGCTTTGACATAATGGGATGGTGAATTTAGATGGAGCTATAACATGGCGAGAGTAAGTGATGTTGAGCTACAAGAAGTAGCTGCGGATCTGCAGCCAATATATCAGAGATATGGTAAGGAATACGGGCCGTTTATAAATCAAGTCCGGGTATTTGCTCACCGTCCGGTCCTTCTTAAGCATATGATGAGCATGCTATTAGAAATGGCAGATGAATCCATAGTCCAAAAACGACACCTGGAAATAGCTTTGGTTACCGTATCAAAAGTGAATGAATGTCATTATTGCGTCGCTCATCATGCGCCGCGCCTGATAGCCAATGGACTGCCGGCGGAAACGGTCGCGCGAATTCTGGAATCAGACTGCCCTGGCCTCGATCCGGTTGATCGATTGGTGCGTGATTATTCGATTCAGGTGACAAAACAATCCAAGATGGTGTCCGATAATATGTTCTCGCGCCTGCTTGCTGAATTCACCGAGGCCCAGGTGGTTGAACTAACCTTTCGTATTGCGCTTTGTGGCTTTTACAACCGATTTAATGAGGCTCTTCGAATCGAGATAGAAGACGGTGTGCTTGAGGATTTTCTTACCAGGGGCGGGGCGCTCTCCGATTTGCCGTCCGACTCGGTGACGCTTGCGGCTGAAGGCTAAGGTGTATTAACCAAGTTGCTAAAGTATTGAACTGGGAAATAGTTAGTAGAGTAGCGGGCCAATCCACTTTGTTTGATTTGGTAACCGACTGGGTTAGATGCGTGTGTCGAGGGATGTTTACGTAAAAGGGACTGATTTGATGGCAAAGGGTCCACATAAAATTGAATATGAAGTTTTGGAAGGCTGGGAAAAACTTCCTGAGGGTTGGTCTTTCGTTGAAGTGGCTGGCGTCGGCGTTGATAGCCAGGACCGGGTCTACGTCTTCAATCGAGGTGAGCACCCGATAATCATTTTTGATAAAGAAGGGCAGTTTCTTACAGCATGGGGTGAGGGTATCTTTGCCAACCCGCACGGTATTTTTATCGATCGCAACGACCATATCTGGTGCGCAGATAACTTCGATCACACAGTACGTAAATTTACCACGTCGGGTGAATTATTAATGACGCTTGGCGACACTCAACATCCATCTGATACGGGATTTAAATTTAATGAGAGCCCTGTCTGCTATGCCGCTGGGCCATTTAACATGGTTACCAATGCAGCGATGGGGCCAGACGGAGACTTGTTCGTTGCCGATGGGTATGGCAACTCTCGCGTCCACCGCTATGCTCCCGACGGCATCTTGAAGACATCCTGGGGTAAGCCGGGAAGCGGTCCTGGAGAATTCAATCTTCCGCACTCCATAGTTGTCGACCGCTCTGGTCGGGTCTTTGTTGCTGACCGTGAAAACTCTCGGGTGCAAATATTTTCTTCGGAGGGGGAGTTTCTGGACCAATGGACATGGACTAATCGCCCATGCGATCTGTTTCTTGATCAACAGGAAAATCTTTACATAGCCGAGCTAGGCTGGTCCGTTCCGATGCGGAAATCCCGACACTTCGACATTATGGAGGCGCCGCCGGTTGGACACGACCCAATCGCGCGCGTAACTGTTTGCGATCTTGATGGCAACGTGCAGTCTCGTATTGGTGGCCCCCAGCCTCTTTTGCCAGGAAACTTCATCCAGCCGCACGGAATTTGGGCTGATTCCCGCGGAGATCTTTATATCGGTGAGGTGGTCAAAAGTGGCAAGGCCGTCGACTATTTCGCGCCATTTACCTGCCATTCCTTTCAGAAATTTGTTCGTTCGGGTTGAAAAATGTGTGCCAGAGGCCCAGTAGCGTCGAGAGTTCCGTCAAATGCCAGCCATGGGAGGAGTGTTCTAAGAACCATCCAGTTATCGGAGTAGAAGAACAATGATCCCGGAGATGACTAGGGTGATTCCAAGAAGTTCCAAGCGCAGTATTTTTTCTCGGAAAATTATGACTGAGGCGCCAATCGTGAAAACGAGTTCAATCTGACCAAGGGCGCGAACTAATGCTGCGTTCTGTATCGTCATTGCGGTGAACCAACCAATAGATGCGATGGCGCCACTTGCGCCGACCCAGATGGCGACCCGCCATGCCTTTAATACTTGGTGCAACTCGATCGGATTGCGTAGTGCCATATAGACCGCCATCACGAACGTCTGAAGCACCAACACGAACGCCAAAGTAAATGCTGCTTGGACGAGAAAACCGTCGCCACTAAGCGACAGTGACGCACCTCTGTAGGACACCGCAGCAATTCCGAAGGAGGCACCTGATGCAAGCCCTATTAACGCTGAACGGGCACTCCATGAGCGTGCTATGCTAGGCGGGTTGGCCGGACCCCGTGCCGTGGAAATAACCATTACTCCGACGAGACTGATGAGAATGCCAATTGTAGCGAGCAGAGAGATAGTCTCGCCCAGAAACACTACTGCAAAAATGGCCGCCTGAACTGTCTCGGTTTTAGAGTAGGCGGTACCAACTGCAAAATTTCGCGCATCAAATAATGTTAGCAAGAAGGCGGTTCCGGCAATTTGGGTGATGCCGCCTGCGATTACGAACAACAAAAATCGAGCATTGGGAGTCGGTGAATCGAAGTCAAAGAGGGTAACGAGAATAATAAGATAGGCTATCGCGAACGGAACTCCGTAACCGAAACGCACGAACGTTGCGCCGGTTGTTCCCAGTTGGCTCTTGAGGTGTTTTTGTAAAGATGATCGCACGTTCTGCAAAAATGCAGCGGCAATCGTCAGGGGTATCCAAAGCCAGGTCATGATAAATGAAGCCAGTTATTGATGAACGAGTTTGTGACATCTTGTTGGTGCCAGAACAGGTCATGTGCAAGGAGGATGCCTGGAATAATTTGTGACGAATGCATGTACCGTTATTTCTTTCGCAAAATCAACGAGTTATAACACAAAAATCATTGCTAAAATCTCTGAGACGCAGTGTCGATTTAAGCATTGCAAGTAATTTAGGTGCAAGAGGGTCCTTGTAAATCCAAGTATAAGAAAGGCGGTTCCACGATGGCAGGTCTATACTACGAACAGTTCAAAGTTGGCATGGAGTTTCAGCACTCTTTAACGCGTACTGTGACCGAAATGGACAACATCATGTTCTGTGCCATGACCCACAACCCGCAGCCGTTACACTTAGATGAGGAATTTGCCAAGGGAACGGAGTACGGTCAGCGTATCGTTAACAGTCTGTTTACCCTGGGTCTGGTCATCGGTGTAACTGTTGGTGAAACTACTTCAGGAACTACCCTCGGTAATCTCGGTATGACCGATGTACGGTTTGCAAAACCAGTGTTTCACGGTGATACAATTCGTGCGAGCACGCGAGTCAAGAATATGAGGGAGAGCAAGTCCCGACCAAACGCCGGCTTGATCGAATTTGAACATTTTGGTTTCAACCAGCGCGATGAGGAAGTAGCGTACTGTGTTCGCACAGGTCTGATGATGAAACGGCCATCATGATTGTCCGTTCTTGGCTTTTCGTTCCCGGTGATAGCGAGCGAAAACTTAAAAAAGGTAGAGGAAACACGGCCGACGCGTTGATTCTCGATCTTGAGGACGCTGTATCGAACGACCGACAGACACTTGCTCGAGAGATGGTCTGTGACTTCCTCAGGACAAATCCAGAGCGCTCAACGCAACAGCTTTGGGTGCGGATCAATCCGCTTGGTACGGAACTGTCGCTGCCTGACTTGGCGGCGGTAATTCCTGGGGCGCCGGATGGGATCGTTTTGCCGAAAGTCTATTCGGCTGCTGATGTCAATACTCTCTCACATTATCTTTCGGCATTGGAGGCAAGTGAAGATTTGCCCGAAGGTTCAATTAAAATTATGTGTGTGGCGACGGAAACAGCTTCCTCGTTGTTAACTTTTCACACATATCTGGATCATGTCACCCACCGATTGGTAGGAATGACCTGGGGCGGTGAAGATTTAGCTGCTGCACTTGGCGCTAGCGATAATCGGAATCCAACTACAGGTGAATACGACGACCCTTATCTAATGGCGAAATCTCTTTGCTTGGCCACAGCGCGAGCAATTGATGTCCAACCGATCGGCGTAGTTTTTGTCGACTTCCGAGATCTGGATGGGTTGGAGGCAGAATGTTTACGGGAGCGTCGGGCCGGATTCATTGGGAAAATTGCCATCCATCCAGCCCAATCAGATATCATTAACAGCGCCTTTACGCCCTCGGATGAAGAAGTTGCATATGCGAAGAAGGTCGTCGCAGTATTTGAGCAGAACCCGAACCTTGGGACTGTGGGCTTGGAGGGCAAGATGCTTGACATGCCGCATCTCAAGCAAGCCCGTAACGTGCTACTAATGGGGGGGCGGATCAACTAGGTCCTCTAACTATCATCCGCCGTCGTTGGGTTCTTTAAAGTAGTCGAGTTTGGGGGGTAAAGGTTCTGTGAAAATTTTTTTCCTGAATTAGACCTTCGGCGTTTCCGCCCTGTTCTTCCACTGAGCTTTCCAAAGAACCCAATATGCCCAATTTCCAGAGGTTATGTGCAGTAATCCTCGTTTAGTGGGGCGAGATGGATGTCAGAATATCGATGCCCTGTGCTCTGATATGCGGGTAAACCGGATTACCAAAGGAGGAGGACACTGGGTTTAACAAGAAGTTCCGCAACAGGTCAATTCAGCACTTCTGGAATTCCTTAACTCACTAGCAGGGTAACTATAGTTCAAAAGGTATTTTGAATATCTCTTATTTTAATTTGTACCGACAAGCCCTAGCGTTTGCTGATCTCGTACTTCACTATGCGGTCATTGCCAGAATCCGATATCCAGAGCGTGCTGTCTTTTACTTCGATACCCTCGGGTGTTGTAAACTTTCCCCGACCTTTTCCTCGTTTTTTTTCGCCAAGCACCAGCAAAAGCCTGCCATCTATCCCAATAAACTTTACCTGGTGGTTGTTTTTGTCTGCTACGATCAAGGTTCCATCCGACAAGACGTCCTGATATCTCACGCCATTAAAGTTGTATCGTTTGCCGCTTAATTCCCCCTTTATGTCCAGTTCCGAAGAAAGAAGAAGCATCCTGTCGTTTCCTGCATCAGCCAGCCAGATATCGCCACCAATCGTCTCTTCTAGGTCATGGGGGGAGGATAAACCCCGTAGTTCAGCAACGACCTGACCGTTTTTATATGCAACCACATTATTGGACCATGCGCCGGCTACGTAGATCCGACCATTTCGATGGACGAGCACTCCCTCAGGTCCTCGAATTCGTTCTGTGAGTTCCCCAACCAATTGAGCGGTTGCTCCGTCCATGTCGTAAATAGCGACGCGGTTGTTGTGTGTATCGGCAACATAGGCCCGTCCATCCGCGCTAAAATCGATGTCATGGGTGCCGGATTGATGGTCTGATCCAAACTCTGTGATGAATTCTAGAGTGTTTGGGTTAAGTACGGCGATACGGTTTTTCCCGACGTCGGATACGAAAAGGTATTTACCATCCTGAGATAGTTTTAGGTCATGAGGATTGTTCAACTCTACTGTGCTTGCACCAATGAACTTTAGTTGGAGCTCGGACTCGGACGCCAGAGACTTAATCGACCATAGTCCTATTAGGAGTAAAAAAAACAGAATTCGGATCATCTTGTGGCTCTTGTTTGGGAAGGGTAATTGGACCTTTTTGTTAACTACAAACCAATGAAGACGCAGTGGTTGGTGAAAGGGTGCTTGATTTCTGTTTTGATCGCACTGATTCTTTACGCATGACCTTGGGATCGGTTTCGGAACACACTTGTATGCAGGGCGGTCACTCGACGCTTTATCTGGCGTCTGGTCCAGAAAATGGTCCGCTTGTTATTTTCGTTCATGGGATGGCCAGAGTTATCTATCAGCTGGCGACACCAGTTTCCGCCTCTTTAGAACCTGTGTTGCCAGACGTTTTGATTTGCATATTGTTTGCCGGTAAGTTCCAGACTACTTGTTTGTTTTCCAACGGATATGGCACTGCAAATTGGTAGGATAGCGAAGGAGAAGTGAAGGCTCCGATCATGTTGACTGCAACGCAAATCGAACAATACCATAAGGATGGGTATATCGTCCCGGACTTCCGGCTATCCAATACGGTACTCGAATTGATTGACGCAAAAGTCTCTGCCTTGCTCAATGAACACCCGGAATATCGCGATAATTGTTCCGCTTTGCTTAGGGAGGATATTGCGTTCTCCGAATATTGTTATAGCCCCGGTATTTTAGATATGGTTGCCCAACTTATTGGGCCTGATATTGCATTGTGGAATATGAGTTTGTTTGGAAAGCCGGCCTACGATGGGAAAGCCACCCCATGGCATCAGGATGGTGAGTACTGGCCAATCCGGCCACTGGCGACATGTTCTGTCTGGATTGCTATTGATGATTCCACTATTGAGAATGGTTGCTTGCAGGTGATACCGGGCTCGCATTCTAGTCGATCCTTAGCACGTCACCGGCATAATCCAAGGGACGATCTCACATTGCACGAGGAACTCGTGGGGAGCGAGTTTAACCAGACGGACGCCACAAACATCATTCTCGAACGCGGGCAAATTTCATTGCATGATGTTTATCTGATGCATGGCTCGCAGCCCAACCGATCGGGACAGACCCGACGTGGTATGACGATGCGTATGATGCCGACAACATCACATTACGATCGGAATATCGCGAACGAGATGCACGTGGCACGTAGTAAAAAATACAATACAAAGATTAATTTCGCGGAGAATCCAGTTTTGCTTCTGCGTGGAACTGATCGCTGTGGCAAGAACAAGTTTGACGATCTAGCTGCTTGAGAATTGTACCAACGGGGCAGGGCGGCACCGGCCAGGTGTGCGAGATACCGCCCCGGTGATAGGTGTCGGCGAAGTTCACGGAGACCGCCGGAATCGCCCTACACTGTCCGCAGGACAAGGGATTTTGCGCCGATTTAGAATTTGAAGCGAAATTGAAACTTTTAAAGCTAGTTCAGTAAATATGACGGACCTTCATTATCTCACCGCTACGCAACTCGCGAAGAAAATTCGTGACAAAGAATTAAGCTGTTTAGAGTTGCTAGAAATCTATCTAGATCGTGTGTCGCGCCACAATCCAGTACTCAACGCAATAATAGTGCTGGACGAACAAGGGGCTCGAGCGAGGGCGCATGAGGCTGACCAAGCCCTGGCTCACGCCGATATTTGGGGGCCGTTGCACGGCGTGCCAATGACTATCAAGGAGAGTTTCAATGTCGCTGGACAACCAACCACATGGGGAGTGCCGACACTAAAAGATAACATTGCACTAGGCGATGCACTTGCGGTTACTCGAATGAAGGCTGCCGGCGTTACCTTGTTTGGAAAAACTAATGTGCCTTTTATGTTAGCGGACTGGCAGAGCTTTAACGAAATTTATGGTACTACCAACAATCCATGGGACATCACCCGAACCCCGGGTGGTTCTTCCGGTGGCGCTGCGGCAGCGCTAGCAGCAGGGATGACTGGTATTGAGGCCGGCAGCGACATCGGTGCGTCCATCCGCAATCCGGCACACTATTCGGGCGTCTTTGGCCACAAGCCAACCATGGGAATATTGCCAACTACCGGTCACGCTTTACCAGGTAAAAATGTCCCAGCGGATATTTCGGTTATTGGACCCTTGGCTAGGGGCGCCAATGACCTGGAGATAGCAACGCTTGCAATGGCGGGTGTCGATGGGCGTAACGCCCGAGGCTTGACTTTAAAGTTGCCGTCATCACGAAAAAAGCACTTGAAAGATTTCAAGGTTGGCGTGCTTTTGGAGGACGAGAACTGTGCCCAGGATGGCGATTTGACGGATCAACTGCAGGCTAAAATAGAACATCTGGCTCGGCGAGGTGTACAAATTGATGACAAGGCTCGGCCAGTGGCCGACACAAAGCGTGCACATTTGATCTATTTGATGCTTCTACGCGCGGCTACAGCAACGCGTTTGAGCGACGATGCATTGGAAACGCACCGGAACAGAGCCTTCGCTAGTGATCCGGATGACTTCAGCTATAAGGCTATCGTTGACCGGGCGGTTACCATGAGTCATACGGAATGGTTGGTCTGGAACGAGAAGCGCGAATTACTATGCCGCGAATGGGCGGCATTCTTTGATAGCTATGACCTTCTGCTTACACCAATTGCCGCCTCTGCAGCATTTCCGCATAACCAAGCGGGTGAGCGGGCAGACCGCACGATCCTGGTCAACAACACCCCGGAACCGGAAGTTGACCAGTTGTTTTGGGCCGGCTTGCCCAGTGCAGTGTTCCTGCCGGCGACTTGTGCGCCGGCCGGCTTAACCCGTTCCGGGTTGCCCTGCGGGCTGCAAATAATCGGGTCGCACATGAGTGATCTTACTACCATCCATTTTGCCCGTCTGATGGAAGAAAGTATTGGTGGGTTTGTTGCTCCGGAAGGGTATGCCTAGTAACTAGGATTGCCTGTTTAGCCTCTGCTCATGGGAGGAATGTGATTGAACGGTTCGGTCGCTGCTATAAGGACAAGCTCGGCATATGGGAAGTTCTCAAGCATTGGGGCACTTTGTTGAAGGTTGGAGGGCTCCATTATAAATGGCGTACCTGTGGCGCTCCCGCTTCCAACTGCAAGTTCAGCTGTGCACGCTAGACTATGACATGTAGGTAGCTAACTAATACTCTGCCCATGGTCCCTGGCCCTAGAAACAGGATCCGCGGCACATGGCACATGGGAAGAGTAGCGGTGAACAGGCGTAGGGGGTCCACGGAACAGGGACCCATTCCTGTGCGCCCAGGGGCCCTGGCTCCTGATTCAATAGGAAAATTAACGTCTGGCCGGACCGTTCTGATTACGGAGGCTGTTGCTTGGCTGGGGATTGGACGGTCAAGTAAAGAAGGGTGCAATTGTGCTGTCGAACGTACAAAATAAATACCGAGGGATTTACGGAATGGCGCAACGGCGACAAGAGAGAGGCATTCATGCAGCATCTCGTCCTCGAAGTTGAGGCTGGCGAGGAGAGGGGGATGACTGCGCCCCAAGCCATCGCCGATCATTTCACAACGCCAAGGGTGTCATCACCTGCAAGGGCCGGCGCTGGACCAGCGCGACTGTGGCCAAATTCCTCAGCAGCCCGGGCTCCGAACGCTACCGTTCGGGTGGAAAAGCGGCGCGCATGGTGAAACCGAATCGTAATCCTGGCAAGCCGTCCAACGCGCTCGATAAAGCACAATTGCGGCGCATTTCAGAAATAACCATCGGGCATTATGACCGGGCGGCCGAAGATTACTGGTACGGCACTCGAAATCACGATGTCAGCCAGAACTATGAGGCGCTCTTGGAAGAGATTGAAGGCGAGCCCCCGTATGCCATCCTCGACATGGGTTGTGGGCCTGGGCGAGATCTCCGACATTTTCATTCATTGGGACACGAAGCCGTTGGCCTGGACGGATCGGAGGCACTCGTGGCTATGGCACGCTCCTATTCAGGGTGTGAGGTTCTCCACCAGGATTTTCTCGCGATGGTATTACCGGAGAGCTACTTTGATGGCGTGTTCGCGAATGCGTCGCTATTCCACGTGCCGAGCCAGGAATTGCCGAGGGTTTTGCTCGAACTCTTTAC